>NZ_VIDW01000002.1:0-246526 GCF_006519665.1 Paenibacillus sp. tmac-D7 | reverse complement strand
GCTGGCGGCGCTGAAGCGGCTGATCGCCGAGCATCACGGCCCGGTGCCGGTCGTCCTCT
Source organism: Paenibacillus sp. tmac-D7 (assembly GCF_006519665.1). NCBI lineage: Bacteria > Bacillati > Bacillota > Bacilli > Caryophanales > Paenibacillaceae > Paenibacillus > Paenibacillus sp. tmac-D7. Next base: position 246,467 of record NZ_VIDW01000002.1, on the reverse strand, counting down.
ATTACGAGAAGACGCAAAAAACGCTCGGTCTCTCCGGCGAATATAACGTGAAGCCGTCTCCGGCCCTTTTCTCACGAATCGAAGAGTTGTTAGGTGAACAAAGTGTAAAGGTGAAATAATGATCGCCTTCTTCGCATACATTTAGTAACCCAAGCTGCAACCTGCGCTGCTGTGCCGCTTGCAGGCTGCCCGTGTGTTACGAATGTATCGAAGGAGGCGTTGTTGTTATGTCGCATCTACCTATCGTGGAATGGTTGGAAAAGCGCGGGGTGACCGTCGATCGGATCGCCGATATCGTGCACGAGCTGCAGGTTCCGTATAACCCGGCATTGTCCAAGGAGGCTTGCATCGAAAGCGTGCTGGCCGTGCTGGCCAAGCGCGAGGTGCAGTATGTGCTGTACACCGGTATCGCGCTCGACGAGCTGGCCGAGCAGAAGCTGCTGCCCGATCCGCTGCAGCAGCTGATGGAACAGGACGAGTCGCTCTACGGCGTCGACGAAACGCTGGCGCTTGGCATCGTGCATGTGTACGGCATGATCGGTTTGACGAGCTTCGGGTACTTGGATAAGAAAAAAAACGGCATTATCCGGGATTTGAACGATCATTCGACGAGCATTCACGTCTTCCTGGACGACTTGGTGGCAGGTCTTGCGGCCGCCGCTTCGGCCCGTATCGCGCATAAGCATCAAGACGAATTGGATGGACAAACGTAACGGGCGAATCGTTTTTTGCCCGTTTTCCGGCATTTTCGCAGGGACAAGCCCCACTTGCAGCGTCACAACCTCGGTTGCGGGAAAAAGTGGAGTTATGATATCATTATTCCATTATGTTCGGGAGGTCTTGTTTCATGTGGACCGTGATCTATATCGCTCCAACCGCGAAAATTGCTGATAGAATCAAGCAAAAGCTAACGGAAGAAGGCTTTCTGGTACAAGTTCGGGCTATTAATATGACCAAAAATCAATTTGAAATTTTAGTTCCCGAAGGCGAATTGGAAGAAGTACAAGAGGTGCTGAATACCATTTTGCATAGATCTTAACCAGCACGTCCAAGGCAGCTGGCGGCAAGCACGGACAAGTCCAACAACGGTAAGGCGAGGTGTAGTCGTGCAATTCAAAGACTTGTTTCAGAAGAAAAGGAAGTATGCCACGGTTCCTTCGGCGGACAGGCCTAGTGTCAAGCTCCCGCTCGACGGGGGCATCGACGTGCCCGAAGAACGGCCGAGACGCGAAATTCCCGAAGGATTGATGAATAAGTGCCCGCAGTGTGGTACGATTCAATACAACAAAGAGCTGGATAAAAACTTGAAGGTGTGTTCGTCGTGCGATTACCATTACAGGCTGAATGCGGTGGAGCGCATTCAGATGACGATGGACGACGGCGAGTTTACCGAGTTCGACAGTGAGATCGTGTCGGTCGATCCGCTCCAGTTTCCGGATTATGCGAGTAAATACAGCAAGGCGATGGAATCCACCGGTATGCAGGATGCGGTGATCACGGGCGAGGGCCGGATCGGCGGACATCCGGTAGTCGTGGCGGCGATGAGCTTCGACTTTATGGGCGGTTCGCTCGGCTCGGTCGTCGGGGAGAAAGTAACGAGAGCGATTGAGTACGCGATGGAGCATCAGCGGCCGGTCATCATCTTCTCGACATCGGGCGGCGCGCGGATGCAGGAGAGCATTCTAAGCTTGATGCAGATGGCCAAGACGAGCGCGGCATTGTCCAAGCTGAACGAGCGGGGCGGACTTTACATATCGGTCATTACCGATCCGACGTTCGGCGGCGTATCGGCGAGCTTCGCGATGCTCGGCGATTATATCATCGCCGAGCCTGGAGCGGCTTTCGGTTTTACGGGACGGCGTGTCATCGAGCAGACGATTCGTCAGAAGCTTCCGGACAATTTCCAGACGTCGGAATTCAACCTGAAACATGGACAAGTGGACTTGGTGGCGCACCGCAAAGATTTGCGCAGCATGCTGGCCAAGCTTCTTAGCATGCATACCGTAAAGGAGGAAGTCGCGAATGGCAAGTGAAATGCCCTTTGAGCAGCCGCTTGTGGAGCTTCGCGCCAAAATCGAGGAGCTGCGCAAATTCAGCCGGGATAAGCAGATCGATTTCTCTGAAGAAATTGCCCGCTTGGAGCATCGTCTTGCGGAGCTCGAGGCCGAGCTGTACGCCAGCATGTCGACCCGGCAAAAAATGCAGGTCGCCCGCCACGCGCAGCGGCCGACGACGCTGGATTACATCCAGCATTTGTTTACCGACTTCATCGAACTTCACGGTGACCGTCTCTATGGCGACGACCTTGCCATAGTAGGCGGCATTGCCCGTTTCAACGGCATTCCCGTAACGGTGGTCGGTCATCAGAAAGGGAAAGACACCAAGGACAACATCGCCCGTCACTTTGGCAGTCCGCATCCGGAGGGCTTCCGTAAAGCGCTGCGTATGATGAGACAAGCCGATAAGTTCAAGCGGCCGATTATTACCTTTATCGATACGAAGGGAGCTTACCCGGGCAACGCCGCCGAAGAGCGCGGCCAAGGGGAAGCGATCGCGCGCAATTTGCTTGAAATGGCTTCGATGCGCGTGCCGATCCTGTGTGTCGTCATCGGTGAAGGCGGCAGCGGCGGAGCGCTTGCGCTCGGGGTCGGCAACCGTGTGTTTATGCTCGAGAACGCCATCTATTCGGTCATCAGTCCGGAAGGGGCGGCCTCGATTTTGTATAAAGACGCTTCGAAATCAATGGAGGCGGCCGAAGCGATGAAAATTACGGCCGACGAAATTCTGAAGCTGGACGTGATTGATGAGATCATCCCGGAACCGAAAGGCGGCGCCCATCGGGACGTTGTCATGCAGGCCGAGGCGATCAAGCAAACGTTGTGGAGGCATTTGCAGGAATTGCTCAAGCTGAACGAGGAAGAGCTTGTGGAAGACCGTTATCGAAAGTTTAGACAGATAGGACGCTTTACGACCATCCAGGAGGGAAACCATGCGTAGAACGAAAATTGTATGTACGATCGGCCCGGTGAGCGAATCGCTGGATATGTTTAAGAAATTAATCGGAGCGGGAATGAACGTCGCCCGTCTCAACTTCTCTCACGGCGACTTCGAGGAGCACGGCAACCGGATCAAGAACGTGCGTCAGGCGTGCCAAGAGCTGGGTAGAAGCGACATTGCCATTCTGCTCGATACCAAAGGGCCGGAAATCCGTACAGGCAAGCTGAAAGACGACCAGAAGGTTGAGCTTGTGCAGGACCAGCTGATCACGCTCACGACCGAAGAAATCGTAGGCGACGCACAGCGCGTGTACATCACGTATCGGGATTTGTACAAAGACGTGAAGATCGGCTCCACCATCCTGATTGACGACGGCTTGATCGGGTTGACGGTCGAAGACATCCGAGGCACCGATATCGTATGCCGCATCAAGAACGGCGGATTGCTGGGCGGCAAGAAAGGCGTTAACGTGCCGGGCGTGAAAATCAACCTGCCGGGGATTACAGAGAAAGACGCGAACGATATCGTGTTCGGCATTCAGCAGGGCGTCGATTTCATCGCAGCTTCTTTCGTGCGGAAGGCGAGCGACGTGATCGAAATCCGTGAAATTTTGGAGCGCCACAACGCGACCCATATTCAAATCATTTCGAAAATCGAAAACCAGGAAGGCGTCGAGAACCTCGACGAAATTCTGGAGGTGTCCGACGGCCTGATGGTTGCGCGCGGCGACCTCGGCGTGGAAATTCCGGCCGAAGACGTGCCGATCGTACAGAAGGCGATGATCAAGAAGTGTAACCAAGCGGGCAAGCCGGTCATCACTGCGACGATGATGCTCGACTCGATGCAGCGCAACCCCCGTCCGACGCGTGCGGAAGCGAGCGACGTCGCGAACGCGATTTTCGACGGCACCGACGCGGTGATGCTGTCCGGCGAGACGGCGGCCGGGAAATATCCGGTCGAGTCCGTGCTGACGATGGCGCGCATCGCCGAGCGTGCGGAGGCGGCGCTGGAGCACCGCGAAATTTTCATCCGCCAAAGCAATGCGCAGCAAACGACCGTAACCGAAGCGATCAGCCAAGCGGTTGCTAACTCCGCGCTCGATCTGGATGCGCGCGCGATCCTTACGGCGACCGAGAGCGGTTATACGGCGCGTATGGTGTCCAAGTACCGGCCGAAAGCGCCGGTCATCGCGGTTACGCCGGACGAGCGTGTACTGCGCCGCCTGTCGCTCGTATGGGGCGTCGTGCCGTTGAAGGGCGAGTCGTGCACGTCGACCGACCAATTGTTCGAACTGGCCGTCGATACGAGCGTGAGAGCGGGATACGTGAGCCTGGGCGATATCGTCGTCATCACAGCGGGCGTTCCGGTTGGCCGCTCCGGAACGACGAACTTGATTAAAGTGCACCAGATCGGCGAGATGATCGCCAAGGGTCAAGGCATCGGGACGCAAATCGCAACCGGCAAAGTCATCACCGCGAGCAGCGCGGATGAGGCGAATGCGAAAGCGACAGAGGGCTGCATTTTGATTACGCCGACGACGGACCGGGACTACATGCCGGCCTTCGGGAAGGCAGCCGCGGTTATTACCGAAACGGGCGGTATTACGTCGCACGCGGCGGTTGTCGGCATCAGCCTGGGCAAGCCGGTGATCGTCGGCGTCGAGAATGCGCTGCAAATTTTGAAAGACGGTACGGAAGTTTCGATTTACCCGGAAGTCGGGGTTATCTACTCCGGCCGCGCGCGGGTTTTGTAATTATATGAACATGGAGCGAGCGAAATCGAATATCGGTTTCGCTCTTTTCGTTGTGGCAGCACCTCAATGTGAATGAGACGGATGGAGGGTGAGGGCATGAATGGGTTTAGTTGTGAATTCCGCGTACGCTATCAGGAGACGGATCAAATGGGCGTCGTGTACCATGCCAACTATTTGACGTGGTTTGAAGTCGGCCGCACGGAGATGATTCGCTCTCTGGGCATGCCATACCAAACCCTCGAGGCGCGCGGCTTGCTGCTGCCGTTGATCGAAGCGGACCTTAAATTCAAGCAGCCGGCCAAATACGATGATACGGTGACGATTTATACGCGGGTGACGGCGTTTACCCATCTGCGTCTCGATTTTGCTTATGAGGTGAAGCGCGGCGAAGAGCTGCTCGTCACCGGAAGCACGCGTCATGTATGGGTGAACCGGGATTGGAAGCCGACGCGAATTGACCGCGAAGCGCCGGACTTGTATGCTTTAATCGGCAGCCATATGTAAAAACAGCATATTTTTCAGTAACGTTAACATAAAATTTACAAAAGACCTATTTTCTTTTAACAATGTCGAATTACGATGAATGAAGTAGAACGGTAGATGACAAAGTAAGGGCATGGAGGATGGGTATCCGATGAAGGAGACGACTTCCCGAGAAGCGGCGAATCATTACTTGAACCGAGATCTGAGCTGGGCGGAGTTTAACTGGCGGGTCATGGAGGAAGCTCAGGACCCGACGACGCCTCTCCTGGAGCGTGTGAAGTTCTTATCGATCGTTTCCTCCAACTTGGACGAGTTTATGAGCGTTCGCGTGGCGGGTATCAAGGACCAGATTAAAGCGGGGTATACGAAAAAAGATTTCACCGGCTATACGCCGGCGGGATTGTTCAAGCGTATTATGAAACGCTCGTCGAAAATGGTGTCCGAGCAATACCGTACATACCGCGAAATCTTGCGTCTGCTCGGTAAAGAAGGCATTTATATCGCTGATTACGAAGACTTGACGGTCACACAGCGCAAGGCGATGGATGCGTATTATCATGAGATCGTATTTCCGGTATTAACCCCGATGGCGGTCGACCAAGCCCGGCCGTTTCCGCTCGTCCGTACGCAAGCCGTTTATTTGGCCGTCGTGCTGATGAAGGAAGGGGACGACCCGGAGGACGAGCCTTATTTCGCCATTTTGCAGGTGCCTTCGAACCTGATGCGGTTTATTGAGGTGCCGGCTCGCGCCAACAGCAAGAAGCACGAGTTTATTTTGATCGAAGAGCTGATCGAGCAGCACATCCATACGCTCTTCAGCGGGTATACCGCGGTATCGGTACAAGCGTTCCGGTTAACGCGCAACGCCGATTTGACCTTGAATGAGGAAGGCGCCGAGGATTTGCTGGAGGAAATCGAGAACCAGCTGCGCCGCCGCCGCTGGGGAGACCCGGTACGCCTCGAGGTGCAGAAAGGGATGCATCCCTATGCGCTGAAGCAGTTAACGGAGGAGTTCGAGATTACGGACAACGTCTTCGAGATCGACGGACCGATTGATTTGACGTATTTAATGAAACTGACAGGCTCGCTGAAGGGCTACGATCATTTGCGGTATAAACCGATTGAGTCGGTGTACCCGGCCGAGCTGGATGATATCGAAGATCTGTTCGCCAAGCTGCGGCAGCGCGACGTGCTCGTATATCACCCGTACGAATCGTTCGATGCGGTGACCGATTTCATTTGCCAAGCGGCCTACGATCCGCAGGTGCTCGCAATCAAGATGACATTATATCGCGTCAGCGGCAACTCGCCGCTCATTCAAGCGCTGGCCCGGGCGGCCGAATCCGGCAAGCAGGTGACGGTTGTCGTCGAGCTGAAGGCGCGTTTTGACGAGGAGCGCAACATCGCCTGGGCGCGGATGCTGGAGCAATCGGGCTGCCATGTCGTGTACGGTCTGATCGGCTTAAAGACGCACGCCAAAATTACGCTCGTCGTCCGCCAGGAGCAGGATGGACTGCACCGGTACGTGCACGTCGGAACGGGCAACTACAACGATAATACGGCGAAGCTGTACACCGACGTCGGCTTGTTCACCTCGCACAAGGTGATCGGCGAGGACGCGTCGGCGCTGTTCAACGAGGTGACCGGTTACTCGGCGCCGCATAACTGGAAAGCGTTCGGCGTCGCTCCGACGGATATGATGGATAAGCTGTTCGAGAAAATTCGCCGGGAAGCGAAACACGCCGCGGAAGGGAAACCGGCCCGCATCATCGCGAAATTTAACTCGCTGTCGAATCAGCAGATGGTTGACGAGTTATACCAAGCGTCGCAAGCAGGCGTGAAGATCGATTTGATCGTACGGGGCGTCTGCTGCTTGCGTCCGGGCGTGCCGGGCCTGAGCGAGCACATCACGGTGCGCAGCATCGTGGACCGGTTTCTCGAGCATTCCCGGATCTTCTACTTCGAGAACGAAGGGGAGCCTGAAGTTTATATCGCCAGTGCGGACTGGATGACCCGCAACCTGACGCGCCGCGTCGAACTGATGTGCCCGGTGTTCGATAAGGACATCCAGCAGTCGCTGATCAATATTTTGCAGCTCAACTTACGGGATAACGTCAAAGCCCGCCAGCTGCAGCCGAACGGGCTTTACGAGCGTGTAACCGCAGGCGACGATGAACCGCTGCGGAGTCAATTCGAAGCGATGCGCATCAGTTCTTGGAAAACGACAGCTCATGAAGGTTAAGCTGAATGCCCCAAGCCTTTTTAAAATCTTTTTGGTGGCCTTCGACCTCTCTGTATTCCGCAGAGGGGTCGTGCTTTGTCCGCACCTTAAGGTGGAGCGTGGTTCCTTCGGTGAACGCGGTCATGACCTCGATCGCCTGCGTTTCGCTGACGTCGAGCGCAATGGCAAGCTGCAGGAGGACGCCAAGCTTGCAGATGAGCTCCAGGTCTGTCTCCAGCAGAATGTCCTTGTAAGGCGCCATGGCTTGCTGTGTGCGGCTCTTGGCCTTGAATGAAGCGATCAGGGCGCATAAGAGCATCTCGCGGTGGCTCAAGCCGTCGATCCGCGTATGGGCGATCATATGAAACGAGTGCTTCTGGTATTGATAATACTGCAGCGAAGCGCCGATCCGGTACAGCTTGGCTGCGATTTTCAGGACAAGCCTGATCCGCGGGCAATAACCATGCGATCCCGCATCCGCCAAGGCATCGTACAGCCGAAGCGCGTTCGCGCACACCTGCCGAATGTGGGCTTCCGGCGCGGTCGGATGGAGGGCGAGCAGGTTGTCCGAGCTGATCTCCGCGACCTGCCGGTCTGTCCCGTCACCCGGCGCGAACGATTCGAAGAAAAGGCCGTCGCGCAACCCGGCGCCGCTGACCACGTAATGCGAAGCGTTCACCGCCCGGAATACCGTCTGCAGGATGAGCAATCCGGGCACGATGATGTCGTGTCGGTCTTTGGCTAGCCCGTCGACTTTCTTGCGCTTTTCGGCGGGCAGGCTCGGCAGCCAGGAGGCGAGCTCGTCCATTTCGTCGGCCGTCACCGTGTAATTGTGCGTTTGCAGAAACGAATATTTACGCCTGCGCTGACTGATTTTGCTTAAGGTCCTCACGCCGCCGCCGAGGCCGATCAAGGGGAGCCCCGGCGCTTCCTTGATCCAAGGCTCGCCGGCGAGCGCCTGCTCGACCATTTGGCGAATCCCGAGCAGCTGCTCCTCTTGGAATTCGCCGTCCGTTGCGAATTTACGCGTCGTGTTAACGGCCCCGAAAGGAAAGGAGACGCTATGCTGGAGCTGGCGGTTACGGAATAAGCTGACCTCCGTGCTGCCGCCCCCGATATCGACAAGAAACCCGTCTTCCACGTCCATCGTTCGAATCATGCCGAGAAAGCCGATCCTCGCTTCGTCCTCGCCGGACATGATCTCGATGGGAAAACCGCTTTCTTGGCGAAGCGTCTCCACGATCTCCTCCGAATTGGATGCATTGCGGATGGCCGCCGTGGCCGCGGCGCGGAATTCGGACACTTCGTGCTTCTCGCAAATACGTTTGAAATGCTTCAGAATTTGTGCGGTCGCTTGAATTTCGGCAGGAGGTAACGAACCGTCGGCTCCGATTCGGCCGCTTAAGCGGGCCGATTCCTTGAACTCGCTGACGACGCGGTAGCCGCCGGCGGCCAGCAGTTCGTAAATGGCGAGGCGAATGGAGTTGGAACCGATGTCGATGATGCCGATTCTTCGGCTGCTGCTCATGTGGAAACCTCCTGTTTGCAAGTCGTCATGCTCTTATTTTAACATCGATTTTGGATGCTGCAAAACTTTGGGGAATAATTTTACATCGGTTATGACATGCTTCTAGGTGGGATGCAAATTTAGGCGAAGAGCGATAAAGCGGAGTTTGGTTGATCGCAGTTTCTCAGGGGGGAATATCCTTTCGCGTCTTGAACGAAGTTTCCATGCAGCGTCGAAATGGTTCAGCTTTGCTGGAAATTATAGATTTCGAGGCAATAAGAAACATTCTTTATGGTGCTGATAATGAACTTTTATGTCTAAATTTGTTCACATTGATAGGTAAATCCTTTATAGTAGACTTATGTGAATCGAACGACAAAGGAGAGATTATCTTGACTGCTACCAAAGGTTTGGAAGGAATCGTAGCCACAACTTCCTCCATCAGCTCCATCATCGACGGCGTGCTCACGTATCGCGGCATCAATATCGACGACCTCGCCGAGAACGCTACGTTCGAAGAGGTTGTCTATTTGTTATGGTACGGCAAGCTGCCTAATCGCTCCGAGCTGAGCGGGTTGATCCAGGAATTGAACAGCAACGCAGCGGTGCCTGCCGAAGTGTTGAATCAAATCAAGCTGTACCCTAAAGACGTGAATACGATGGCGGCTCTGCGTACCGCTGTTTCCAGTCTTGCGCTTTACGATCCCGAAGCCGGCGATATGACGCCGGAATCGAACCTTCGTAAGGCTATTAAATTGCAAGCTCAGCTGCCGACGATCGTTGCGGCGTTCGACCGCATCCGCAAAGGCCTCGAGCCGATCGCTCCGAAAGCGGATGCAGGCAGCATCTCGGAAAACTTCTTGTATATGCTGACCGGCAAAAATCCGGAGAAAATTGCGATCGAAGCGTTGGACAAAGCGCTTGTGCTCCACGCCGATCATGAGCTGAACGCTTCGACGTTCGCCGCTCGCGTTACCGTAGCTACGCTGTCGGACATTTATTCCGGCGTCACTTCCGCCATCGGCGCGTTGAAAGGACCTCTGCACGGCGGCGCGAACGAAGCGGTTATGGCGATGCTCGAAGAAATCGGCACGGCTGCCAATGTGAAGAGCTACATCACCGAGAAGCTGGAAAATAAACAGAAAATTATGGGCTTCGGTCACCGCGTTTACAAAAACGGCGATCCTCGCGCGAAGCACCTCCAAAAAATGTCTCAAGAGCTCGGCAAGCTGACCGGGAACATGAACTGGTACGACATGTCCATCCAAATCGAAGAATTGGTCACCGGTCAAAAAGGATTGAAGCCGAACGTCGACTTCTACTCCGCTTCCGTATACACGTCTCTGGAAATTCCGCGCGACCTGTTCACGCCGATCTTCGCCATCAGCCGTACATCGGGATGGACGGCGCATATCCTTGAGCAATACGAGAACAACCGTCTGATTCGTCCGCGTGCCGAGTACACCGGACCTTCTCACCAAGCTTACGTTCCGATCGAGAAACGCTAATCGGAGCTTCAAGCGAACGAATGTGGTTCTTGCCACGATAATGCTGTTACCTACACGGGCTGTTGCGGCGCTCACTCAGGGAAACCGGGATGCCGCAGCTCCCGTATCTTTTTGAGGTATACCCTAACTACGCGAGTCGGCGCAGGCCGGCTCTCATTTAACGAGGAGGATTACATAATCATGGTACAATTCGAGCAATATTCTTTGCCGACAGAAGGCGAACGCATCACGATTACCGACGGCAAGCTGAACGTTCCGAACCAACCGATCATCCCATTCATCGAAGGTGACGGCACAGGTCCTGACATCTGGGCGGCTTCCAAGCGCGTATTGGATGCGGCTGTTGAGAAAGCTTATAAAGGCGAGAAGAAAATCGCTTGGTACGAAGTGTTTGCAGGCGAGAAAGCTTTTAATAAATTCAACAACTGGCTGCCGGCTGATACGCTGACTGCGATCCGCGAATACATCGTTGCCATCAAAGGACCGTTGACTACGCCAATCGGCGGCGGGATCCGCTCCTTGAACGTTGCGCTTCGCCAGGAGCTTGACCTGTATGTATGCTCCCGTCCGGTTCGCTACTTCAATGGCGTGCCTTCCCCGGTTAAACGTCCTGAGCTCGTAGACATGGTTATTTTCCGTGAAAATACGGAAGACATCTATGCCGGCATCGAGTGGGCGGCAGGTTCCGAAGAAGTGAAGAAAGTGCTTGCCTTCTTGCAAAATGAAATGGGCGTCAAAAAGATCCGCTTCCCGGAAACTTCCGGTATCGGCGTCAAGCCGGTTTCCTCCGAAGGCTCCAAGCGTTTGGTCCGCGCAGCGATCGAATATGCGATCCAGCACAAACGCAAAAGCGTTACGCTCGTACACAAAGGCAACATCATGAAGTTCACCGAAGGCGCGTTCAAAAACTGGGGTTATGAGCTGGCTGAGGAAGAGTTCGGCGATAAAACCTTCACTTGGGCGCAATACGATAAAATCAAAGAGGCTCAAGGCGTAGATGCTGCGAACAAAGCTCAAAAAGAAGCGGAAGCCGCTGGCAAAATCATCGTGAAAGACGCAATCGCGGATATCGCGCTGCAGCAAGTATTGACGCGTCCGACCGACTTCGACGTCATCGCGACGTTGAACTTGAACGGCGACTACTTGTCCGACGCGCTGGCTGCTCAAGTCGGCGGTATCGGTATCGCGCCAGGCGCGAACATCAACTATGTAACAGGCCACGCCATTTTCGAAGCTACGCACGGTACGGCTCCGAAATACGCAGGTTTGGACGTTGTAAACCCGGGTTCGGTTATCCTCTCCGGCGTTATGCTGCTTGAGCACCTCGGCTGGCTGGAAGCGGCTGAGCTGATCTACAAAGGAATGGAAACGGCCATCAACAACAAAACGGTTACTTATGACTTTGCACGTTTGATGGAAGGCGCTACGGAAGTAAAATGCTCGCAGTTTGCGGATGAGATTATTAAAAATTTCTAAGAGTCACCCATGAGGTTTTGGAGTCAGGAGCGCTTCTAGTCGTCGTAGGCGTGAACAGGGGCTCGCGCGCTGCGACGACACGCTTTTCATGCGTGCGTGGGTGTTCCAGCGTTACGTTCGGGTGTGGGAGCGCGCTTCGGCAGGGGATCAGTCCCCGCCATAAAACTAATAATTTCGGGAGGGATTCATCATGGCTATTCAACGTAAAAAAATTACGGTCGTCGGCGCAGGCTTCACAGGCGCGACAACTGCGCTGATGCTGGCACAGAAAGAGCTTGGCGACGTCGTATTGCTCGACATCCCGCAGCTTGAGAACCCAACCAAAGGGAAAGCGCTCGACATGCTCGAAGCTTCTCCGGTACAAGGCTTCGACGCGAACATCGTCGGCACGTCCAACTACGACGATTCCGCGAACTCCGACATCGTCATCATCACGGCCGGTATCGCTCGGAAGCCGGGCATGAGCCGCGACGACCTCGTGAACACAAACGCAGGTATCGTGAAGTCCGTTTGTGAGAACGTGAAAAGAACTAGCCCAGAATCGATCGTTATCATCCTCAGCAACCCGGTTGATGCCATGACTTACGTTGCTTATGAAACGCTCGGCTTCCCGAAAAATCGTGTCATTGGCCAATCCGGCGTACTCGACACTGCGCGTTACTGCACATTCATCGCACAAGAACTGAACGTATCCGTTGAAGACGTTCGCGGCTTCGTTCTCGGCGGCCACGGCGACGACATGGTTCCGCTCGTTCGTTACTCCAACGTCGGCGGAATTCCGATTGAGAAATTGATCCCGGCTGAGCGCATCGAGGCGATCGTGAAGCGCACGCGCACAGGCGGCGGCGAAATCGTCAACCTGCTCGGCAACGGCTCCGCGTACTACGCGCCGGCTGCTTCGCTCGTGCAAATGACGGAAGCGATCCTGAAAGACAAAAAACGCATCATTCCTTCGATCGCTTTGCTTCAAGGCGAGTACGGCTACGACAACCTGTTCATGGGCGTGCCGACCTTGCTTGGCGGCAACGGCATCGAGAAAGTATTTGAGCTCGAGCTGCTTCCGGAAGAAAAAGCGGCTCTCGACAAATCGGCCGATTCCGTACGCAACGTCATCAAAGTTGTCACGATCTAATCGTCGTTACGCATCACCAACCGATCGCAATCTACCGTTCCAACGGAGATTGCGATTTTTTTTGGGGGACAAACGTTACCGGATAACGAATGTCCGCTGAAGCGGGACGGGGGCCGTTTGCTACGCGCTAGGTCATCCGTTATACTAGGTATTAAGAATAGGTATAGGGAGGCAAGCCGTCGTATGCTGCAAGTGCTGCTGTACATTCATGTTGTAAGCGCAATTTTGATGGGAATTTATTTGGTGCTGCCGTTTCTCCTCAATCGTGTGGATAAGCTGCAGTCGGGGGCGTCGCAATTCGGTTTTCTTAGCGTCCTGTTTACGACGAACCGCGTCGGGCAATTCGCTCTGATTTTATCGTTTCTAACCGGGGGATATTTGGTCAGCAAAGCCGATTATTCGATCGTCTGGATGGTGCTCGCGGTTGTCTTGTTCCTCGGCATCGCCGCGTTGTCGGGCATCATGGGCAAGCGTATGCGCCTTGCGCTGAAAGAGTCATCCGGCAGTGCGATTAAACCTCAGCTCGGCTCGATCAAAACGTTGGCGCTGATTAACGGCGTATTGTTTTTCTTGACCGTCACTTTGATGAATTTCCCGAATTGGTTCGCTTAATAGCGCCATCAAAGAAAGACCAGACTCGTGCAGTCTGGTCTTTCTTCGTCGTCGGTATCGTCCGCCTCGGGGTGAGTGGTCTACAGCTCGTCGATCGTCTTCTCGAAGCTCGGAGCCATATGCTCCAGAAAGTAATTCAGCTCCGGCATGCTGATGGACGCCATCGTATCTTCGATCTGCTTCTTCGCCGTCGTAAATTCACGGTTTCCGGCGGATAGCTCGGTGACGCATTTCAAATAAGCGTCGAGCAGGTCGGCGGCTTTCACGTACTTTTTATATTCCGAAAGCTCCGTATTTTTCTTCGGATCAATCAGCGGATCGTAGACGGCGCGCAGCGAATCGGGAATCATATCCAGCAGCCGATCGGCGGCCAGCTGTTCGATCTCGCGGAAATTGGATAAAATTTTCGGATTGTGATGCTTCACCGGGGTCGGAATGTCGCCGGTAAACACTTCGGTCGCATCGTGAAACAGCGCCATGCTGACGATACGGTCCGTCGGCACCTTCCGGTCGTATACGTCGTTGGCAATCGTGCACAGCACGTGCGTCAGGATGGCGACATGAAACGAATGCTCCGCAACGTTTTCCTTCATCACGTTACGCATCAGGCTCCAACGCTCAATATAGCGGAGACGGTACATATACGCAAAAAAATGGCTTTCCATGCAATCATCATCCCAGTCTGTTTAATGGCGTCAAACTTGCCGCACAACGAATTATACACGATACGGAGCCGGAATGCCCTAGCCAAATTATTAAAAGCTGGTGACCTGTTGCCGAAAGCCCCGGACCGCTGCATGAAACCTATGAAAACAAGGTGCTAGCAGGCGTACGTGTATGGTATGATAGAGTTATATGCTTAGATGTCCAAACATAAGGTTTTCAGCCACCGAAAGGAGTTTTATCCCATCATGCAGCAATTTCAAGAGAGCATTTATAAACTGATCGTCGAAACGTCTACAAACCTTCCGGCCGACGTCCGTGAAGCTATCCAGGAAGCGCGATTGAAGGAAGATGCGGGCACGCGGTCCGCGTTGTCGTTGTCGACGATCGCTGACAACATCCGGATGGCGGAGTGCAACGTGTCGCCGATTTGCCAAGATACGGGGATGCCGACGTTCATCGTACATACCCCTGTGGGGGCGAATCAGATCGAGATGAAGAAAGCGATCATTGAAGCGGTAGCCAAAGCGACGAAGGACAGCAAGCTGCGTACGAACTCCGTGGATTCGTTGACAGGCGCGAACAGTGGCGATAACATCGGACCCGGCACGCCGGTCATTCATTTTGAGCAATGGGAACGTCCGGAAATCGAAGCGAAGCTGATTCTGAAGGGCGGCGGCTGCGAGAACAAAAACATTCAGTACAGCCTGCCGACCGAGCTCGAAGGACTCGGTAAAGCGGGTCGTGACCTGGACGGTATCCGTAAATGCATCATGCACGCCGTCTACCAAGCGCAGGGACAGGGCTGTAGCGCGGGTTTCATCGGCGTAGGCATCGGCGGCGACCGGACGACCGGTTATGAGCTGGCGAAGCATCAATTGTTCCGTGCCGTAGACGATGTGAACCCGAACGAAGAGCTGCGCAAGCTGGAAGATTACGTGATGGAGAACGCCAATAAACTCGGAATCGGGACGATGGGCTTCGGCGGTCAAGTATCGCTGCTCGGCTGTAAAGTGGGCGTCATGAACCGGCTTCCGGCCAGCTTCTACGTGTCGGTGGCCTATAACTGCTGGGCGTTCCGCCGTCAAGGCGTGCTGATCGATCCGAGCACGGGCGACATCACCGAATGGGTATACCGCAGAGGCAATGAGCTGCCGATGGAGAAGGACGAGCCGGTCAAGGACGCCGCGGCTTCGGCTGACAGCGGCGAACGCCGTGAAATCGTGCTGCAAACGCCGATCTCGGAAGAACAAATTCGTTCGCTTCGCGTAGGCGACGTCGTCATTATCAACGGACCGATGCACACCGGACGCGACGCGCTGCACAAATATTTGATGGATCACGACTCGCCGATCGATCTGAACGGTGCGGTTATTTATCATTGCGGTCCGGTCATGGCAAAGGACGGCGAAGGGAACTGGGTCGTGAAAGCAGCAGGACCGACAACCAGTATCCGCGAGGAGCCGTATCAAGGCGACATCATTAAGAAATTCGGCATCCGTGCGGTCATCGGCAAGGGCGGTATGGGCGCGAAGACGTTGAAGGCGCTGCAGGAGCATGGTGGCGTCTATTTGAACGCCATAGGCGGAGCGGCTCAATATTATGCCGAATGTTTCAAGAAGGTGGAAGGCGTGGACTTCCTTGAGTTCGGTATCCCGGAAGCGATGTGGCATTTGCAAACCGAAGGGTTTGCCGCGATCGTCACGATGGATTCACACGGCAACAGCCTGCATGCCGATGTCGAGAACGACTCGCGCGCGAAACTCGCTCAATTCAAAGAGCCCGTTTTCGTATAATCAGGAAGACGGACCGACATGAACCAGATAGGGAATCGTCTCAATACGTTCATTGAAACCTATTTATTTCTCTTAACCCCGGTATCGCTGATACTCGGGTTTCTTTTATCTGAGCAGTTCAAATCCGGGGTCGGCGCCATTCCGCTGCTGTTCGCTTATTTGACGTTCGTGATGGCGTCGGGCTGCAGCATCAAGCAAATCCGCGAAGCGCTGCGCATGCCCGGTACGATACTGCTGACGTTCGTGATGACGCATATTGCGGCGCCCCTGGTCGCTTATGCGCTGAGCGCCGCTGTTTTCGGGGCGGATTCGCCTTACGTCGTAGGCTTCGTGCTGTTCGCGATCATTCCGCTCGGCGTGTCCTCGGTCCTCTGGGTATCGCTGTCCCGAGGTCACGTGCCGTTTACGCTGGCCATGATCGTGATCGACACGGCGCTGAGCCCGCTTGTCATTCCCGGCGCACTGGAGTTTCTGTTCGGCGCATCGATCGAGCTCGACCACGCTGGCATGCTGCTCGACCTGGTCATGATCGTCGTTGCTCCGACGCTGCTCGGCATCCTGGTGAATGAGTTGTCCCGCTACCGGTTCAAGGCGTGGTCGGCGCCTTTCTGCGGCCCGACCTCCAAGCTCGCCCTGTGCGTGGTCATTCTGATTAATGCGGCGGCCATTACCCCGCATGTGGTGGAACTGAAAGGCGATTTGCTGGCAGTCCTGCCGCTGGTCGTCATCCTGGTAGCCCTTTGCTACGGCATCGGGCTTGCCGGATCGCTCTGGCTGCGGAAGCCGGAGATGTTGGTCACACTGACGTACGTGTCCGGCATGCGGAATATTTCGCTCGGCCTCGTGCTGGCGCTCGCGTATTTCAGTCCACTGACGGCGGTGCCGGTCGTGCTGTCGATCCTTTTTCAACAGCCGTTTGCGACCATCAACAGTTTGTTTATGAAAAAATTCATGGCGTCGCGCCTTTACAATAAATTAACTGGCGTTTCCTGACCAAAGCCGTTAGGATAAGGAGTAAAATGTTTGGGACGGACAAGCGGACATCCGCATGCCCGAGCTTGGAGGGAAGCTTTACAGGATGAATAAGTTCCGTGCGCGACTGACCTTCATTTTTATCGCCTTGATTGGCTCGAGCGTGCTGTTGGCCGGTATTTTCATGGCGCGAATGCTGCAGCAGTCGAATATCGATTCGTTAAAGGTAAATATGGAACGCGAGCTGCGCATCATTATGACGACGGTCGAGTGGAAGGCCTCCGGCTTTGCTTCCATGGAAGAAAGGTTTCAATATTTCACCGGGAAGGCATTGATGCTGAAGCAATCGGCCGATGCGCGTGTGACGTTCATTCAAGCGGACGGTACGGTGCTGGGCGATTCGGACAGCGATCCGAAAGGAATGGAGAATCACTCGGACCGCGAGGAGATTATTGCGGCGTCCCGGGACGGCATCGGGTATGCGACCCGGTTCAGCAGTACGCTCGGACGCAACATGCTGTATGCGGCTTTGCCGGTGAAGGCAGGCGATGAGAAGCTCGGTTATTTGCGTCTCG
Source organism: Paenibacillus sp. tmac-D7 (assembly GCF_006519665.1). NCBI lineage: Bacteria > Bacillati > Bacillota > Bacilli > Caryophanales > Paenibacillaceae > Paenibacillus > Paenibacillus sp. tmac-D7. The sequence continues at coordinate 228,772 of NZ_VIDW01000002.1, read as the reverse complement.
CGATGAGTTTAACTGAAGTGGAGCAATCGATCCGCAAAGTCTGGCTCGGTCTGCTCTCCGGTCTGCTGGTCGTGTTCGTGCTGGCCGGGCTGATCAGCTACCGGATCGCTTATGGGGTCACCCGGCCTATCGAGCTGATCACGAGCGTAGCCCAGCAAATTACGGACATGAACTACAAGTATAGGGTCAAGGTGAGCAAGAAAGATGAAATCGGGCAGCTCGGCATAGCCATTAACCGGATGGCTGACAGCTTGCAGCTGCAGATGAACCGGATTCTCGAGGACGAAAGCCGGTTGAAAAGCGTGCTGGAGAACATGATCAGCGGCGTCGTCATGATCGATCGGGACGGTAACATCGTGCTGTTAAACCGTTCTGCCGAGGAGATTCTCGGATTCTCCGCGCCGGAGCTGCTAGGCAAGCGTTTTGATCAAGCGAAGCAGCAGTTCGAATTTACGCAGCTCATTCAAGAGTGCATCGATTCGAAGGCGCATATCCGCGACGAGATGGTATTTTATTTCCCGACCGAGCGTATCCTCGAAATCAACTTGAACCCCATCTCCGAAGTGAGCGCCAAGTGGTCGGGTCTGCTGATCGTCCTGCACGACATTACGGCGGTTCGCCGCCTGGAACGGATGCGCAGCGAGTTCGTCGCCAATGTGTCGCATGAGTTGAAGACGCCGATCGCGGCCGTGAAGGGCTTTGCCGAGACGCTGCTGGCGGGGGCCCTCGACGATAAGGAAACGGCGCGATCGTTTCTGCAGATCATCTTCGACGAGAGCGAACGTTTGAACCGCTTGATCGGCGATATTTTGGAGCTTTCGAAAATCGAATCGAAGCGGATTCCGCTCCATTTTTCACCGGTGCATCTGCAGCCGTTCATCGGGAACTGCCTGAATGTGCTGCGTTCACAGGCCATGAGCAAAGAGATTGAACTGCAAATGTCGGTTCCTGAAGACATCTATATGGAGGCGGATGAAGACCGGCTGCGGCAAATATTGATCAATTTGCTGTCCAACGGCATTAACTATACGCCGGAAGGCGGCAAAGTGAGCATTCGCGTCGAACATATGACGGGCGGTTCCGATGCGGTGGAGAGCGACAAGGTTCGTTTTACCATCACCGATACGGGAATCGGAATTCCAAAGAAGGACATTCCGCGTATCTTTGAACGGTTTTATCGGGTGGATAAAGCGAGGTCGCGAAGCTCAGGCGGGACGGGACTCGGTTTGTCAATTGTGAAACACTTGGTAGAGCTGCACAAGGGCACCATTCGCGTCGAAAGCGAGGTCGGCGTCGGGTCGAAGTTTATCATTGAGATGCCGCTGATACATTGATCTATTTCATAGCGTGTTACGTTTTTAAAAGTTTTTCGGGTTTGTCAGCACGGACAGGCTATGTTAAGCTTAAAGTATATATAGATATGAAGTCGGGGGATTCCCATGCCGCAAAAAATACTTGTTATCGAAGACGAGCCTACGTTAGCAAGATTGCTGTCCTATAATTTAACCCAAGAAGGCTATGAAACCAAGGTCATCGATCACGGAAGCGACGGTTTGCAGGCAGCGCTGCAGCAGCAGTTCGATCTGATTGTGCTCGATATCATGCTTCCCGGGATGAACGGTTTTGATATTTTATCGAAGCTCCGGCAGAAGGGCAATAAGACGCCGGTTATCATTCTAACCGCACGTAATGCGGAAGAGGAAGTCGTGCAGGGGCTGAAGTACGGCGCAGACGATTACATCACGAAGCCGTTCGGTGTGGCCGAGCTGCTCGCCCGGGTGTCCGCGGTGCTTCGCCGTACGATGTCGGAGGAAGCGGCTCACGAGAAGACGGGGAACGGCGAGAAGGTTATCATGGCCGGCGATTTGATGATTTACCCCGAGAAGTACGAGGTTGTTCTGGGCGGAGAATCGATTCCGCTGCGGCCCAAGGAGTTTGAGGTATTGCTGTATTTGGTGCAGCGGCCCGGGGTCGTCGTGACGCGGGACGATCTGATGAACATCGTCTGGGGCTTCGATTATATCGGCGGCCAGCGTACCGTCGATGTCCATGTCAGCTCCTTGCGCAAGAAGCTGGAGATGAACCAACAATCGGTGCAGATCGAATCGATACGCGGCGTGGGATATAAGCTCGTGACCACCCCGGTGAAGAAGGATAAGAGTTAGAGAAACGGCCCTAGTGAAGAGAGCCCTGCAAAATCCTCAATTTTGAGAAAACAAGTTCTCTGAATTGGTAAAAGTGATTGGAAAACTAAAAAAGCAGCTCGTTCCTCGTCAGAGGGCGGGCTGCTTTTGCTCTATTAACCTAACCATTCGTTTCACATTTACAACGAACGCAGTGAGATAGGCCTGTATTCGCATACGAAAAAGACCTCGATATTTGGCCCTTTCCATACCGTGGAACCTCTTCATCTCTGCGTTTTTATGTTCAATGATCGGCCTACGTTTAATCCGCTCTTTAAACGTATCACTTAGTTCGAACTCCATTTGTTCTTTGAAGTGCTCAGCAATGATTCGAATGGAGTATGTCTTGCTTTTGGACTCCGGTTTGTAGCAGCCCTCGCGCAACGGACATTCTTTGCACTTCTCTACGTCAAAGTAGAATACGAGCGAACGGCTGTCTCCAGTATTTTCCTTCGCGATATGCAATTTGTCGCTTATTGCCCCTTCATGGTCCGGCAACAACTCTTCTACCGTTTGACCAAGCTCGGCGAGATAGCGCAACATGACCTTCTCTGCATCTTCTTGCTCACTCTTGACTTTCGGCAAGGGAGGAAGCTTCTTCTCTAGCTTTGGATGCCGTTTTACCACAACACGAAATAGTCGTTTGGCTGCTTCCCGAAGCACGTTCAGCGGCTGTTGACGCTGGGTTGCTGCATACGTATGCGTGGCATCCATAATGATGGTTTTCGACTTGATGAGCCCTTTGTCGATGCACTGGCCTACTACTTGTTTAAGCACATCAGCCACTTGATTTACGCCAAGACGGTGGTTACGGAAACGTGAGAGTTGCGAAGCATCCGGCAATGCATCTTCCGGATTTACCCCGATAAACCATTTGTAAGCCAGGTTAACCTGCGCTTCTTGTATCATTCGCTCATCCGAAAGATTGTATAGGATCTGTAAAAATAGCAAGCGAAAAAGCAGCTCCGGCTCGTTTGCCGGTCTGCCTTAATGCTCACAATATGAATTTTTCACTAGCTCATGGATGAAACTGAAGTCCACAATACCGTGAATCTTCTTAAGTAGATGATCTTCCGGGATAAATTTATATAACTCCGCATGGAACGATGTGGTCATTTGCTTAGCCGAGTGTAGCAATCTTATTCAACTCTCTTTACTTTTCTTCCAGTATACAACAAACCCAATGCCTGCGCGGCATTGGGTTGTTTTTAACAGAATCTGTATTCGTTTTGCAGGGCCCTAGTGAAGGGGCCGTTTTTTTGCGGTAACAAAATATTTCCCGGGAAACGCCGCGCAGCGGCGCATGCCAAAATCGGATGCAAAGAAAGCCAAATACGCCATATCTTTTTCCTTGGACTTGTCTATACTAAATGTAAAGCGCCTTTATCGGCATTATACAAGCTATGTCCAGGGAGGAATATGAATTATGTCTAAAGTGTATAGAATCGGTATTATCGGCTGCGGCGGCATCGCATTCGGCAAACATATGCCTGCGCTTCAAAACCAGCCGAACGCTCAAATGGTCGCTTTCTGCGACATTCATGAGGATCGGGCCCGGGACGCGGCACAAAAATTCGGCACCGCTGAAGCGAAGGTGTACACCGATTACCGGGAGCTTCTGTCGGATTCGAGCCTGGATATCGTCCATATATGTACGCCTAACGATTCCCATGCCGATATTACGATCGCTTCGCTGGAATCGGGCAAGCACGTCATGTGTGAAAAGCCGATGGCCAAGACGGCGGCCGACGCAAGACGTATGGTCGAAGCGGCCAAACGAACCGGCAAAAAGCTGACGATCGGCTACCAAAACCGGTTCCGTCCGGATAGCCAATTCTTAAAGCAAGTATGCGAGGATGGAGAGCTCGGCGACATCTATTACGCCAAAGCGCATGCGATTCGCCGCCGCGCGGTGCCGACTTGGGGCGTGTTCCTCGACGAAGAGAAACAGGGCGGGGGGCCGCTCATCGATATCGGGACGCACGCGCTTGACCTGACGCTCTGGATGATGGACAACTACAAGCCGAAAGCGGTACTGGGTACGGCGTTCCATAAGCTGTCGCAGAAGAAAAATGCGGCGAATGCCTGGGGATCCTGGGACCCGCAAAAGTTTACGGTTGAGGATTCGGCATTCGGGATGATTACGATGCAGAACGGCGCGACGATCGTACTGGAGTCGAGCTGGGCCATCAATATGCTGCAAACCGGGGAAGCCAAGACGACGCTTTGCGGTACGGAAGGCGGCGCCGATATGTGGGACGGCCTGCGCATCAACGGGGAGAAGCACAGCCGGTTGTTTACAAATGAAATCCAGCTTGATGCAAAAGGCGTAGACTTCTACGATGGAGCCAAAGAAAGTCCGGCCGATCTGGAAGCCCGCATGTGGCTGGAAGCGATCGAGAACGATAGCGATCCGGTGGTCACGCCGGAGCAAGCTTGCGTCGTTTCGGAAATTCTAGAAGCGATTTACGAATCCTCCAAAACGGGCAAGGCCGTTTATTTCGAAGAAAAATAACGCAAAAAACGTACCGGAAGCAGACCATGCTTCGGTACGTTTTTTTTTATTATCGGCGCCAGGAAGTTCGCTTTATGTCTCTTTGCCATCCGCCACCTCGCCCGAGGTTCAAGCCCCTGGCGGGGGGCAGCTCTGTGCGAATGAATCGGACCTATACCGTCACCAGCTTCTTCTTCTCCTCTTCGCTCTTCTCTTGCCCTTCGGCTTTCTTCGCTTCTTGGGTGTTCACTGTTGTCCGCTGAGGTTCCCTGAGGGCATCGTTTCGATCCATCCCCGGGTTAAATCCGCTTGCTGTCTCGGCGTTCGGGCGGTTTTCGCTCCCGCCGTTTCGCTCCTCCAGGGCCATGGCTTGCGCCTCCGGCGCTGCCGGATCGCCGTCCGTTGACGGTTCAGCCTCGCCGATCTTGAATTTGTTGATTTCCGTGAACAGCCACTGGGCCAGCTCCAAGATGTCGTCGGCTTCGCGGGCGATCTGGTGTATAGCCGCATCCTGCTGAAGCGAGGAGGAGTTGACTTCTTCGACACCGGCAGCCGTTTCCTGCGCGATGGCAGCGACATGCTGGATCGACTGGACGAGCTGGTTGTTTTTGTCCTCCGCCGCGGCGATACGCGAATGAATTTGTCCGAAATGGCTGGAGAGCTCGTCCATCGATTGGCGAATTTCCTGGAAAGCCGCGAGGCTGTCGCTCATCTTGCCTTTCTGCTGTTCGAACGATTGCTTCGCTTCCCCCAGAGTTGCTTCAAGTTCTTTAATTTGTGTCATCAACGATTTGACGATGACGGCAATCATCTTGGACGAATCATTCGTCTGCCCCGACAGCAGCCGCACTTCCTCGGCGATGACCGAGAAGCCTTTGCCGTGTACGCCGGCTCTGGCCGCTTCGATCGCGGCGTTCAACGCAAGCACATTCGTCTGCGTGGAAATATCCGAAATGGTGCCCACGATTTTGGCGATTTGCGCGGAGCTGCGCGATAACGTCTCCATAGCCTGATACACGTGATGAAGCACTTCTTCCGAGCGCCGCGCCGCGCTCTGCAGCTCTTCCATCGATTCCGAACCGGTATGCGTATTGATAGCCGCTTCGCGGCTCTTGCGCTGCACCGTGTCAGTGAACTTCGCGATATCGCGCACCTGCTCGTCCAGCTCGTTGATCGTCGTCGAGCTGAGCACCGTATATTGCGCCTGCTGCTCGGCGCCTGCCGAAATTTCATGAATGGCGCGCACAATTTCCTTGTTGGCCAAGGCTGTCGAGCCCGAGAATTCGCGGAACATGCTGGAGTGCGTGGACAGCGACGAGGCGATGCGCTGCGAGTTTTGCAGCATCCCGCGAACTTGCCCGATCATATGATCGAAGTCGCGGCTCAGGTTGCCGAGCTCGTCGCGCGACGTGTTGTTGATCCGGCTCGTTAAATCGCCTTGGGCAATTTGCCTTACGGCTTTTTGCAAACGGCTGATCGGTCTCATAAAGGAGCGAATCAACAAGAAGGCCACACCTGCACTAACGACGAGAACAAGCAATACGGCTATTAAAGAGGTGTTCTGCGACTGCTTCACATATTCGTTCGAGCTGGAGATTGCCGCTTGTACATCGGATTCGTAAGCCTGGTTAAACTGATCGACCAGCTCGAAGATGTATTCCTTATGTACTTGCGACAGCTCGTGCACCTTGGCTAACTGCTCGTTCATCTCCACGGGAGACAAATTGGGGTTGCGGACAATCTGCAGGGCGGTGTTGAACGTAGCCGTATATTCGGTAGACGTGTTGGTCAGCTTAGCGCTCCATTTACGCTGGTCGCTGTTGGAGGCGCTGGATGCGATTTGTTCGACCAGCGTGTAAAAGTCTGCGCTCTTTTGTTCGAACTGGCCGATTAATTTCTCATCTTTGGAAATAATATATCCAGATTTAACGGCGTCGATCTCGTTCGTTTTGATTTTCAGCTCCAGAGCGAGCCGCTGCTTGTTCATTTCCGCATTCTGATGAAGCACTTGTTGATGAATGCCGTTCATTTGGCTTCTATTAAAGGCAGACACGGCGACAAAAATGAGCAGCAGGGCTGTAAAGCTAAGAATCAGTTTGGCTTTCAGCGTAAATTCGAGGCTAAGCCATGTTCGAATAGATGAAACCATTCGTTTCCCTCCCTGTAAGGTGTATTTTTCTATGACTATCGTACTATTTGAAAATTAAGCGATTGTACGAGAAATGTTAATTTCATGTAAATGTTTGTCGAATGAGGCAGCGTTCTTGCGGCACTTTGACGTTTCGTTGCAGAGATTTCGAGATTTTTTACATTGCGTTAACAAATGATTGAATTAGCGAAAACAATAAGGAGATAAGATTGTCATTGTGAGCGACAAACACAAATTTTAAGGAGTGGTCAAGTTGTTTAAGAAAAGCACGTTGGCGGTAACTGCGGCAGTAATGGCATTGTCTTTGGCGGCATGTGGTACTAAAGCAAACGAGAATACGCAAGGTGGCGCAACGCCGGCTCCTTCCGCAGCGACTCCGGCTCCAGCAGGTCTGAAGGGCGAGATCAAAATTGACGGTTCTTCCACCGTGTTCCCGATCTCCCAGGCTGTGGCCGAGGAGTTCATGAAGAAAAATAAAGATGTAAAAATTACAGTCGGCGAGTCCGGTTCCGGTAACGGCGCGAAGAAATTGATCGCTGGCGAAATCGATATCGCGGACATGTCCCGTAAGTTCAAAAAAGAAGAATTGGACGAATTGAAAACGAAACAAAGCACCGAAGCATTTGAAATGCCCGTGGCCTTGGATGGCATTACCGTTGTCGTAAACAAAAAGAACACGTTCGCGAAGGATATGACGGCAGAGGAATTGAAAAAGATTTGGAATAAAGACAGCAAATTGAAAAAATGGAACGAAGTTCGTCCGGAATGGCCGGATAAAGAAATCAAGTTGTACGGCCCAGGTACGGCTTCCGGTACGTTCGAATTCTTTACGGAAGCGATCAACGGCAAAGCAAAAGAATCCCGCGCGGACTACACGGCTTCCGAGGACGATAACGTACTTGTGAAGGGCGTAGCCGGCGATGAGTTTGCTCTCGGCTACTTCGGTTTCTCTTACTACAAAGAAAATGAAGATAAGTTGAATGCCGTTGCGATCAAGAAGGATGCGAACGCTCCGGCAGTAGCTCCGACTCACGAAACGATCGAAAAAATGACCTATGCGCCGCTTTCCCGTTACATCTTCGTGTATCCGACGAAGAAAGCGATCGATCAACCGCACATTAAAGAATTTTTGAAATATTACAACAGTGCGGAAGGCATGAAATTGGTTGAAGCCGTTAAGTATATCAAGCTTCCTCAAGATGTTTTGAACAAAAACCTGGAATTATTGAAATAATGAACCTGAATCTGTAAAAAAGTTTGGAAGCCGTGGCACTCCGGAGGTTCGCTGTGGAGTGCCGCGGTTTTCCGACTATTACTTGCTTTACACGGGGGGATGTTTATGGACAAAAAAGTTTCGCCTCAATTGACAAAAGTAAATTATAAAAAGAAAAAAAACGTATTATCCTCCGATGTGCTGATACCCAAGATATTGGCCTTTTTTGCTGTTATTTCGATTATGACGACCGTCGGCATCGTGCTGATCCTCATCGTCGAATCGTTCGGCTTTTTCCGGGAAGTCCCGTTCTGGGAATTCATCAGCGGCATCCAGTGGACACCGCTGTTCGAGCCGCCGCAGTACGGCATTTTACCCCTGATCTCGGGTACGCTGCTCATTACGCTGATCGCCAGCGTCGTCGCCATCCCAATCGGGCTCGGCAGCGCCATTTATTTAAGCGAATATGCACCTGCAAAAGTGCGGAATATCGTCAAACCGATTCTGGAAATATTGGCGGGCATTCCGACGATCGTATACGGCTTCTTCGCCCTGACGTTCGTTACGCCTGTACTCCGGTTCATCATTCCGCAAACGGAAATATTCAATGCCCTTAGTGCGGGCATCGTCGTAGGAATCATGATTATTCCGATTATTTCCTCTTTAAGCGAAGACGCTATGGTTGCTGTGCCAACAGCGCTTCGCAACGGCGCTTACGCGCTTGGGTCGACCAGGTTGGAGGTAGCTTTGAAAATCGTCGTTCCGGCCGCTTTCTCCGGTATCGTCGCATCCTTCGTGCTCGGGTTGTCCCGTGCGATCGGCGAAACGATGATCGTGACACTGGCGGCGGGCAATATGGCTGTAATGGCCTATAATCCGCTGCAAAGCTTGCAAACGTTGACGGCTTATATCGTATCGGTCAGCTCTGGCGATACACGGTATGGATCAATCGAATATTTAACGATTTATGCAGTAGGGATGACGTTGTTCGTCATGACATTGGCTATGAATATTCTGGCAAGCTACATTTCCAGAAAGTTCAGGGAGGAATACTGATGGAAAGCCATAATGAACTTCAGCACATCAACAAACGCAAAAGCAAAAATAAACGTTTCCATCAGTTGTTTTTTGCATCCACCTGCTTCGGAATTGTTGCGCTTGCTTTATTGCTTATACAAATCTTATATCAAGGTCTCGGCTGGTTGGATTGGGACTTCCTGACCAACTATTCATCGCGTTTACCGGATCGGGCCGGCATTCTGGCCGCCTTCGTCGGTACGTTGTGGCTGATGGCGATTACGGCCCCTCTCACGTTCATCATCGGTGTCGCAACCGCGATTTACCTGGAGGAATATGCCAAAGACACTTTATTCAGCCGTATTATCCAAACGAACATCGCGAACCTCGCCGGCGTTCCCTCCATCGTGTACGGACTGCTCGGATTGACGGTTTTCGTCCGGCTGCTGCATTTGGAACGCAGTATCTTGTCCGGCGCGTTGACGATGACGCTGCTCGTGCTGCCGATTATTATCGTCTCCTCGCAGGAAGCGATCAAGACGGTGCCGCAGTCGCTGCGGAACGCTTCATTCGCGCTCGGCGCGAACCGCTGGCAGACGATCACCCGCGTGGTGCTGCCGACGGCCTTGCCGGGCATTCTAACCGGATCGATTCTGTCGTTGTCCCGGGCAATCGGAGAGACGGCTCCGCTTATCGTCGTCGGCGCGGTCGCTTACGTGGCTTTCTTGCCGCAATCGCCGATGGATACATTCACGGCAATGCCGATCCAGATTTTCAACTGGGCGAGCCAGCCGCAGGCGGAATTTCAGAACGTGGCCGCGGCAGGGATTATTTTATTGCTCATCATGCTGCTCAGCATGAATGCGTTCGCCATCTATTTGCGCAACAAGTATCAGAGGAAGCTGTAGAAGACCGTTCAGGAGGAGCCTAGAGATGACAACGATTGTAGATATAAAGCAGCTGGATTTATATTATTCCGAATTTCATGCGTTAAAGAAAGTGGACATGGAAATTTCCGAAAGCTCTGTCACCGCCTTCATCGGACCTTCCGGCTGCGGGAAGTCGACGCTGCTGCGGACGTTAAACCGGATGAACGATATGATCAAGGGCATCAGGATTGAAGGGAAAGTAGCCATCGACGGTCAAAATATTTACGACCCCGATGTGAATGTCGAGCTGCTGCGCAAAAACATCGGCATGGTATTCCAGCAGCCGAATCCTTTCCCGAAATCCATTTACGATAACATTGCGTATGGTCCGCGCATTCACGGCATAAAAGATAAAGAACAGCTCGATCACATCGTCGAGACGAGCTTGAAGGCGGCAGCGTTGTGGACCGAGGTCAGCGGCAACTTGAAAAAGTCGGCCTACGGTTTATCCGGCGGCCAGCAACAGCGGCTGTGCATCGCAAGAGCGCTCGCCGTGAACCCGCGCATTCTGCTGATGGACGAACCGACGTCCGCACTCGATCCGATCTCGACGCTGAAGATCGAAGAGCTGATCCGCGAGCTTCGCGAGAAATATACGATCGTTATCGTCACGCACAATATGCAGCAAGCCGCACGGATTTCCGACTTCACGTCCTTCTTCCTGAATGGCGAAGTGATCGAATCCGATCAAACGGAGAAAATTTTCACGACGCCGACCGACCAACGGACGGAAGATTATATTACAGGACGTTTCGGTTAATAACGACAACGATAATTAGGAGGAGTAGCGGATGGACACGAGGTCGAATTTTCATCAAGCGGTGGAAGATTTGCAGCAAGAACTGCTCAATATGGGCACTCTGGTAGAGAACAGCATCGAAGGAGCGGTTGAAGCGTTGGCGAAGCGGGACGAAACGCTGGCGAAGCAAACGATCGATCAAGACGATCAGATTGACGATAAGCTGCTGCAAATTGAAGAAAATTGCTTGCGCCTCATTGCGCTGCAGCAGCCGATGGCCAGCGATCTGCGGATCATCGGGACGGCGCTCAAAATCGCCGTCGACTTGGAGCGAATCGCCGATCACGCGGTCGATATCGCGAAGATCGCCCGGCGTCTGGCAGGCAAAGACCCGGTGAAACCGCTGGAAATCATCCCGAATATGGCGTTGATCGTTCGGGAAATGCTGAGCGAAAGCTTGCAATCGTACACGCAGCGGGACGTGCATCGCGCAGCGAGGCTCGCCGAACGCGACGACGAGGTCGATAAGCTGTACAGCTCGGTCGTGGAGGAGATCAACGGCCTCATGAACAGTGACTTGGCGCGCAACCGCGAGCTGTCGCAGCTGATGCTGGCCGCGCATTTCCTTGAGCGCGTCGCCGATCATACGACCAATATCGGCGAAGGCGTTATTTATATGGTTACGGGTAAGCGTAAAGATCTGAATGTTTGAGGAGAAGAGTACAGTTTTGGCCAACTGCCGAAGCTGTGCTTTTTTTTAATTTTCCGTTTAACCGGTGACGGATACAAGAAGCATTAATTTACAATATTTTAACATGCGCTGTCGTTTCCATTTAATACTAGGTTGAAGGTCCTATGTTATAGTGAATGTAGAATAAGACTACAATTCGATAAGTAGGGATGGATATGGCAGCAGACCGAAACTTGATCGAGTCGTCAGCGGAAGTGAGGCGAGCGCTGCGGGAAGAGCTTCTCGACCTGTTGCACTCGAAGAACATCCGCTCCGTGTATCAGCCCATCGTCTCCTTGAGCGACGGGGAGGTCCTCGGTTACGAGGCTTTAACGCGCGGACCGGAACGGAGTGCGCTTCATTCCCCGCTGTCGTTGTTTGAGTTGGCCGAACAAGAAGGCTTGTTGTACCCGCTCGATAGGCTGGCGCGGTCGAATGCGATCGGAAGCGTCACGCTGCGCAGCGGGAAGCAGCAGCTCTTTTTGAATTTGTCGGCGGACATCTTGAACGACCCTTTGTTTGCCCCGGGGCAAACGCTAGAGCTGCTGCGCCTTCGCGGTCTCACACCGGCTAACGTCGTGTTCGAAATTACGGAGCGCAGCTCGATTGAAGATTTTGAGAAGACCAAGCATATCCTGGATCACTACCGGAAGCAGGGCTACCGGATCGCCATCGACGATGCGGGGGCAGGTTACTCGTCGCTGCAGGCCATTGCCGAATTGCACCCGGATTATATCAAGGTGGACCGTTCTCTCGTTTCCGGCGTGCATCGGAACAAAACGAAGGAATATATCCTTGAAACGATGGTGACGTTCGCCGAGAAGCTCGGCGTCTATTTGATCGCCGAAGGGATAGAAACCGAGGAGGAGCTGACGAAGCTTACGCTGATGGGGGTCCATTACGGACAAGGTTTCTTGCTGGGACGTCCTGATAAGGAACCGGCGGATCTAACTCCCGAGCTTCGGCAGCATATTGTCTCACACCGCAAAAAGCTCGAGATGTCAGGGCATGTGCTAAGCATTGGCGAGCTGAGTTCCCCCTCCCCGACGTTCGACGCCCAGACACCGATTTCGACCGTAGCCAATTACTTCAAAGAACATGTAAACGCCCAAGGTGTGGTGGTGACGACTGGGAGCGAGCCCGTCGGCCTTATTATGCGCGATCGGTTATTTCAGCAATTGGCCGGGCAATACGGTTATTCGCTCTTTTGGAATCGGCCGATCGATTCAATCATGGACGTTCGGCCCTTAATCGTTGAGGAGCATACGCCGGTAGAATGGGTTTCGCGGCTTGCCACATCCAGGGATATTCGTAATTTATACGATCTGGTCATCGTCACGTCGAAAGGCTGCATGCTTGGCACCGCCTCCATCCGCACCATTCTGGAATGCATGACGAATGTGAAGATGGAGAATGCCAAAGTCGCCAGTCCGCTTACCGGATTGCCCGGTAATTTACAGATTAACCGCGAGCTGAATCGGAGGCTGACCGAGGGCCGTCACTTCTCGGTCATTTATGCCGACCTCGATTACTTCAAATGGTTTAACGACCGTTACGGCTTTCATCAGGGCGACCAGTTGATTCAGTTTACGGCCGATTGCATTCAACAGGCGATCCACCTTGCCGGCATCCCGGATGACTTTGTCGGACATATCGGCGGTGACGATTTCATTGCCATGAGCGGCACCTCCAACCCGGAATTGTTATGTACGGACATCCTTCAGCGTTTTGACCGGGGCGTTCGGGCGTTTTATGAAGTAGACAACTGGTCTTACGTCGAAGACCGGCACGGCAATCGGATGGAGAGCGGTGGTGTGACATTGTCGTTAGCGCTGGTCGTCTGCAAGTCCGGGCTCGGCGTGACGCCCGAGCAAATTTCACAGGTCTCGGCCCGGCTGAAAAAGCTGTCCAAGGCGTATCGCGGCAGCGTGTATTACTGCGACTGCATCGGCTCGGAGGCGACGGCTCCCGCCGCTGATCCGCAGCCTGCGCATCAAGGGAACAAATCGAGCATCTGATCCAGGCGCTGGATTAAATACACTTTTCTTTTTCCCAGCCGGTGCTGGGAAATTTTTTTGTCCTCCGCCGCGGAGTCGCTGTCCTCGTGCAGCCATACGGCGTCGAGCCCGGCTTTAACCGCTCCGCATACGTCGTGCTTCCACGAATTGCCGACCATGACGGCATGTCGCGGAGGGAGCTGCAGCGCCTGCAGCGCTGTCTTGAACAAGAGCGGGGCGGGCTTTTTGTCCGCCGGCTTGAGGGCGGTGTAGATGCGTTCCTGCGGAAAGAACGGATGCAGGCCGAACCTCTGGAGCAGCAGCATCACTTCGGCGCGCGGGCTGTTGCTGATGATCGCGAGCTTGCAGCGCGGAGCGAGCGCGGCAAGCGTTTCGAGCGTGTGCGGGGGCATGGTCTTGGCAGAGACCTGCAGCTGCAGCACTTCCTTCATAAAATCACGGGTCATCGCGGAGGAGAACGGAATCTGCTGTTCCTCGAACGCTTCGCGCAAGCATTGCTGCTGCAGTTCGTCAAGCTGCTTGAAGGTGGCGCGAGCCTTCTTGCGATGATGCCATTTGCCGATATAGGCCTGCCATAATTGCCCGGCGTCCGGCGTGTCGTCAGTACTCCAACGGGCCGTGTAGCGGCTCCACACCTCGCGAAAACTGGCTTCAAAGCTGAGCCCCCGCACGACCAACGTCTGATTGACATCGAAGAATACGGCTTGCTTTCCGCTAAGCGGTTTGTCTTCAGTCACTTTCATCCCTCCGGTTTCCTGGCGCGATGCGAACGCAAAGCGCGGCTAGGAGCGAGTTAGTTCATTTTATGCGAGCTTAGCCCGGGTCACCCCTGTTCCGTCCGCTTTCGTTTATGTTTTTTTCTTCTGGAGTCGTATGCTATCATGTAGGTAGAAGGTAGTCTGCCTGCGAATGGGGTGTAATCGTTGTCCAAGCTTATTTTGATCGATGGAAATAGTATCGCGTATCGTGCGTTTTTTGCGCTTCCTCTGCTCAGCAACTCGAAAGGGCTGCACACGAACGCGGTTTACGGATTTACGACCATGTTATTGAGATTGTTAGAGGAACATCAGCCGTCGCACTTCCTTGTGGCGTTCGATGCGGGGAAGACGACGTTTCGGCATAAAGGTTATGCGGAATATAAAGGCGGGAGGGAGAAGACCCCGTCGGAATTGACCGAGCAATTCCCGCTGCTGCGGGAGCTGCTTGCTTCGTTCGGGATCAAACAGTTCGAACTGGAAGGATACGAGGCTGACGATATCATCGGTACGGTCACCCGGCTGGCCGAGGGTCAGGACGAGCTGAAGGAAGTCGTCGTCGTGACAGGGGATAAAGATATGCTGCAGCTCGCCTCCGACAAGGTTCATATCGCGTTGACGAGGAAGGGGATCAGCGAGATCGAGCTGTTCGACCCTGCTCATATCGACGAGAAGTATGGGCTGAAACCGCAGCAAATCATCGATTTGAAGGGACTCATGGGCGATACGTCCGATAATATTCCGGGCATTCCCGGGGTCGGCGAGAAGACGGCGCTCAAGCTGCTGCATGAATACGGGACCGTAGAAAACGTATTGGAGCATGCATCGCAGATCAAAGGCAAGATGGGCGAGAAGGTCGCCGCACATGCCGACGATGCGCGGATGAGCAAGGAGCTTGCGACCATATACCGCGAGGTGCCGGTCGATATGGAGCTCGATTCGCTCTCTTATGCGGGTTACGACAAGCAGGCGCTCGGAGAGATGTTCCGCAAGCTGGAATTCAAATCGCTGCTGGAACGGCTCGATTTGCATGGCGTCGGTGTCGGCGGAGACGAATCGTCTGAGAACGGGACGGAAGCGGCTCCGGCCGCTTCCGTGGAGACGGTGCGGGTATCCGATCAGTCGCAGCTGGACAAGCTTATCGCTGCGCTGCCGCGTGTAAAAGCGCTCCACGTCGAAGTGATCGGAGACAATCCGCATACGGCCGAGGTGCTCGGCATCGCGTTCTATGAGGCGGACGATGCGGGAGGCTCCTCCGAAGCGCAGGAGGATTCCGGCGCCGAGTCAGGCCGCGTGCACTACGTTCCGTTCGACGTGCTGACGGGGGATGGCGCCGGCGAAGTTCGCGCCTGGCTGGCCGACGAAGGCAAGTCGATCACCGTGTACGACTTGCATAAGGCAGTCGTCGCTCTTTGGTGGAGAGGCCTCGAGCTGCAGGGCGTGGCCTTCGACGTGCTGCTGGCCGGTTATTTGCTCGATCCGACCGAGTCTACGCTGACGCTGTCCGGTCTGACGTCGCGTTACGGCTTGCCGGCGCTGCCTGCCGACGAAGACGTGTTCGGCAAGGGGGCGAAGTTCCAGGTGCCGGAGCAGGACGTACTGGCCGGCTTCATGGGACGCAAGGCGGCAGCCGTGCAGCGGCTGACGCCGAAGCTGATGGCGGCCCTTGAGGCCAGCGAAATGCACGGGTTGTTCTACGAGCTTGAGCTCCCGCTTGCGCTTGTATTGGCTTCGATGGAGAAGAAGGGCATCAAGGTCGATACCGAGGAGCTGAAGGCGTACGGCGCCGAATTGAGCGGACGGGTCGAACAGATTATACAGAGCATCTATGAATCGGTCGGCACGGAATTCAACATCAATTCGCCGAAGCAGCTCGGCGAAATTTTGTTCGAGAAGCTGCAGCTGCCCGTTGTGAAGAAGACGAAGACCGGCTATTCCACCGACGCCGAGGTGCTCGAGAAGCTGCAGGACCGCCACCCGGTCGTTGCTCAAATTTTGCATTACCGCACGCTGGCGAAGCTGCAATCCACGTATGTGGAAGGGCTGCTGAAAGAGGTTCGGTCCGATACCGGCAAGGTGCACACGTACTACAGGCAGACGATCGCGGCTACGGGCAGGCTGAGCAGCCAATACCCGAACCTGCAGAACATCCCGATCCGTCTCGAAGAAGGACGCAAAATCCGCAAGGTGTTCGTACCATCCGAACCGGGGTGGCGTATCTTGACGGCCGACTACTCGCAGATCGAGCTGCGCGTGCTCGCGCACATTTCACAGGATGCGCGGCTCATTGAAGCGTTCCGCAACAATATGGACATTCATACGAAGACGGCGATGGACGTGTTCGGCGTGGCGGAGGAGCAAGTCGACTCGAATATGCGCCGTCAAGCGAAAGCCGTTAACTTCGGCATCGTGTACGGCATCAGTGATTACGGCTTGTCGCAGAACCTGAACATTACCCGTAAAGACGCGGCTCAGTTTATCGAGCAATATTTTGCCGTGTTCCAGGGGGTTCGCCAATATATGGAAGATATTGTGAAGAAGGCGCGGACCGACGGCTACGTCACGACGCTGCTCCACCGCCGCCGCTATTTGCCGGAGATTACGGCGTCCAACTATAACATCCGTTCGTTCGCGGAACGAACCGCGATGAATTCGCCGATCCAGGGATCTGCCGCGGACATCATCAAGCTGGCTATGGTGCAGCTGGATCGGCGCATGCTGGAAGAAGGCGTGCGAAGCCGCTTGCTGCTGCAGGTACACGATGAATTGGTGCTTGAAGTGCCGGAAGAGGAACTGGAGTCGATGAAGCGCATGGTGGCGGAAGTCATGGAATCGGCGCTCCAGCTGGACGTGCCGCTTAAGGTCGACGTCGACAGCGGCACGAATTGGTACGAAGCGAAATAATCGGGAGGGACACAACATCATGCCGGAATTGCCTGAGGTCGAGACGGTCCGCCGCACGCTGCAGCAGCTTGTTGTAGGCAAAACCGTCGAACGGGTGACCGTCCGCTTGCCGCGGATCGTTCAGCATCCGGACGACATCGAAATTTTCGCCGCGCTGCTTGTTGGTGAAACGATCCGTTCGGTGGAGCGGCGCGGGAAATTTTTACGCTTCATCTTCGATCATTATACGCTCGTCTCCCATCTGCGGATGGAAGGCCGATACGGGGTTTACCGTTCAGACGAACCCCTTGAGCCGCATACGCATGTCGTGTTTCATTTCACGGATGGGAGCGAGCTGCGGTATAAAGATGTGCGACAGTTCGGCACGATGCATATTTTTGCCAAAGATCAGGATTTGCAGGAGGCGCCGCTGCGCAAGCTCGGTCTTGAGCCGCTCGACGAGGCGTTCACGCTGAAGGCGATGACCGACCGGCTCGCGAAGCGGACGACCAAAATTAAGCCGCTCCTGCTCAATCAGGAATACATTGTCGGCATTGGGAATATTTATGTGGATGAATCGTTGTTTAGGGCCGGCATCCATCCGGAGCGGGAAGCGAACTCGTTGTCCGCGTCCGAATGGGCCAAGCTGCATGAGGCGATTGTGTCGACGCTGCGCGATGCGGTAGCGGCCGGCGGCTCCTCGATCAAATCGTTCGTGAACGGACAAGGCGAGATTGGGATGTTTCAGCACCAGTTCAACATGTACGGCCGTCAAGGAGAGCCTTGCCCTACTTGCGGGCAGCACATCGAGAAGAAGGTCGTGGCCGGACGCGGCACGCACTACTGCCCGAAGTGCCAGCCGTTGAAACGCAAACGCAGCTCGGGCGGCAAGACCAAAGCGTAACGGCGGCCGCTTATGAACGAATGATGCACCACCCGCCCAGAACTCCCATATAGTAACCAGTGAGACGTTCGCGAGGTATAAGCTTTAGGGCTGACTGCGTCGTTGCACAACGATTGAACCGCCGCTAACTTCGACGGTTTCTAGCTGGGAGGAAAGAGCATGCTGCCGGTCTTTTCATTAATGCTGCTGGCGCTTGCCGTCAGTTTGGACGGTTTCGGCGTCGGCGTCACGTACGGGCTGCGCAAAATTCGGATACCGTTCTTGTCGGTGGCGATCATTTGCTGCGTCTCGGGCTTGATTATTTTGCTCTCGATGCAAATCGGCGTATGGATGAGCGGTTACGTTCATCCGAATGTCGCCAAGGATATCGGCGCTTTCATCTTGATGGGCATCGGTGTGTGGGCGCTGTATCAGCTGTTTATGCAAAAAAAGGATGAGGATCCAGGTCTGGATTCTAACGATGGAGAGGAATCCGTATCGGCAGCCGGGAGGTCTGAAGCAAGCGAGGCGCCGCCAGTTGCGGTCACGGCGAAAGAGATTGTGTACATCGAGCTGAAGCGATTCGGCCTGGTTATCCAAATCTTGCGGAAGCCGTCGATCGCCGATATGGACCGTTCCGGCAATATCTCGGCGTACGAGGCGACGCTGCTTGGTCTGGCACTGTCTCTGGATGCGTTTGGCGCAGGGATCGGGGCCGCGTTGATCGGCTTTACGCCCTGGCTCACAGCGGCAGTCATTACGCTGTCGAGCGGCATTTTTCTCGGATTCGGCTTGAGAATCGGGTTTCGGTACGCAGAGATGAAATGGGTTCGCCGGTTGTCGGTGCTGCCCGGATTTGTTTTGATCGTGATGGGCATCATGAAATTGTTATAACTACGTTCTTGATATGGTGGAATAGGCAGGGATCTTACGATGAATATCGGATTAACCGGCGGCATCGCGTGCGGGAAAAGCACGGTGGCCGCCATGCTCGTCCGCCGCGGCGCACTGCTTGTCGATGCGGACCGCATCGCCCGTGAAGTGGTTGAGCCGGGCACGCCCGTGCTGGCGAAGGTCATTGAACGTTTCGGGGCTGATTTGCTGCAGGAGGACGGCTCGCTCAACCGCAAGAAGCTTGGCGAGCGTATCTTCGGCGACCCCGAGGCGCGCCGTGACTTGGAGGGTCTGCTGCATCCGTCCATTCGCGCAACGATGCGCGAGCGGATGCGGGCTTATGAGAATGAATTTCCGGACAGGCTGGTAGTCGTGGATATTCCGCTGCTGTACGAATCCGGCTTACAGTCGATGGTGGAGCGGGTCATGGTCGTGTACGTTCCGCGCGAAGTACAATTGATGCGGCTGATGGCCCGCGACGGGTTATCGCCGGAGCAAGCGGAGCAGCGGCTTCAATCGCAAATGCCGATTGAAGAGAAACGGCGACTGGCGGACATTGTCATCGATAATACAGGCTCGCTGGAAGAAACGGAAAAGCAAATCGAGGCGTTCTGGAAGGAAAGGGGGCTTACATGAAGTTTTGGCGCAAGAAGCGGGTATTCGCCATATTGCTGCTGACCTTTCTCATTTTTTTATTTTTGAGCAGCTCGTTCATCGGACGTCTATTGTACCCTATTCATTATGAAGACGACATTCGCCGGAACGCGTTTCAGTATGAGCTTGATCCGTTCTTGATTGCGGCAATCATTCGTGTTGAATCCAATTATAAGCCGGATACCGAATCGAATAAGGGAGCCTACGGCTTGATGCAGCTGATGCCCGACACTTCGAATTGGATTATCGAGAAAGCGCCGTTTGACACCGAGTATAAGAAAAAATTAGGCACCCCGGCGGTCAGCATCGAGCTCGGCTCGTGGTATTTGCACTGGATGGACAAACAATTCGGCGGAAATATGCATGCGATGATCGCGGGTTACAATGCGGGGCATGGCAAAGTCAGCCGATGGCTGCAGGAGAAGGCGTGGGACGGTACGTTACAGAACGCCAATCAAATTCCTTACGGTGAAACGAGACATTACATTCAACGCGTGATGTACTACTATAACAAATATCATAAACTGTACGGGGACGAATGGAGCCGGGGTTAGTCCCGACCTTTCAATGCAAAGAAGCATCGGACAGGCAGCCCTTGCGGGAGCCTTGTCCGACACTTCTTGCGTATTCCTCAAAACGTGTTATTATTTGAATTGACCGGCTAGTTGCTGCTCAGCGATTTGTACCAGGCGTCGTGTGATGTGACCACCGATTGCACCAGTATCACGAGTAGCCATGTTACCGTAGTAACCATCCTGAGGAATGGCGATACCCAGTTCCTGTGCTACTTCGTATTTCAGTTGATCCAACGCTGCATTTGCTTGAGGGACTACCAAAACGTTGCTGCTGCGGGATTGACCTGCACCCATGTCTGTTCACCTCCTTGTCGTTGGTAATCCTATTATGTGCGTAATGGCGATCTTCATGTGAGGAAGTCGCTGGAAACTTGAAAGGATGAAATTCGATGAAATGCCCTTATTGCGACTATCCCGGGACGAAAGTGCTTGACTCCCGCCCCGCTAATGAAAATAAATCGATACGCCGCCGCCGCGAATGCGAGAAATGTACGAAGCGCTTCACGACGTTCGAGATGGTGGAAGAGACTCCGTTGATCGTCATTAAGAAGGACGGCAGCCGGGAAGAATTCAGCCGGGAGAAAATGCTCCGCGGCCTTATCCGCGCTTGCGAGAAGCGTCCGGTTTCGGTCGAGCGTCTCGAGATGATCGTCTCCGAAGTCGAGAAGCAGGTGCGCAACACCGCCCACGCCGAAGTAGACAGCCGCGATATCGGCGAAATCGTCATGAGCGAGCTGTACCCCGTGGACGAAGTGGCCTACATTCGCTTTGCTTCCGTGTACCGACAATTCAAGGACATCAACATGTTCATGAAGGAGCTTAACGAGCTGCTCGGCAAGCATCATGTCGGCGGCGAAGGCGGGAAAAATTAATTAACGCAAAAGCGTTGACAAGCTTAGCTCCTCTGTGTTATTATCTTTTTTGTCGCCACACGGATCATTAGCTCAGCTGAGATTCCAAACTTGGCAAATGCACTACCTTAAAGTAAGTGATTGAATTAATTGGAAAATTTGGGGCCATAGCTCAGCTGGGAGAGCGCATCGCTGGCAGCGATGAGGTCAGGGGTTCGATCCCCCTTGGCTCCACCAATATCTATTAAATTAACGCAGCCAGAGCGGCTGCGTTTTTTGGTATGGCGGTAACTCCTGAAGAGTCGGTCTTCTTTTTCTACAGCGGAATAACCATCACACTGTGTTTATTTTCAAATTCTTGTAGGTAAGCCAGTGGATTTTTTCTGAACCTTCGGCGAAGGACGCTTTCTTTTAGTCGGTTATTCCAATGCTGTTTTTGTTGTTTGTAATTCTCATAAGAAACAAGACTTAGTCTGTCAGACAAGTCTTTCTGTCGCAGTGCATCGTCGACAAGCACAATATATTCGCCATTTCGAAGTATGTATTCATTCCAGCTACGACGACCTGTCATCCGACGATGACGCGTCTTCGTCTGTCGGAAAAAACGTTCATGGTCATTGTTTGTTCGTGAACAGAGGTCGAAAACCTCTGTTGTATGGTTATTCCGCTGTAGTTTTTTTTACTTATTTCCAACCTACATACCCTGATTTTTAAAGACTCATCAGTTTCTTTATCAGTTCAGTTTTTCCTTTTACTCCAGCTTTCTCATAAATCCTGCCCAAATGCTTTTTGACGGTGATTTCCGTCACATGAAGTTGTTCGGCCATCTCAGCGATCGAGGAACTGGTCATAGACGATAAGGCAATTTCACGTTCACGGGGAGTCAGGTTGAAAGTTCCCTTAGGTAGGGTTGGATTCAATGAGACCCCAGCTTTTTCAATGAGGCCCTTCACATAATTTTTTAGATTCATCCCGCGTAAATCGATTTTGTTCGATTTGCTCTGTTGCCAACACAAAGGAAACGACTTGTCCGTATTAGCGGCAACGTGCGGTAAAGAAGAGTCAGGCAGGTAGATTGCCTGGCATGACTTTTTTCTCGCCGACACGAGGGCACGTGCGCGGCGACAAAGGCAACCGTTATTATCTATCCTCATCGAAGCTTTAGAAGATGCCATGGTCTGGCGACCTGATGGCATCTTTCTGTCTAAGTTCCGCTCCATTTGCGGTATAATGGGAATAATCTGTTGTTGGTGTATGGAAAGGCGGTGAACGGGTTGAGTGTAGACCGGGAAGAACTGAAAAGAATGATCGATCAAATCCCCGAACAAGACGCAATCGAAGTTTATGATTTTATCGGGTATTTGAATATGAAACGGGAAAGAGCCGTTCTGGAACAATTGGATGTCGCATCGCTCGCGGAGGATGCTGATCTCATTCGATAAGTCGAGCAGAGCCGCGAAGATCGTGAACATGGGCGCATATACAGTAAAGAAGCGGGACTTGACTATTTGCGCAGCAAGGTCAAGGAATTTGAGCATGAACAAAACGTATAGCGTTTATTGGACGCAAACGGCTTTGGATGAACTCAGCAGAATTCTCGCCTATCCGCCGGACGTGAAGGAAAGAATTTATCTGGAATCGTTTAACGACTGCTATTTACACCAACTCTTACCGCCAAACCAATCCTGACAGGCAAATTGAAAGGACAATGGGCAAGGCTGGGGCTGTATCAAGTCATTCTCGTGTTTGAGGTTAACGAAGACGAAGCAGTCGTTTGGATAAATGGCATTAAACATAAAAGAGAGAATGTGTATCATGTCCCGTATGTCAATTCCTACAAGCTGCTTGTTAATCAGCATATTCCGTTCTTTACTTCAGTTACAAGTTATACCGCATTTGTTGAATACTGGAACTCAAAAGTTCATGATATGAGGTAACTGTCAATGATCACAGTACAATGTACAAAAAAGCTGGCAAGCGAACTGGGTGTTCCCTTGTTAATTGAGAAGCCGAAACATTCTAATCCACTGTATTGCTGGCATGCTCATTTATTTTCATTTAGTCGCCGAAAGTGTGTATTGGTTATGAATAACGAAACAAGATACAATTTTGTGATGTTTGGTTTGGTGAAGGTTGATTTTAAACGATTCGATGACTTGATCGTAAAGCAAATCTCCGACAATTTGCTTGCAGATGGAATGGAACAAGTATTGGTTGATAAATATTTACTAAATTGTGGAGATGTTAGTTATACCCCGACAAGCGACAGAAGCATAATTGGTCAAATCAACGAAATGATAATGGTCGCACAATACGAGATGGAAGGCAACATCGATGAGTATGGTGATCCGAAAATTGATCAAGTGAATCGCTTCTTGAACAGATTTGTTATCCTGAAATTACCGAAGCTATATTCGGGTGAAACCATGTATGATGCGTTGCAATATATAGATGTTGAATGATTAAATCTATCGTGTTTAAGCCAAACCTCCCTCAATCTTGCGATCCGGGGAACTTATAGCAATCGAGCAGTTCCAATACCGGATGGACGAACAGAATAAGGCGGGATTATGGGATTGGGAGGAAAAGCATAATTTCATTGTGAATCTGGAAAAAGGAAAGAATGTACCTACATAGGTTAAAGGTCGGTGCACAACTGGTATGTTCCTTGCTGGAATGCCAGTCACACCATTCCTGAGGGCGACTCCAAGGACAAATAAATCCGCTGCGGAAACAAGACGGCTCCAACGAGGCGGGCATCTTGCATAATATAGCTTTAGCGAATTTTCCACGATTTTGTTATTATGAAATGGAGGCCCCTGTGTTTGTGCAACACTTAAGTCGCCATCAAGGCCAAAGAATGGCGTTAATGACGACTGTGGGGAGAATCGAAGGTATAAATGCAGGTGTGGCGGTGGATCACTTCCAAATAAACTTAGAAGACCGCTCTCTTCATATTCGAATTTCACAAATCGTATATTTTGAAGGACCTTTAGCTTCTTATCGGTAAGAAATCGAGTGAGGCGCTTTGGCTTAAATCAGGCGTCTTTCTCAAAGTGAAGTCAGGTTATTATGGTCGTGGAGCTGATGGTACGAAACTTGGCAGAAGCGATCTGGCAGCGTTTATGTACAAACAGTTTCGCGATTCGATGTTCATTGGCAAAGCTCCCGTAATAAGCAGTTGATAGAGATGGATAAATCAAACCACTTCATCCGAAGTGGTTTTTGTTGTGCGTCGTGTCCAGAAACTGCAAACTCAATTTCGCCCGTCATATTTCCAGCCATTACCGATGACGGGCTGTTGCTGCCGGTCATCCAAGTTTGGACGATGAGGGTGACCCTGTGCCTGGTTGTAGTCCCGGTTCGAATAGGCTGGATGAGCCGCTTTTCCTTGGACCTGATTTGGCTTGCAATCGCTAGGCGGTCCGATGACAACTGTTTTTGTAATGGGTGCCAGCGTATCCTTCACTTTTGCTTCATTGAGGCAATACGTATGGGCAAACACACTCGCTGGCGTTAATCGCAACAGGTCGGATCCGCCAATGAATTCCGGAACTGGCGCATCGAATATGGCCAATAAATGCGTGTTGTCGACCGAAGCAATTTCATAATGCCACCATCCCTGAGGCACATTAGCCACTTGGCCCGGCTGGATTGGAAAATTAAGAAGCTCTTTCGTAAACGGATTAATCAAGGAGACAACAGCCGCGCCTGAAATACAGTATACCAATTCTGAAGCATTTTGATGGATGTGGGGCTCGATTACGTTATCCTTGCTAAGATAAATGTCCAGCAGGGACACATTTCCTAATGTGTTTAGCTGGTTGATGGAAAGAAAATTAATAAAATTCCGGCTATCCTTTTTGAAAAATGGGTTGTTGTTTAAATCATACGAAAACTGTACGGATGGTGAAGAAAAGTCCATATAAGAAACCGCCACTTTATTCCCCGCCCTTCATTTAATCATTAGGCTTTTGACTTATGGGTTATCTTATGTATCTTCCCGGATGAAAGTGCACCGTTTATTATATTTGAAGGTATTCGCCATGTTTAGGCCGTGCAGCTAAATGACGCCAGCTGTCCTTTGAATTTAGTATATAATGAGGAAAATACATATCATTCACGCTTCACATTGAATTGACCGAAGCCAAGAGAGGATTAAGTCCATTGACGCTACAACAGTTGAAATATGTGATTGAGGTTGCCAATCGCGGATCAATGAATGAGGCAGCAAAGCGGTTGTTTATATCCCAGCCGAGTCTTTCCAACGCCATAAAGGATCTGGAGGAAGAAATTCATATTACGATTTTCGAACGCACCAATAAAGGCATCTCCCTTTCCAAGGAGGGGGCCGAATTTCTCGGCTACGCCCGACAGGTGATTGAGCAGGCGGAGCTGCTGGAAAGCCGGTATTTGAACGCCAAGCCTTCGCCTCAGCATTTTTCGGTATCTACGCAGCATTATGCTTTTGCGGTG
Organism: Paenibacillus sp. tmac-D7; assembly: GCF_006519665.1. Classification (NCBI taxonomy): domain Bacteria; kingdom Bacillati; phylum Bacillota; class Bacilli; order Caryophanales; family Paenibacillaceae; genus Paenibacillus; species Paenibacillus sp. tmac-D7. The sequence continues at coordinate 203,329 of NZ_VIDW01000002.1, read as the reverse complement.
AATGCTTTTGTACATTTGGTTCGTGAATATGGTCAGGATGAATATGAACTAGCATTGCGGGAGACCAAAACGCATGAAATTATCCAGGATGTCAAAACCCAGCGCAGTGAAATGGGGATACTGTATCTCAATGAGTTCAATGGCAAGGTCATTAACAGATTGCTGAAAGACGCTAACCTGAAATTTACCAGCTTGTTTACGGCAAAGCCGCATATATTTATCAGCGTTCATAATCCCCTGGCTAAGCAGTCTATCGTAACCGTCGATCAGCTTCAGGACTATCCTTACCTGTCCTTCGAACAGGGGGAGTATAATTCGTTTCATTTTTCCGAGGAAATTCTAAGCACGCTATCGCATAGTAAGAGCATTCGCGTCAATGACAGGGCAACGCTCTTCAATTTGTTGATTGGTTTGAACGGATATACGATTTCTACAGGAGTGCTCAGTGCCGACTTGAACGGCAATGAGATTATTCCTGTCCCCCTGGCGTGTGAGGAAACGATCAATGTCGGATGGATCAGCCATAAAGATGCTGCGCTCTCCAAGCTCGCCTTGGCTTATATTGAAGCGCTACATCAGGCCATTATCGAGTAATGGGTTGGCTATAGCTTTAAGCTATAACCAGTTATAGTTAATTGGACTTACGGTATAACTAACCATATGTGCTATCTTTCTTATAGCAAATAGAATTATACAGCTAAAGGAGATAGACCGAATGAGCATAGTGATTGAAAGTGCCAAACAAAGAACCGCAACCCCTTTTAGACATGATATGGTCGGCAGCTTCCTGCGTCCGCATGCGCTCAAGGAGGCCAGAATCCAATTTCAGAACAACGAGATTTCCGCTGACGTGTTGAAAAAGATTGAAGATCAGGAAATCATCAAGCTGGTGAAGAAGCAAAAATCGGTAGGGCTTCAAGCGGTGACGGATGGCGAATTCAGACGCTCCTGGTGGCATCTTGATTTTATGTGGGGCCTGGATGGAGTGGAAAAGGCGAACCTAGAAAAAGGCTATCCATTTCAAGGCATGGAGACGAGAGCGGAAACTGCACGTCTGTACGGGAAAATCGGATTTTCCTACCATCCGTTCGTAGAGCATTTCAAATTCTTGAAGGATGTCGCCGGCTCTGATGTCATCGCTCGCCAGACCATTCCGGCTCCCGCACAATTCCTGGCGGAGCTTCAGCGTCCGGAGAACAAGGCGAGCACGGATGCTTTTTACAGCAGCACGGAAGATTTGGCAGCTGATATTGCGAAGACCTATAAAGCTGCGATTCTGGCCTTTTATGAGGCCGGCTGCCGCAGCCTGCAATTAGATGATTGCACGTGGGGGATGCTCTGTGACAAGAACTATTGGGATTCCAGACAGCAGGAAGGAGTTAACGTTTCGGAAATTGCGCAGTTGTACGCCCGTGTCAATGAAGAAGCGATTGCCGGCCTGCCTGACGATCTGATCATTACCACCCACGTCTGCCGGGGCAATTATCACTCCACCTGGGCATCCTCGGGCGGTTATGAGCCTGTCGCGGAAACTCTGTTTGGAATCGATAACATAGACGCCTACTACCTGGAATTTGATACGGATCGCGCGGGGGACTTTGCGCCGCTGCGATATTTGAAAAACCAGCAGGTTGTGCTGGGACTCCATTCCTCCAAAGTTGGAGAGCTTGAGGATCGGGAGGTCATCATCAGTCGTATCAGGGAAGCTGCGCAATATGTAGATATCAATCACATTTGCCTTAGCCCTCAATGCGGATTTGCTTCCACAGAAGAAGGAAATCTTCTGACGGAAGAGCAGCAGTGGAACAAGCTTGCCTTGATCAAGGAGATTGCGGATGAAATTTGGAAGTAATCCACGAATTATTTTCCATTTAGTAGGTGAGTTTGACTAACCGTCTTGAGGAGCGCATCGCTGGCAGCGATGAGGTCACAACAGAATAAGGGGCATTAGCTCAGTTGGGAGAGCGTTGCACTGGCAGTGCAAAGGTCAGAGGTTCGAACCCGCTATGCTCCACCAAAATGCCGATAAACCCTTGATACATAAGGGTTTTTTCTTTTTTTCTGATCGGCTTCTGAGGTCGTTAATGTGTGTAGAGATGACTTTCTGAATCTTAATGGTCGCTTCAGAGTTCACTAATAAAGTGGCCGTGGTCACATCTGTGGTCACAAAACAATTTTATTGGTTGATGTGGTCACAATGGTCACAAACCCGTGAAAACGACAAAAAGTTTCGTTCCGCATGACGCTCGCCATACAGTACAAAACTTTTTGGTTAAAGCATATTTTCTTTTCCGAACAGCATGTCGCCGTACTTCTGAGCGGTTTCTTTGTGGATGCTTGGCAATACATGACTGTAAGTATCGAGGGTAATTCTGATATCGGAGTGTCCTAGAATTTCCTTTACGATCTTGGGGTTTATCCCTTCCTTTAACATCAGCGTTGCAACCGTATGCCGGAGGTCATGAAATCTGATCTTCGGAACTTCGGCTTTTTTGATGATTGAATAAAAGCTTCTCAGCAAATTTCTTGGAATGACTGGCGTTCCATTGCTCGTACATACTACAAGGTTAAAATCTTTGTACAACGGCCCGCAGGCCAGTTTTTCTTTTGCAATGATCCGCTTATGTTTTTTCAACTCATTCCCTCCCGTCATCGTGGAAGCCTCTCACCTTCCATGCTAGTGTCCTCGCTGTCATGCACAATGCCACAAAAAAAGAAAAAGGACTGCCGTCCGCAGTATAACAGCAGAAAGCAGTCCATATGCAACCGGGTGGGGCATGAAACGGCAGACCCCCCCTTATTAAAAAAGCAGGGTGGTGCCTCCGAAAAATGTATGCAATTTTTCCCCTATATGGCCGATTAAACCAACCTCTAATGTAACCGTCAACGTTTCTTGCGGTCAATTGTGTTCAGGAATTCCCGGGCCACATTAATCACAAAGTCTACTTCATCAACTTGACGCCCACTCAGTAGAGCGTTCAAATACTCGATCTTGGTGCGGATTTCATCACTGCCAAAATGCATCGGTAGCTCTTCTATATCCTCAAACAGTTTAGCGGGTTTTACACCCAATGCACTGATGATTTTGCCCAACGAATCCAGCGATATATTACGAGTGCCTCGTTCCACGTCACTTATATAGCTGAAGCTAAGACCGAATCGCTCCGCCAGCCGCTCTTGCGTCATGCCTTTGAGCTTCCGTATCTTGCGGATTTGCTCACCTACTATATGGATAAACTCTGCCATGCCATCACCTCTACATCAGATTAGTAGAGTGAAAGCAAGACTTTTATCCTATCATAGTGACACTTAATATCTTAACTTATAAGTGTAATTCGTTGTATAATAGGCCTATCTGGCTATTGCCAAGATTCTACAATTTTCATCAGAGAGAGGGAGGGCATCACCAATAGAAAAATAGAGAAAATCCTGATTTCATCAAAAGTCACTATTTTCAAAGACAATCAAAGGAGGAGAAAGAGCCCTATGTCAGTGAAGAAAATTACATCTTTACTCGTCACAGCAATATTAGTGTTCAGCTTGTTCGGAACGGCATCGGCGGCACTGCCTGGGTATGGTGAGGAATTGCAGAATGCACCGTCCAATACGCCGACCATCACCTTTACAGACGTGCCGACTACGCATTGGGCAAGCAAATACATAAGTGAAATGGCGTCCCGTAAAGTTCTCGAAGGCTACCCGGACGGTAAGTTCAGGCCGGAAAATCAGGTATCCCGAGCCGAATTCGCAACAATCATTGTCAAAGCATCGGGTCTACAGGCGAAGAAAGTAAACTATTCTTCATTTTCGGATGTCAAAACGACGGACTGGTACTCTCCATTCATTGAGGCTGTTAAAGATTACATGACGGGCTATCGCACCGCCGACGGTAGCTACATCTTTAACCCGACTGCACCTGCATTACGCGAAGATATCACGGTTGCACTTGTGAAGCTCAAAGGATATGACGTTTCCCGCCTTGCGAACCAGAGTATCATTGAGGCCATGTTCCAAGACTACGCAGGTATCTCGGAAGCCGCAAAGGATTACGTCGCTGTCGCTGTCGAAAATGGGCTGGTATCCGGCTATCAGGACGAAACATTCCGTCCGCAGGCTTCGATTACCCGAGCTGAGGCGGCAACGCTTCTCTGGCGGGCTTATCAGTACGGTAATGATAACAAAGGCGTAGGTGGCGGAAACCAAACGACCCCAGCAACGCCTACGCCACCGGCAACAAATCCGACAACACCAAGCCAGCCGCAACAACCATCTCAAGCGGCAAAATTTAGCGTGGATACCTTGGTTGGCGGGATTGGCCAAGGGGATACGGACGGGCCTGTAAGCATAGCTAAAATCAATGCTGTTAATAGCATGGTTGTTGATAAGAACAACAATATTTACTTCTTGGACAAAGATAAGAAAAAAGTGCGTAAATTCAACAATTCTAACGGCACCGTAGAGACTTTTAAGGCCATAGACAGCACCTTTAACTGGGGAAATTCTTCCGACGGAAAGACTGTTACGAACTATCTGTTTAACTATATGACCCCAATGAAGCTCGCCTACAATGTGGCGAATGACAGTGTTTACTTGGGGATTAAATATGCATCAAGTCCAAATTACGCTTCGCTTCTTTATCAACTTACACCTAACGTTCAAGTATCGGTTTATGGCATACCAAAAAGGGTTGCAACAGGCACCTTCGACTTCATCAGCTTTAGTAATCAAGGAGTAATTTTCAGCGGCTCCAATCGGAACTATAACGACCATTATGACGCTGTTATTTATAGCGGACAATTGGGGGGGCAAGCGGACGAAATTGCATCAACAACTGACAATACGTGGGTTCGCTATATAGGCGGTCGATATAAATACTCACCCTTAGTAGATGCTATCGCCCTCGATAATCAAGTTTATGTATTCGATGGTAACGAAGGTACTCTTTCAAAAATCCAGTTGTTCCCGAGAAAACTAGATACAATTGTTACGCAAGACAGTATTTCCTTTGATGCAGTAGCGGCTTACAATGGCAAGTTTTACGCATCCAGCGGTGCAACGATCTATGAAGTCAGTCTTGATGGCAGATTGACCACCTTCATTGACGGCAAAGACCTGACTTATAAAGATGGCAATCCGATCAAGAAAATCAGTCAATTGAGTTTCGACAGTAAGGGGAACGTCATCGTCTACGACGACGACAACAAAGCAATCCGCCGAATCAATCTGTAAACTTCATAATCAATTCAGGGGAGCCGCCGTGCTCCCTCTATTTACATCGACACTCCAAGCGAAAGAAGGTGTATTCCTTGGCATTATTGTTAAAAATCATCGGTGCTGTTTCCCAAGTCTCCAGCATTGTATATATCATTACCGCGATCATCAAGAAGAAAAAAGGGCATGTCCGAATCGGATTTATCATTTTGGTTGTAGCTTGCATTTTGCTTATTATTGCGACTCGCATGGAAGATAGCCTTCGAGCAGGGTACCGCTAAGCAGAAGGTGGAACAAAGAGAGCATGGAAGCAATCGCGGCTCCGCAATTGTCCGTCTGCTTGAATACCATAGTTATCATCACAAGGTTGCCTGTCCAACAGCTTCGACTGAGCGATGAAGGTGGATATGCGTTCGGCGGAGGGGATAAGTCTCTCCGCATTTTTTATTGTAAAAACAACATGGCCGAAAGGCGGGATTTGGGTGGATAAATTCTTCGAAATATTTTTAGGTGAAGCCTTTAAGTATGGGTTGAAGAAGCTGTTTGGAGTCAAGGAGGAACGGAGTTCAGATACCGCTGGCAGTCTCGGATGTTTGATGATAATGTTGATGGCTGTGCTATATCCTATCGGCATTTACTGGCTGAAGCCGCGGCTAACAACAGGCTCGTTTTGGTACGAGCATATCTATACTTGGCCGCTGTATATCATCGGGTTATGGCTTTCATTGTACATTCTTCGGTTTATTTTTTACTGTCTAAGGGTAGCTCCGTTCTATACTTTGCTGTTAGCCGGAATCATCTGGTTTGGGTGGTACGCCCATAAAAGAGGATGGATGTAGACGCTACTACAAGTTCACCGTTAATACTGAATATAACTTCACGATCCGATTCAAAACGAATTCGGCTTTTATTATGCCATTGCTACGTTACAAATCTTCAATATTTACGATATATAGAATATTGATTTACCGACATCAACCCATCATCGGCTGAAACGTGAGCTATGGATTGATTTCATCGGGATTTATGCCCGCGTTAAGAGGTACCGGCCCGGAAATTTATCAATCTGCCGATTCTATTCCCAATTCACGTTACATAACCCGGTTCAGATAGATATATTGAAGAAAACAGGAACAAAGACCTAAATTCTGGTAAAATCAAACATATCGAATGCGAGATGCTCATCATGGTCAGAAGGTACGAATAAAGGTAATTTCCAACTTTCCTTCGTGGATTAAAGAGATTGACCAACTGTGCATCTGCCCACAAGCATTCTCCTCTTATAAAATAAAAGGCACGCAAAGCATATAAAATTGGAGAACACGAATGCTGAAGGCGTAAAGATGCTGCGATCATATATTGAATTCGCAATGAATGGGCCCGATGCAATACTTAATGAACTGACATATTCCGATACGGTTAACGTTGACTCCCCTTTTGAAGATTCTGTGTATGATTTCTTAGTAAAAAATGGATTTATGGTCGCTACTCAAGTTGGTTGCTCCGGATATAGAATCGATCTTGCCGTCAAACACCCTACGTTAAGCGGCAGATTCGTCCTTGGGATAGAATGTGATGGAGCTACCTACCACTCAGCTAGAACTGCTAGAGAACGCGATAGGCTGCGTCAAACGATCGTAGAGGATATCGGTTGGAAAATATATCGCATATGGTCCACTGACTGGATTAAAGATCCTTTAACAGAAGGTCGGAAATTACTAGATGCTGTCAACAAAGCCATAAGCGAGTACACGGAAAGCAACGTTAATTCTGGAGCGATGCATAAGCTTCAAGATGCACTACTACAGCAAACGATTGATATCGAGGTTATAGAGTCTCCCGCGGCTCTTGATGAGTCCTCTTACGATAACCCCTATTCGTTTGATTATTACGAAGAAGCGAATATCTATGAGGTTAAACGGCCAGCAAATGATGCGACATACTTAAAAAATGTAATAAATTATGTTGTACAATTGCCTCTCCTTTGTTTTTTTCACTAGAATTCATTGTGGTTGATTGCGAAATTTCTTTACAGTGTCAACTTGGCGATAGATGATTAGGATAATATGTCTCTGTCGCGGAATCAGAAGAAAAAAATCAAGTTGTCTTTCCCGTTGATTTAAGTTCTATAATTCTTCGATAGTATTGCTTAAAAAACCTCCAATCCTTACCATTTGAAAATCGTTTTCTGTGGTCAATACTTTGGTCATAAAAATACCTAAAAACAGCCGGAAACATGGGGATACATAAGAACAGGAAGACACCCGAAAAACCTTATGGGAGTAGGCTTCCGGGCATCTTAAGAAACATACGATAGTACATCCGAAGACAAGGGGATATATTTTTAGTTTACCATATCAAGTGATACGGTGAGTCTTATCATTAGTTTACAACCGTTATTACGAATAACCTTCCGAACTCCTGGGATATGAATCACTGTTCAGTCGAACAAAGTCCCGTCCGTTAAAACAATAAATGCCGAAAACCATGTAGCGTATAGCGGCTTTCGACAATTGTGATTGCTTGTCATTACTGAAGGGTTATCAGTTTTTCAATTTCGTCCTTGGTAAGCCCGGTGGACGAAGCAATAACCGCTACATCGACGCCCGAATCAAGCAAGTTTTTGGCGATTTCTATGGCCTTCTTACGTTCCCCCTCGGCCTTGGCTCCCTCGATCATCGATGCCTCGTCATGAAGATATTTCTGCCGGGCTTCATACAATCGACGAGCCTCTGCATCTTGGCTCAGAAACTCTAAGGTCGTCATCGCTTTCTTCAACATCGGCTCATTCATCATCAGCACCTCCCAAGTCGATTTGTCCACGCCTTTTAGAAACAATAGCCAGTTGATCAAACCGCCTTCAACCGGAACGCTTGAAGCATCAAGCTTAGGCAATTCCAAGAAATGAATCTCGAGATCATCAGTAAGCGGGATGGAAGATCGTTGCTCGCGTAAATGAAAGACGTTATGGTATTGTTCATTCGGCAGATAAGTAAAATCGAGAATATTGATTGTAACGCACTTCTTCAATTCCCGATAAGGCTGGCCTTCTACAAGCTGATCCGAGTACATCTTGCTCCAGTAGTATAGAGTGCGTTTGTCAATGTCGTAGCGGTTAAATAGCTGGATTTCGATGTTAATGAGCTTGCCGTCAATTGTCCGGGCTTTAATATCAAGGATGGATTGTTTAGCTTGCGGAGCGTCTTTTTCCGTGTATGGGTTCATTAAAATGATGTCCGTTAACGGTGGCTCATTGGTTTCCATAAACGTCCGGTTCAGGAAAGCCAGCAAAATATCCTTGTTCTCTTCGCTACCGAAGATGCGTTTGAATACAAAGTCATTACGCGGATCAAGCAGACGGTCACCCATTTTGAAATCATCTCCAATCGTTATCATTATTATACCACGAACGCGAATGTTCAGTAATGAGTAATAGCTGTCGGCCTTGAATTCGCACTTCAAGTGTGGTCACAGCCTTGGTCACAAAACCCTCGATAACAGTCGGAAACACGAGGGTACACGAAAACAGGGCGATGCCCGAAAACCCTTATAGGAGTAGGCTTCCGGGCATCTTGAGATACGCGAGGACAGTACATCTCCACGCTAGCAGCGATGAGGTCAAGGGACGAACCCCTGGGGCGTCCGCGAGCGCGGAGCAGTGAACCTGAGGTCCCCGCAAAGTTGTTGGCGTATACACCGAAGCGTGGTCATCACTTTGTGGGGCTAAACCAGGATCACGGCATTGAAAATACGCTGCTGTAATCGTCCGTATGCCCGCTACCCTATAGCTGCATCAATGAGCGGCTCCAGCATGGTCGACATGCTTCAGATGCTTCCGATTAAGCGTAATGAACAGTACGGAAATCATGACAAATCCTGCACCAACAATGAACGGTACATGCGGATTGAAGACCTCAGCCAGTTTACCCGCCAAATACGGGGCCGCAGCTCCTCCAAGGAAGCGCAGAAAGCTGTAAGCAGCCGACGCCGTGGAGCGTTCGACAGGGGCCGCATTCATCACGGCTGTCGTAATCAAAGTATTGTTATTACCTAATAACGCACCGGCAAAAATAACAGAGGCAATGATGACCCATTGCGTCGATGTCCAAATGCCCATCGTCAACAGGACCAGACCAAACAAGAACAGCATCGCGCACATGGATGTAACGGTTCCGAACCTTTGCTGCAGCTTTGGTGCCATGAAAACAGAGGTGATAGCCAGCAACAAGCCCCATCCTAAAAATACGTAGCCAAGACCATGCTCATCCAAGCCCATGACAAAAGGCGCGTAAGCTAATAAGGTGAAGAACCCGAAGTTGTACAGGCAAGCCGCTATGCCGAATACGACAAGGGAACGGTGCTTCAATGCTCGGAAAGGATCGAGCAAAGAAGTTTTGTGTTTGGTAGTATTAGTCATTTTGGATTTCGGCATCATAATAAGAAGACTGAAAAAGGCAACCAACATCAGCGTGGCGACTCCCAAGAACGGTCCTCGCCATGAAATGGCGCCCAGTTCTCCGCCCAGCAGGGGTCCAACCGAAATTCCAAGTCCTATCGCCGCTTCATACAGTATGATAGCTTTTGCAGTACCGGAATTTGAAAGGGACACAATAGCCGTTAAAGCAGTTGCGACAAAAAGCGCATTACCAAGTCCCCAGCCCCCTCGAAGCCCGATAAGATTCCAAATCCCGTTGGATAACCCTCCGAGCGCTGAAAATAAGGCAATAATAACAATGCCGGTAATCAGCGTCCACTTGATCCCGAGCCTTGACGAAATAGCACCGGTAATTAACATCGCAACCGCCATGACGGCATTGTAGCTGGTGAATAGCAAGGTGACTTCGCTCTGCGAGGCGTGCAATTGTTTGGCGATTGCGGGTAAAATCGGATCAACAAGCCCAAGCCCCATGAAAGCGATGATACAAGCGAAAAATACGGCCCACACCGAACGAGGCTGTTTAAGAAGACTTGTCTCTGCAATGGTTGCTTCTTGGGATATGGTCGACATTTATGGTCACTCCTAACCTCATTTATTTTTCCTAAAGGAAATGGTTTTCTCCTAAATGCAGCTATCTAATTCTAGAATTTCGATCCGTTAACAAGTTGTATGATGAAACTTTATAATTGTATTATGCAACTATATAGGATGTCAATACGACCTTTAAGTCGGGTGTCGTCATTTCAAAAATAATTGGTGTTATGTTACTATGGTTTCAATTGAAATGATGTTCGCAGTGAGGGGGTACAGAAATGAAGGAACAGTCGCTGGAAACGATTGAATTTGAATTGGCGGTCTTGGTTCGTCATATCACATCAATAGCATCCAATAAAAAAAACTGGACTCTCGACCGGTCTGCGTATCTTTTACTGCACCAAATTTTCGCCCATGGTTCCGCTGGAGTTAAAGCTCTGGCTGATGAATTCCGTTTGGATATTTCAACGGTCAGCAGGCAGGCTGCAGCTTTGGAGCAGAAAGGATATGTGTGCAGAATTCCCGATCCGCTGGATGGCAGGGCTTTCTCCTTTCAGATTACGGATTTGGGAAAAAAGGAATTAGTCGAAAACAAACAGGAACGGTTGGCTAGGGTAACGGATAAGCTGCAGGACTGGTCGGATGAAGAATGTCAAAGGTTTGGACAATTGTTAAGAAAGTTTAATCGTACGTTCAAGTAGGCCATAATCCGGCCATCCGGATTAAACAATGGTGGTGGGATCATTTGGAGTAGTGTAAGTGACTATAGCGGGAGAGCGCATCGCTAGCAGCGATGAGGTCAGGGGTTCGATCCCCCTGGGCTCCATCTTAAACGGAAAGCGCCGGGGAGTTAGGGCGTTTTTTTGTTTTTTTGCATACGACAGATTTATATAAATTAGCAATCGATAAGAAATCGTTTCATTTGTTTCATGCTAGTATTATTTGGAACAGGTTTTTGTTTATATGTCGATGTCACTAGATGGCAGATGTGCTGGACACGCAAAAATTAATGTTAAGGAGGGGATCATAGAGAAAAGTAGTCGCGGGTGGTAAGCGGCGATATTGCGGAGGAGATTTCCCTCCTGAAGCAAGCCTGGCAATGCCTCAAGCGATGAATCTGAAGCTTCGTGCATGAAATTTAACTTAGAGGTGATAGATTATGGGAGTTCAAGCAGATCAAGTTTTTGTTAATTTACCGGTCAAAGATCTGAATACATCCATCGACTTTTTTACTAAAATAGGTTTTGAATTTAACGCCCAATATACCGATGAAAATGCAACGTGTATGGTTATCAATGAAAATACATTTGTCATGTTGCTGGTTGAAGATTTTTTTAAGACGTTTACCAAAAAAGAAATTCCGGATGCAGCAAAACATACAGAAGTGATTGTGGCATTGTCTGTTGAAAGCAGGGGGAAAGTTGATGAGATTGTAAATAAGGCTCTGGCAGCGGGCGGTAAGCCTAATGATCCGATTGACCATGGCTTTATGTATGTATGGAGCTTTCAGGATATAGACGGTCATCTATGGGAATTGTTTTATATGGAAGCAAGCGCAGCAGATAAAGCTTAAGATTGAAAAATCACAGCTTGTCATGGATGATTATCCATAAGTAGGAGATGCCCGGAAAAAGGGCATCTTTTATTTTTTTGATGGTGTAGTTGTTTCAAATACTTCAAATATATGGTATCATTGTTGCGAACGTTTGTTCTCTTGAATTTGGAGAATCGAACGGAATAATTGTTCGAACCAGCGTGCGCAAGCACAAAGTATATGGACGGAAAGAAGGTTGAGCACGAAGGTGACGGACCGGTATTCAGAAATAGATGAAGTGATCGCCTATATTCATCAACATATCTATGATCCGCTTCCGCTTTCCCGATTGGCCCAATACGCAGGCTATAGTCCATATCATTTCACGCGCATTTTTAAAGAAAGAATCGGCCTTTCCCCCCTATATTATGTTTCATCCCTCCGATTGCAAAAGGCAAAAGATTTGTTGTTGCGCACGAATCTGACTGTTCGCGATATCGCATTGGAGATCGGGCAGCAGAGTCTGGGAACCTTCACCACCCGATTTACCGAACGGGTGGGGGTGACGCCATCCGAATTTCGGAACTCGACGCTGCAAGCGGGCAACCACTTGTGTTCATTGCAGATGCTTAGCGATTGGCGTATGTCGAGCCCTGCTGTAACTGCACACAACCAAATTAGAGGGACGGTTCAAGCGGAAATTCCTTTTGAGGGAGTTATTCTTATTGGTTTGTTTGCCAAACCGATTCCTGAAGGGCTGCCTTTATACGGAACGCTGCTTTCTTCTTTAGGAGATTTTTGCTTTATGAACGTCACACCGGGCACTTATTATCTGATGGCTACATCAGTCTCTTGGGGAATGTGCGCCATGGATATTCTGCTTCCGTACACCACCTTACGCACCAGATCGAAAGAGCCGCTCCTGGTCAATCCTTTTTTATCCGTTCCGCATCAGCAAGTGACACTCCACGTTCCCCGGCTGGACGACCCTCCCATCCTGATATCTCTACCGATTTTGATGAATCGTTTCCTGAGCAGGGTTTTGCAAAATAGCCATCGCTAAGAGCCGCCTGTTGCTTCTGTCCCAAGTTCCTCACTTGCCGAATGAGGCCGAACAGGTTGAAGTTTCAGCAGTGATTACATAGAGGGCAGGATGTAGCCGAAGAGGTGGTATTTGAGTTCAGTGAACGTTGCAATAGCAGCGGTGCCTAGATATTGAAGGTGATAGACAAATAGTCATTTCGAGGATTAGCAGGAATTTCTTGATAATGAATCGAAATCTGTTACATCTAATCACATCGTTATTGCGGGGGCGGCTACATGAGACATTCAAGTTCTTTTGATAGACCAGGCGCTATAAATGAGAGATGGAAGCAAATTTGCTACGCTAGTCCTACTGGTATCGGCGTATGCCATCTCGATGGCCGCTTTGTTAGCGTTAACCCTGCCTTTTGTCGGATGACCGGCCATCACGAAGAAGAACTGTTGACTATGGGCTGGCATCAGCTTGCGTGGTCGCCGGATGTTTCCGTCCTCCAGATGGATGTAGGGCGGTTATTAGAAGGAAGCATCACTACTTGCGCTTCGGAACAACGCTTAACCGATCCGCAAGGACATGAACACTGGTATGGGCTGCAGATGGAGTTCATGTACGATGCATCCAACCAACCCGAGTTTCTCCTTATTCATATGCAGGACATTTCGTTGTACAAAAGCATGGAGCAGCGCTATCATTCGCTGCTTTACTATAATCCGGCGGCGATGATCAGGATCAACACATCCTGTGAGATCGAGGATGCCAATCCGGCTGCCGAACAAGTAAGCGGGTACACCTTAGAAGAAGCGTTAGGACGCAGCTTGGACGATTTCGTGCTTGCCAAGAATGAAACTATCGTCACGATCCAGCACAAAGGCGGCCACGCGGTGAACCTGGAGATCAAAGTCGTACCCATTATGATGGATGAGCGGACCACCGGCTATCATGTTATAGGCAGAGAACTGACGAGTTTGGAACAAGTAGAGGAATCGTTACGCTCGAAGGAACAGGAGCTTCAGGAGATTATTACGAAGCAGCAGGGAATGACGTTTAAATGCAAGGAAATCGACGGCCGGTTTATCCACACGATGTGCGCGGGGGAATTGGTGTATCGTGCGGGGCATACGCCGGAGCAAATTATCGGTCATGAGCTGCGAGATTTCTTACCTGCCGAAACGGCTCTTCGTAAAGAACAGTATTACCGGCGAGCCTGGCAAGGGGAAGAACATGTGCTGTATGAAGGCTATGCAGGAAACGGAGTCACTTATCTGGCTTCCCTGAAGCCGATCAAACGGAACGGCCAAGTAGTCGAGGTGATCGCTTCATGCGTCGACATATCGGAGAAGAAGAAGGCGGAAGAAGAGCTTCGCAGGACGAAGGAGCTGCTGGAGTCATTTGTTCAGCACACGTCGGATGCTATTGATCTGGTTGATTTGGAGGGGAAGGTCCTCTGGGTGAACCCGGCGTTCGAAACCGTATATGGTTGGACGCTGGAAGAGCTTCGGGATCGGAAATTACCCGTCTTTCCGGAGAATACGGCCAGCGAAGAGGAGAATTCTCTGAAGAAGATTACTTTATTCGGGCAATCTGCGACAGGGCTCGGGACCGTACGGAAACGGAAGGACGGACGCTTGATCGATATCGATCTTACTGTTTCTCCATTAAGGGATAACGACGGGGAAATTATTGCTTATTCCGCTATTTCCCGGGATATTACGGAGCGGAAGAAGACGGAAGAGCTGTTAAGAAAGTCCGATAAACTCGGCGTCGTCGGCCAGCTTGCTGCGGGACTCGCCCACGAAATACGCAACCCGCTCACCGCTTTACGAGGGTTTCTGCAGGTGATGAGAAGCGGGCAAGGAGGTAAAAGCGAATATTACGGCATCATGATGGAAGAGCTCGATCGGATCAATTTTATCGTGAGCGAGCTGCTGCTCATTGCGAAGCCGGAGAAGCATAATCCGAAGCAGGCACAAGTGAACGTCATTCTTCAAGGTGTCGCCACACTGCTTGAGTCACAGGCGTTAATGAACAACGTAACCATAGTCACCCGGATTGCGGAGGGGCTTCCGCCGATTGTATGCTCTCCCGTCCAAATCAAGCAGGTCTTCATTAACCTAGTTAGTTGCTCCTGAAAAAGTCCAATTTTAAAAATGGTCTCGGGGAGCCGAGTGGTTTTGTGGATGTCGGTTCCCCCGGATTTCTATTTCTACCTTAGTTTTGAAGCATTTTTGCTGCTCTTTGCAGATTGTGGGTCAGGATTCCGAAGCCGACCCAGCATTTTGAGCCAGCAAAGCCCCGGTACCTGCTGCGGTTCAAACCGTACTTGCGCTTGAGAAGACTAATCTTCGCTTCTCCGGCTGCACGGTAACGCTGCAAGTCCTTAAACCATTTTTCGTTTTCGTACTCCGTGCGGGCAATGCCTTTCTTGCCCTTTCGCGGCAAGCTGGCTCGCTTTACACCAAGTTCAGTAATGGCTGCTTCATTCTTCTTGCTTGAGAAGCCGCGGTCGGTGGCTACGGCCTGCGGTGCTTTGCCGAACTGCTTGATATGTGCTTCTATGGCGGGAACAAGCAATTCGTCATCAGAGGGATTTCCCTCATAGACGGCGTAACCGGTGACGAAGCCGCTTTCCGTCTCGTCGATTCGCACCTTGTATCCGAACTCCGTGCCTTTGGCTAGCTTGCCCTTCTTGATCGGCCTGGCTTCGGGGTCAAAGAAGCTGACGATACGATCGGCGATGATACGATTGCCGGAGACGACCTGTCTGGCTTGTTCCAGCAGTTTCCCGGTAAGCTCGACCGCCGCCGACAGTTTTGCTTTGCTTTGCTGAACGGCCGTTTTGCCCTTGTCTTGCAGTTTTTCTACGACGCTTTGTGCACCCTTTACGACGCTGTCGGTTACTTCGATTACGCTTTGCGTAATCTTGTCAACTTCTTCCCACGATTCCCGTGTGCGACGCCGCAGTACTTTGGCGATGGACAGAATCTTTTCTTTAACTTCAGCCGTACGATCTTCAAAGCCTTGAACGGCGTGGGAAGCGACCTTGCGGATTTTCTGAATCATTCGCGTGATGACCTTCACACCATCCTGCAATAGCGTAGCATCTGTCGGGTGATGAATGTCGGATTCCACGACAGTCGTGTCTGTACGGAATTTACGGGTTTTCAGAATCGCTTTTTCTTCACACTGTTTGATAAGCGCAGCGTTGATGTCCTGGGCGATTTTATCGCCGTAGCGTTTGCGGGCATAGATGAGCGTGGACGGATCCGGCATCTTCTCATCGATGGCAATACGGCAGAACATTCGCCAGGTGATGCTGTCGCCAACTTCCTTCACGAGCGACTCGTAGCCCAAATTATATTTGTGTTTCAAGACCATAAGACGGATGTACTTCTCGATCGCCAGCGTAGGGCGACCGCTCTTCTTGCCTTTCGGATGCAGCTTCGCGAATGGTTGAAGAAATTTTTCGTCGTCCAGCAAGCGATCGATGATGGCAAGTTCGGCCGGCAGCGTTCTAACAGCTTCCGGAAGAATCGCATCCCACATCGTTATTTGCTCGTCACGAAGTTTCAACATTTTCATCACCTCAAGGAAGGATTCCCGAGGCTCTGCGTTGAACTCCTTAAACAAAGGAATTCTTCCCTCGGGGATGGATGGATTGTTATCTGGACAATAACAATTTCCATTTTGAGGTGCCGAATTCCTTTTTATTTTGTCAAAATAGCCCGACTTTTTCAGGGGTAACTAGTTAAAAATGCGATCGAGTCCATGCCCGACGGCGGTGAAATTACGATTCGTGCCGATCTCGTAGAGGGGAATCGGATCGTAACGACCGTCGAGGATCAGGGGTGCGGCATTCCCGCGGAGCGGATTCCTTCCTTAGGTGAACCGTTCTACTCGACGAAAGTCAAGGGAACAGGTCTGGGACTCATGATGTGCTATAAAATTATCGAATCCCACGGTGGACAAATCTGTTTCTACAGTAAGTTAAATCAAGGTACTCAAGTGGAGGTTGTTTTGCCGCTGATTCAATAAGGGACGTTCAAACCGTTCTCACATTCGGATGATTGCTGATTGAATTTTACTACACGGGACGCTTTCAGATAAAAACTAGGCGACCGCTCACCGGTTGAATTCCGGAAAGCGGTCGCCGCTTAATCAAGTACAGTCTCTGTTACATGGTCTGCTTGAAGGGGCTATGACCACCACTCGGGAGCATGCTTTTTGGTAGAAGTTTATTCGTTATTTCTTTGTTATTTGGTTATGCTATGCCAACGTTCCAAGTGTTTCGCATGGGTGTGAAGATACGAATGCGGACCGAAAAATTGATCATAGAAATCCAAATCCAGATGATGGGTCTGCAAGTACATCAAGGAATAGACTGACGGAACGGTCGCCGGGAATTTGCCGAACGTGTCGTAAATATATTGCGCTTGGTGGGCGACCGCGCTGCGAAACTGCTCGTCATGGACTTGGGCGCTGCCGCGCACCTTTTGGCTGTCCTTCCAAGGTCCGGGCGTATCCGGATGGAACGGGCCGTTGACACCGAATTTCCTGTCGCAGAAAGCGTCGACGGCAGCACGCATATCCTTAAAGTGCGGCGGAGTGTAAGAAACGAACACGCCTTCCAGCCCGGTAGGATTCGGAAGAGCCCAGCGCTCATCCGCATCATAACGGAAGCCTAAACCAGGAACCGCAGGGTCTGCGCTGGCGCCGAGAACGGTCAGGCGGTCTATGCCGTCGAACATCCAGCCGCCGAGTCCCAGAGCCTGCTGCATAAGCACGCCGGCATAAGTGGAAGTGGCGAGCTCGGCGGATAGTTCCGCAAGCGAATATTGATCGAGAAACGTTAACGGCAGAGGATTCCCGGTATCGATGATGTCCTGGAATTGTTCGATGCCTGGAATGTTCCGTCCATTGATATCGTCATAGATGCTGAGCCCGTTCTGCACATAGAAACATAGATTGGCTATCGTATGTTGTGCCAGATCCCCTACAGGGAAAGCCAGAAAAGTTCCCGGTTTGTTGGCAACCCATGAGTTATGGCCTTCCATGTAGGGCTCGTAGTTCGGGATGTGCAGTCTTTGTTCCGAAATGCGATGAATATGTTTTTTGTAAGTTAGAATCAATTGCTCGACGTCGTGCTTGCCGTCTTCCCCTTTCTTGACTTCGGGAACGGCATCTCTGGTTTTGAAAATGTAGGTGCCGGTATCATCGGTGAAGAAAATTTCCGACGTATGGAAGCCTGCGGCCGAAGGGAAGGTTCTGCCTGTAGCCGAGCCGGAATAGTTGGACAGGTGCGGCTTGTACCGGTCATGCCTGGTGATGGAATGATGCCAACCGGTGACACCGCCGACCGCGAGCAGAATCAAAATTTTCTCAAGGTCGTCCAGTGGCTCAGGTTCATACTTCGATTTGTAGGCGAGCGGTCCGTCCGGGATTTCCGCTCCGCGGAAGAAACGGCGGGATCGCCGGCCGAACAGCGCTTCGACGAGCGGAAATTGAAGCAGTTCCTGCAAGCGCTCGGAGTCAATCGAGAGGCGGGCGTCTTGAAGCGGTTTCGTCATAGGAGATCCTCCAATGTGGTTGGAATAAAAAAAGACATTCTCTTCGCTAAGAAGAAAATGTCTCCAGTTGGACTGGTCGAACGGAGTATTAGGTTATGTTTGCAGAGCTGATTTGTATTTCAGATGATTGCTATAGTAATGACAAATATGGGGATTGTCAACTACATTTTTTTGGAAAAAGATGTATTGACTTCTCAAAAATAGGTGTGATAGTATTATTCCAACCGAACGAGTCGGAATTTCAGCATTGACCAGATTACTGGAAATGTCAGCTACTAATCGAATGATTAGAGCGGCATTTTTTTTATTTCCACAAAGAAATGATTCCGAAGATACTGAGCAACCGGAGGGGGAGACATGGGGTCCGCTGGATCGATTACAGATGTTCCCGGCACGAAAGTGGGACACGCGGAAAACACCAAAGCATTTACAGGCTGCACCGTTATCACTTGGGAGGAAGGTGCGGTGTGCAGCGTTGACGTTCGGGGTTCCGCCCCCGGTACCAGGGAAACCGATTTGCTCGACCCGACCGGGTTGGTGGATCGAGTCCATGCGGTTTGTTTAAGCGGCGGCTCCAGCTTCGGATTGGATGCAGCCGGCGGGGTTGTCGCATGGCTGGAAGAAAAAGGGATCGGGGTCGATGTCGGAGTTGGCGTCGTTCCTATCGTTCCGTCAGCCGTATTGTTCGATCTGTCCATCGGAGATCCGAAAGTAAGGCCTGACCGAGATATGGGATACCGGGCGGCAGCGCTGGCCTCCCCTACGGAAGACAGGGAAGGTAACGTTGGTGCAGGCTGCGGCGCTTCCGTCGGGAAATTGGGCGGATTCGAGGGCGCGATGAAAGCGGGAATCGGCACGGCATCCGTCCGTTATCCGAATGGGCTCGTGATCGGCGCCATTGTGGCCTTGAATGCGATGGGAGAAGTTCGCGATCCCCGAACGGGCGAATTGCTGGCCGGTTCGCTAGACCGCGAAGGCCATCCGGTGGACAGCCGCAGCTGGTTGTACGATAAGCCGTTTGCGTTTACTAACATTCCGCAAGGGACGAATACGACGCTTGCCGTTGTGGCGAGCAACGCAAAACTGACCAAAGCCCAGGCGAAGAAAGTGGCCGAAATGGCGCATGACGGATTAGCCCGCACCATTTACCCCGTACATACGATGTTCGACGGAGATACCGTATTTGCCGCCGCTACGGGGGAGGTCGAGGCCTCGGTGGATTTGGTCGGAGCGGTGTCGGCCGAAGTGCTGGCAACGGCAATCGTAAGAGCCGTCATGACAGCGGATGGAGCGGGCGGACTTCCGGCCTACCGCGACTTGCGGAAGCGCCGGTTGGAAGGTGACGCCTGATGACCGATAGCACGATAACGTCCATCGGATCGGTAACGGTGGAGAAGAACGTACCGGTTCCGATGCGTGACGGCGTGACGCTGTATGCCGATATTTATCGTCCTGCTGCAGGAGACAAGAGCGAGAAGTACCCGGTACTGCTGATGAGAACGCCTTACAACAAAGAAGACGCGCAAACGATGAATTATGCCCATCCTGCTTGGTATGCCCGCCACGGTTATGTTGTCGTCGTCCAGGATGTGCGGGGACGATGGACATCGGAAGGGGATTTTCATCCTTACGTGAAGGAAGCCGAAGACGGTTACGACACAGTTGAATGGGCTGCATCTCTCCCGGGTGTCATCCCGAATGTCGGGATGTACGGTTTCTCCTATGTGGGAGCCGCGCAATGGCTTGCTGCGGTAAGCCGCCCGCCGCATTTGGTCTGTATCGCGCCCGGCATGATCGGTTCCGATTCGTATCAAGGGAAAGCTTACCGGAACGGCGCCTTTGCGCTGGCTTGTACGCTATCCTGGATATTGTTCGTGGCCCAAGATACGGCATTAAGGAATAACCGGCCGGAGCGGGCGGAAGAGCTGTCTTCTCTATATGCCGGTATCCACGGTTATTACAAAGCGCTTCCGCTGAACAGCCCTCCGGAGGCGGTCAAGGAAACCGCACCTTATTATCTGGAGTGGCTGGAGCACCCGGCCCGCGACGACTACTGGCGCCAGATTTCCTTGAGGGAGAATTATAAAGCCATTGAGGTGCCCGCTCTGCACATCGGCGGGTGGTATGACATTTTTATTGACGGGACTATCGAGAACTACTTGGGCGTAAGCCAGCACGGCGCAACCGAAAGGGCGCGGAAAAATCAATACTTGTTTATCGAGCCTTGGTACCACATGCCGTGGTCGAGATACGTCGGCGAAGTGGATTTCGGACCGGAGGCCGCGAATGAAATCGATTCCGTTCAGCTTCAGTGGTTTGACCGATGGTTGAAAAGTGTGGAGCCGGCTGCTCCCCAGCCGTCCCCCGTTCGTCTGTTCGTCATGGGTTCAGACAAATGGTTGGAAGCGGAAAGCTGGCCTGTGCAGGGGAGCCAAGCAGCAGCCTATTACTTGCACAGCTTGTACAAAGCTAGTTCCGTGAACGGCGACGGAAAGCTGAGCCTGACCGAACCGCTGGATGAACCGCCAGATGTATATGTCTATCATCCTTCGATTCCCGTTCCCGCATTGGGCGGCAGGTCGGGCGCGGTTCCCGATCTCACTCCGATGGGACCGAAAAACCAGCTTCCGGTTGAAATCAGAAACGATGTGCTGGTCTATACGTCCGACGTTCTGAAGGAGGATTTGACGGTAATCGGGGAAGTGTCCGTCGAGCTGTATGCATCCACGACAGCGGAGGATACCGATTTCGTAGCCAAACTAGTGGATGTCTATCCGGACGGAAGAGCGATCAACATTGCCGAAGGGATCGTGCGGGCCAGCTATAGAGGAGGTCTTGAGAAACCGGAGCCGGTTCCGCCGGGCGAGGTGATCCAATACGTCGTTTCACTCGGGCCGACCGCCAATGTGTTCAAGAAAGGCCACTCCGTCAGGCTGGACATCACGAGCTCACTGTTCCCGACCTTCGACCGTAATCCCAACCGGATGATGAATCCCGGTCAGGTGACCGCTGCGGATTTTGTAACGGCTACGCAAACAATTTATCACGACCGCCGCTTTGCGTCGAAGCTGACGCTGCCGGTCGTCAACAGCAAGCAGTCATTCGTTCAATGATACGTCAGCGGAGGCACACATGCAGACATCGTATATATGGTTCGATCTTGGCTATACGTTAGTGTATCAAGAGAGAGAGAAGGAGTATCAGCAATTCTGGCTGGAGCAGGGCATCGAACTCAGCTTGGAAGACATTGAAGAAGCTTATCATTTGACCGACAAGCTTTTTATGCGGGAATACCCGGGGGCGTTAGGCAAACAAATCCATACGTATATGCCCTGGTATGTGGGCGTGCTCAATTATACGCTGGGCGTCCGGTTCGACCTGCACGATCAATGCCGTCGGCTGCGGGATATCCAGATAGCTCAGTCTCCCAGGTGGAAGCCGTTTCCGTTCTCCCACCCTGTGCTGGCCCTTCTAAAGAAAGCTTCGGTCGGCATCGGCTTGATTTCGAATTGGGATGCCAGCGCTAGAACCGTCTTGGAGGAAACAGGACTGCTGCCTTATTTGGACCACATTATCGTATCGTCCGAAGTTCAAGTGGAGAAGCCGGATGTCAGGATTTTTCTCAAGGCGGCGGAACTCGCCGGAGTCGACCCCAAGCAATGTTTATATGTGGGAGATAATTATTACGACGACGTAGTGGGCAGCGCGAAAGCAGGGATGAAGCCGATCTTGATTAATCGGTTCGGCACTCTCGGCATCGAGGAGATCACATTCGAACGCACGTTATTGTCTGTCGAAGAGCTGCCGGAGCTGCTGTTCAGGCAGGACAACAAAATCATTTCGTAACCCCAACTGCTAATCTCAAAAAAAAAGGTGGGAAGCCTATGAAAGCAAAGCGGAATGCTCGATCTTTATTTACAGTACCCTTCATCTTGTTGATCTTGGCCTTAGCGGCCTGCAGCAGCGCCGGAGGGACTAACGGTGAAGGCTCGTCCAATGCGGTGAAGCCGGAGTCGTCCGATTCGCAGGATGCGTCCAAGGCAGGTGCACAAAAAATAAGCGGAGGGAAGAAAGAGGGAGGCAACGTTGTAGTCCTTATCCCTCAAGATCTCGACTACCTGGACCCTCATCTTGCGGTTGCTGCGGGCACGTCCGAAGTACTGTTCAATGTTTTTGAAGGACTGCTGAAGCCTAACGAGAAAGGGGAGCTTCTCCCGGCCGTCGCCGAGTCTTATCAAGTATCGCCGGACGGTCTGACTTATACGTTCAAGCTTCGCAGCGGCGTCAAATTCCATAACGGCAATCCCGTTACTTCGCAGGATGTTAAATTTTCCTACGATCGTTTGGCCGGCACCGCTACCGGCAAGCCGCTAAATCCGGCATTCCAGGATGTGCAAGCGATCGAGGCGTCTGATGCAGGCACCGTCGTCATTACATTGAAAAAGAACAATTCTTCATTCTTGACGGCACTTACGGCAACCGTCATTCCTAAAGATTATCAAGACAGCAACAAGCTTCCAATCGGCACCGGGCCCTTTAAATTCAAAGAATACGTCCCGGGACAGCGTCTTGTCGTGGAGAAGTTTGCCGATTACTACGTGAAAGGCGTTCCCTCATTGGACAAAGTCGAGTTCCGGATCATCACGGATGCCAACGCTTCTCTGGCGGCTCTTAAATCAGGCGAAGCCGACATTTATCCGCGGATCGGAAACGACCCGATTTCAACCCTGGGGGATAGCTACACCAAGCTTAGCGCACCGCAAAACCTGGTCCAGCTGATGACCTTCAACATTTCGTGGAAACCGTTCAACGATATTAAAGTCCGTCAGGCAATCAATTACGCCATCGACAAGGATGAGATCATCAAAGGGGTGGCGCTCGGCAACGGAACGAAGCTCGGCTCCAATCTCAGCCCCGTCTTGTCCAAGTACTATCAGGCCGGTCTGGAAGACACCTATAAGACGAATCTCGACAAAGCCAAGAGTCTGCTTGCTGAAGCCGGCTACAAAGACGGCTTTGAAACGACGCTCTCGGTTCCGTCCAACTATCCATTTCATGTCGATACGGCCCAAGTGATCGTGCAGCAGCTGGCGAAAGTCGGCATTAAAGTGAAGATTGAACCGGTGGAATGGGCGGTATGGCTGGACCGGATTTACAAAAACCGCAATTACGATTTGACCATCATCGGACTGGACGGGAAGCTGGATCCTTACCAAATCTTGAATAAATATTTGTCCGATTCCGCGAATAACTTCTTTAACTACAAGAGCGACGAGTTCGATAAAACGCTGAAAGCGGCGGTGACGGAAGTCGACGACGCCAAACGAGTGGCGCTGTATAAACAAGTCCAAACGATTTTGTCGAATGACGCTGCCGCTGTTTATATCATGGATCCGAACCTCAATGTGGCATTGAACAAAAAGCTGGACGGATACAAGCAATATCCGCTTTACGTCCAGGATTTGTCGACGGTTTACTTGAAGGAGTAAGGACCTACGAATCAAGGAGGAGAACTTGCCTTGCCCTATCTAGTACGCAGAATCCTGACCCTCCTTTTGACCGTGTTATTCGTCGTACTTCTTACTTTTTCCGTATTTCGGATCATTCCAGGCAATCCGGCGCTGACGATTTTGGGTCCTGAAGCTTCCGAAGAGCAAATTGCTTTGCTGGAAGCCAAGCTGGGGACGGACCGACCGCTGCCCGAACAGTTTGCAAGCTGGATGAGAGGTGTGGCCGGGCTCGATTTCGGCGATTCGCTTCGCTTCTCGGAGCCGGTGCTGCATCTGATCGGCAGCCGCTTTCCAGTCACCTTGTCGTTAGCGCTGCTTGCGCTGCTCCTTACGACGGTGACGGCTATCCCACTCGGGATCGCAGCCGCAAGGTCAAAGGGTAAAGCCGTGGATATCATCATTTCAATCGGTTCGCAGATCGGGCTCGCTATCCCGTCCTTCTGGATGGGCATCATCCTCATTCTCCTGTTCGCGCTCACGCTCAAATGGTTTTCGGTCAGCGCCTATGTGCCCTGGTCGGAAAACCCGCTGCTGGCATTTAAATCATTGCTGCTACCTTCCGTTGCCCTGGCGCTTCCGCAAATTGCGATCGTCGTACGCTACTTGCGTACGACGATGCTGGAGCAGCTTCATCTGGATTACGTTCGCACGGCCAGAAGCAAGGGATTGAAGGAATCCACGGTGTATTACAAGCACGTGCTGAAGAACGCACTGTTGCCCGTCGTGACGATTGTCGGCATCAATTTTGGAGAATTACTGGCGGGAAGCCTTGTGGTCGAACAAGTTTTCACACTGCCGGGTCTTGGCGGCCTGCTTATCACCGGTATTGGCAACCGCGATTATCCGCTAGTGCAGGGCATGGTCCTTATGATCGCATTTATCGTCATCACGACCAATTTTATCGTTGACTTGTCCTATCGCTGGCTGGATCCGAAAATCCGCTTAAAGTAGAGGTTTGCATATGAGGACGACAAAATTAAGCTTCAGTCTCGTTGTGGGAGCCGTCTGTATAGCGGTTCTCTTTCTCCTTATGCTGGTCAGTCTGATTTACGTGCCGTACGGGGTCAATGACATGAGCATCGCAGACCGGCTGCAAGCGCCCAGCGCCGCTCACCTGCTCGGAACCGACAATTTCGGCCGGGATATTCTAAGCCGCGTTATGGAAGGAACGCAAACGGCTTTTAAGGTGGGTACGGTATCCGTCGCGATCGGGCTTACGGGCGGCCTGCTCATCGGCACGATCGCCGGTTATGTGGGCAAATGGGCCGACGAACTGTTGATGCGGTTCATCGACGCGCTTCTGGCCTTTCCGGGTGTGCTGCTTGCGCTGCTGCTCGTGTCCCTCTTTAAGCCGAGCCTGTTCCAGACGATGATCGCGATCGGGATTTTGTCCGTTCCGGCTTTTTCAAGGGTCGTGCGCAGCGGATTTCTGCACATGAAGGAAGCCGAGTTCGTGAAGGCGGCAAGAGGTATCGGAGCAGGCCATGCCAACATTATTTTCAAACAAATATTACCTAACATCCTGTCTCCGGTTGTTACGACGGCGGCATTAAGCTTCTCCACCGCGATATTGGTAGAAGCCGCGCTCAGCTACCTGGGGCTTGGAGTCCAACCGCCGGACCCAAGCTGGGGCCGGATGTTGAACGAATCGCAAAGCTATATCGGCAAAGCGCCCTGGTATGCGCTCGCCCCAGGTCTATTCATTACCGTCACCGTACTTGGCTTTAACCTGCTTGGCGACGGCATCCGAGACCTGCGTGACAAACGACAATAGAAGGTGATGAGATGGTTTCTGCAAACTCCATGCATCGGGCAGAGTTTCTTCTCGACATACGCGATCTAGAGCTGCAATTAACAACGTCCTCCCGCGAAACGCTGTCCGTCCTTGGCGGAGTTTCGCTTTCGGTGGCTAAAGGGGAGACTGTAGGTATCGTCGGGGAATCCGGCAGCGGAAAAAGCGTTCTTTCGCTCTCCATTCTCGGACTGCAGCCGAAAGCGATGCAGATCAGCGGCGGCGAAATATGGTTTCAGTCGAAGCATCCGCTGCACCGTCTCGGCCAAGAGGAGCTTCGCCGCATACGGGGGAAAGAAATTTCCATGGTGTTTCAAGACCCGATGAGCTCGCTCAATACGGCCTTTACTATTGGCAGTCAAATTACGGAGTCATTGCGGCTTCATTTCGGATGCTCGCGTAAAGAAGCGAGGGAGCGCGCTCACGAGCTGCTCCGGGTTGTCGGACTGCCTCGTCCGGAATCGCTTCTGAATGAATACCCGCACCAGCTGTCCGGCGGCATGCGTCAGCGGGTCATGATCGCCATAGCGATTTCCGGCGAACCGCATCTGCTCATTGCCGATGAACCTACGACGGCGCTGGACGTCACGATTCAAGCGCAAATTTTGGACTTGATGCGGCAAATTCGCGAAGAGAAGGGCATGTCGATTTTGCTCATTTCTCACGATTTGGGTGTTATCGCGGATATGTGCGACCGGATTGCAGTCATGTATGCGGGACAAATCGTAGAGGAAGGCACAGCGGAAGCGGTGTTGGAAAATCCAAAGCATCCCTATACGATCGGATTGAAGCAATCCGTACCGACGCCGCAAAAGAAATATGAAAGGCTGTTTTCCATTCAAGGTACGGTTCCCGGTCTGCGGGAAAGAGGCCCGGGCTGCACATTTAACTCGCGGTGCGCACATGCGACGGATCGGTGTTTTGCGGAAACGCCGGCTTTGTACAGCATGAACGGTCAGCAATCCGTACGGTGCTTTTTGGTGCAGGAGGAAGGAGTTGCGGTTTATGGCGCCGGCTGAAGACATTGTACAGTTACAAAACATCAAGAAACATTATGCCGGCGGTTTCTGGGGAGGACAGCGGCAAACGCTGCGGGCCGTTGACGGCGTGTCCTTATCCATTCGGGCAGGTGAAACGTTAGGTCTGGTAGGTGAAAGCGGCTGCGGCAAGTCCACGGTCGGGCAATTGGCGTCGCTGCTGCTTCCGGCTACAGACGGCACACTGGTGTATAACGGAAAAGACATCACCGGCCTGAGCGGCCCGAGGGCCCGGTCCATGCGCAGACACATGCAATATGTGTTTCAAGATCCTTATACCTCTTTGAATCCGAGACTCCGGATTGGAGAACTGCTCGAGGAGCCATTGAAAATAAACCGGCTTGGAGATAGCCGGGAACGGAAACGGCAGGTCGATGACATGCTGTTGCGAATCGGACTGGACCCCTCCTACGCCCGTCATTATACACATCAATTGAGCGGCGGACAGAGACAGCGGATCGGCATAGCCAGGTCGCTGATGCTGAAGCCGGAGTTTCTCGTATTGGATGAGCCGGTTTCCTCATTGGACGTATCCGTACAGTCGCAAATCCTGAACCTGCTGAAAGATTTGCAGCGGGAGCTGAACTTGACGTATTTGTTCATATCGCATGATCTGAATGTCGTACATTATATGAGCGACAGGGTAGCCGTCATGTATCTGGGCAAAATTGTGGAAATCGCGGAGGTCGAAGACTTGTACGCCAATCCGCTTCATCCTTATACCAAAGCGTTAGTATCGGCCATACCGTCCGAAAATCGCAGAGAAAAAAGGGAACGGATCATCCTGAAAGGGGATATGCCAAGCCCGCTCGATATCCCGAAAGGATGCGCGTTTCAAACCCGCTGCGTCCATGCGCATGAACGATGCAGTACGGAAGCTCCGGTGCTCACCGGTATTCGCGAAGGCCACTTCGTCAGCTGCCACCTATACACCTGACATAGAGGAGAACAAAAATGAGGATAGGCATATTGTCCGACCTTCATGTGGACAAAAACAATGACGACGAATTCGGAACTGTTCAAGAAGCGTTGTGTAGTGCCGCATCGGCAACGAATACGGACCTGCTCATTGTGGCTGGAGATATTTCAAACAATTACGTGCAAACATTAAACGTGTTAGAGGAAATCGAGGAACGGGCGGGCATTCCATGTTTGTTTGTGCCGGGAAATCATGACATTTGGTATAGCCGCTCTGTCAAATATGCCGTTTGCGGACATGTTCATTACCGAAAAAAGATATCCATCGGCTCCACGCAGTTCATTTGCAATTGTCTGGGCGATAAGAAGGAATGGCTGCATTCCAAGCGGGCGTATGAGGAAGTATCAAAGTCTTACGTGACTATCGACATTTAAACCTGTAGCATCGGCCAGCTTTATAAATGAGGCTGAAGTCGACCAGGCCAGGAAAAAAAGGCGAACGTTCCCCGTCCGAGCGGGTGGAGCGATCGCCTTTTTCCGTTGCTTTTAGAAGGGAATTATCCTATAAGAAAGCAAAAAGCGCCTTGACAGCAAAATAGAAAGATGTTAAGTTTTATACACTATAATTCCAATAGGAATTGAAGGTTCGACCAGACAGCTGGAGACCAACACGTTTTGATGTTGTGTTTCCTGCTGTCTTTTTTTACGAAAAAAATGTGAGCTGCATGTCATCAAGAATACGGTATGGAAAGAGGAGAAAGCTATGCATTCAGAAGCCAGACAGATGCATCTAGGAGCCTTCTTATATTATGTCGGGCATCACCTCGCTGCCTGGAGACACCCGGGTGCGAAATCTAATGGAATCATGGACCTGAAATTTTATAAGGAATTGGCCCAAACGGCGGAACGGGGAAAGTTCGATATGATTTTTCTCGCCGATAATGTCGTAGTCCCCAACGATACGGCCGTATCTTATACCGCTTCCGTGAAGCCGGAGCCGATTACTTTATTATCCGCACTCTCGGCGGTGACGGAGTATATCGGTTTAGCGGCAACGGTAACAACAACCTATACAGAACCTTATCATATAGCCCGGATGTTCGCGTCTTTAGATCATCTGAGTGGCGGACGCGCAGCTTGGAATGTGGTCACATCGGCTTATTCTACAGAGGCCTACAATTTTAGCAAGGAGAAACACCCGGATCACGGATTGCGGTACCAGCGGGCCAAGGAATACATTGATGTCGTCAAGAGCTTATGGGACAGCTGGGAAGACGATGCCTTGGTCATCGATAAAGAATCTGGAATTTTTGCGGACTCCAGCAAAATTCACGCGATTAATTACGAAGGTGAATTCTTTTCGGTGCGCGGTCCCCTTAATGTTTCCCGTACGCCGCAAGGGAGACCCGTTATCATTCAGGCAGGCTCCTCCGGAGCGGGAAAAGAACTCGCCGCACAAACGGCGGAAGTTATTTTTACTGCGCAGCAAACACGCGAAGAAGCAGAGGCGTTTTATTCCAGCGTGAAAAAACAATTAATTCAATACGGCAGATCCGCAGATGAAGTGAAAATTATGCCGGGTGTCTTCCCTATTATCGGCTCCACGCTTAAAGAGGCGAAGGAGAAGGAAGCCTATCTTCAGGAACTCGTTCATCCGATGGCCGGCGTGGGTCTTTTATCAGACCTTATGGATCACGATTTGTCGGTATATCCGCTGGACGGCCCGCTGCCTGAATTTGCCGAAACAAACGGCGGTAAAAGCAGGTTCGATCTTTTAGTCAATTTGGCCAAAAAAGAAAACTTAACGATAAGGGAACTGAGCTTGCGCATAGCCGGAGCCCGCGGTCATCGGACCCTTGTGGGTACGCCCGAAATGATAGCGGATCAACTGGAAGAATGGTTCGTAAACGGAGCAGCCGACGGTTTCAATATCATGCCTCCGTATTTACCGGGGGGCTTGGATGAGTTTGTAAATACGGTCATTCCCGTCCTTCAACAAAGAGGATTGTTCAGAACGGAATACGCAGGACGGATGTTAAGGGATCACCTGGGACTTGCTAAACCGCAAAATAAATTTAGTAAAAGTGCAGTCCTATAAGAAGCGGAAAGGAATGCTTGCTTTGTCAGAAAAATCCCTCCGAGTTGAAAAGGTCAGTAAAACGTTCCAAACCGAAAAAGGTCCACTGTCCGTATTGAAAGATATTAACCTGGAAATCGGTCAGGAGCAATTTATAGCGATTATCGGACCGAGCGGCTGCGGAAAGAGCACACTTCTTAAAATTATAGCCGGTCTGGATAACGATTATGAGGGCGCCGTATATTTGGGAGAAGAGAAAGTGAACAGCGCCAGTATCGAGAAGGGGTTCATTTTTCAAGAGCACCGGCTTTTTCCATGGCTGACGGTGGAGCAAAATATTGCTGCGAATTATTCCTTGAAATCGGCCGATATCCGCAGAAAAGTTGACGA
This sequence comes from Paenibacillus sp. tmac-D7, assembly GCF_006519665.1. Classification (NCBI taxonomy): domain Bacteria; kingdom Bacillati; phylum Bacillota; class Bacilli; order Caryophanales; family Paenibacillaceae; genus Paenibacillus; species Paenibacillus sp. tmac-D7. The sequence continues at coordinate 173,282 of NZ_VIDW01000002.1, read as the reverse complement.
ACTGCTGGAATTGACACATCTCAAAGGATTTGAAAAATCGTATCCTAGAGCACTTTCCGGAGGGATGTCCCAGCGTGTTTCCATTGCTCGCGCTCTACTGAGAGAGCCTCAGGTGCTGCTGCTGGATGAGCCTTTCGGCGCGTTGGACGCTTTTACAAGAACCCATATGCAGGAAGCCATTCTGGAAATTTGGGAAAACAAAAAGACAACGATGGTTTTAGTGACTCATGATATCGATGAGGCGGTATTTGTGGCCAATAAAATTGTCATTATGGGAGCCAAACCGGGTGTCATCCGTGACGTCATCCCAAACCATCTTCCTTATCCTCGGAAAAAAGCAAGCGAAGCTTTTCAAAATTTCCGCCTGAAGGTATTGAAGGAATTCGAGAGATGGGAAAGCTTTGCTTTGGTCGAAGGAGCAGGAATTTAAATAATGGGGGAAAGAGAAATGAAACCAAACAAATGGATTGTACTCTTGCTATCTTTACTTGTCATGGCTTCTCTCGCAGGTTGCGGAACCAAAACGAGTAACACAGACGGACAAAACCTAACGGTTAATATTGGCTATATTAAAAATGTAGCTCCTTCCTATTTGGCAAAAGAAAAGGGGTTCGTCGAGAAGCAGTTTGCTGCAAAGGGGGCAAAAGTCAACTGGGTTGAGTTTCAGACAGGGCCCGAAGAATTCGAAGCTCTGTCCGCCAATCACATTGATTTTCTGGCATGCGGCAATACGCCGGTCATTGTGGCTCAAGCAGCAGGGATAGACTTTAAAATCATTTCCTTATATAGTAGCGGTTTGAAAAACAATGTGCTGCTTCTGCCTAAAGATAGCCCCATCACAAGCATTCAGGAATTAAAAGACAAAAAAATAGCGGTTGCCAAAGGCAGCACCTCTTACAATCTGATTTACCGGGCCCTGGATCAAGCCGGGCTGCAGCCGTCCGATGTGAAATTAATTCAATTGGCCCCTTCCGAAGCGAAGCCTGCCTTCGAGAACGGTACGGTAGATGCATGGGGAATTTGGGAGCCGTTCATCAGTACGGAGCAAGCTACCGTCGGAGCGAAAATATTGGTATCGGGCGAAGATCTCAAGATGCCGAGTCCGAACTTTACCGTAGCCAGCACCAAATTTGCGAAAGAGCATCCGGAATTCGTAGAGCTGTATTTAAAAGCGCTGGACGAAGCCGTTGCCTGGCAGACCCAAAACCAAAACGAGGCCGTAGATCTGTATGCCCAAGTGCTCAAATTGGATAAAGCCATTGTGGCCAATATCGTGAAAAATACGGATTTCCGAAATGATCCGGTGTCGGATGATTATATCAAAGAACATCAAAAAACGGCGGACACTCTTTACGATCTTGGTGGAGTCAAAAACAAGGTCGAGGTCGCAAAAGTTATTGACAATACGTTTATTACGAGGGCAAAGCAGGAAACTAAAACAAATTAGTGGGTGGGAAAATGAAGCCATTTCTTTCAGTCTTGATGGCAGGAACAAAATCCAGACCCGAAAAGATCAATCCTGAATCGGGTTCCAGCGGGACAGTCAGAAATAAATCTCTAAGCGCAAGTATAATCAGAGGGCTCTCGTTGCCGGTTTTAGTAATTATCATTTGGCAATTAGCCGCTTATTTCGAAGTCGTCTCCAGTACGATTTTACCTTCTCCCATTCAGATTGCTAAAGCGTTTTGGGAATTGATTGTTTCCGGAGAATTGATCAGCCATTTGAATGTCAGTTTATATCGCGCTTTCTTGGGTTTTCTGCTTGGCGGCTCGCTCGGACTCCTATCCGGCATATTAGCGGGATTGTTTCGGAAGTTCGAAGAAACGATTGATCCGTCCGTGCAAATGTTAAGAACGATTCCGCATCTCGCCATAACCCCGCTTTTTATTCTTTGGTTTGGTATCGGAGAAACATCGAAGGTTCTGCTTATTGCGCTGGGAGCTTATTTTCCGCTATACATCAATACCTTTACCGGGATACGCGGGGTGGATTCAAAGTTGTTCGAAGTCACCAAAGTGCTGGAATTCAGTAAATGGAAGCTCGTTTCAAAACTGATTGTCCCTGCTGCCTTGCCTAATATTTTATTGGGTTTACGGCTATCGATCGGTGTTTCCTGGCTAGGCTTGGTCGTGGCGGAATTAATGGGATCCAGTGAAGGCGTAGGCTACATGATTAATGACGCCAGACAATTCTCCCAAACGGCCGTCGTCATCGTAGGCATCCTCATATTTGCGATTGTCGGTAAACTATCCGACTCGTTCGTTCGCTTTTTGGAGAAAAAATTGTTGAAGTGGCGGGATAGTTATTCCGGATAAACAGGTTGATGAAACGCATGAATCACCGTGACCGGCACCTCTCTTTCAGAGGTGCTTTTCCTTTATTCGGACTGTCATAAGCATCCTTCGGGATTCGTATAATTAAACAATTGGAGGTAAACGGTTAGTACTAAAATTTGACAGGCGAGAAGGGAGCGGAAATCTTTGGAAACGATAGGCAGAAGCATTCCAAAAAAAGAGTCGTTCGACAAGGTGATGGGTACGGCTCTATATACCGGGGATCATCTCGATAACCGAATGCTGTATGCGCGCATGGCGATAAGTCCCTTTGCACATGCCCTAATTTTGGGCATAGACACGAGCGCGGCTTGGCAGGTTCAAGGGATTCGTGCTATTTTGACCGGGGAATGCAGCGAAGTACTGACCGGAGAAGAGATTCGAGACCGTCCGATAATAGCGAAAGATCGGGTTCGTTTTTTCGGAGAAACCGTTGCTGTCGTAGTAGCCGATACCGAAGTGCAGGCGAAGCGTGCCGCGGATTTAATCCGGGTACGGTACGAGCCGCTGCCGGTTGTCAACTCTCCCATGGAAGCTCTGCGGAAGGACGCTCCGCTCGTTCACGAAAGGCTGGGTGAGTATACAAAGGCAGAGGGGGTGGTCTCCATTCCCGGCACCAATATCGCCAGCCTCATTAAAATCCGCAAAGGAGACATGAACAAGGGGTGGAGGGAAAGCGAAGTCATCCTCGAGAACACCATTTCGTTTATGCCCTCGGATCATGCAGCGATGGAAACACGAAGTGCCATTGCTGAGATCAGGCCGGACGGCTACATTCACATCGAGTCGTCAACGCAGGCCCCTTTTGCCGTCAAAAAATTTATGGGCCTATATTTCGGCTTCGATCCCGGCTGGATCGTGGTCAAAACACCGCTGGTCGGAGGCGCTTACGGCGGTAAAGCGGCGATTCAGTTGGAGCTTGTTGCCTATTTGGCTTCCCGGGCGGTCGGAGGCCGAAAAGTCAAAATTATCAATACCCGAGAGGAAGACATGGTTACCTCCCCGGTTCATATAGGGCTTGATGCCACCGTCCGGCTGGGCAGCAATCTGGCAGGGAAAATTACCGCGGCGGAAATTGTCTACCGGTTCGATGGTGGCGCCTACGACGACAAATCCAGTGACGTTGCGAGAGCGGCTGCGCAGGACTGCTCGGGGCCTTATGCGATCGAACATCTCTATTGTGACTGTCTGACTATCTATACCAATCATCCATATGCTTCGGCCTTTCGAGGTTACGGACATGCTGAGCTTACTTTCGCGATGGAAAGAGCGCTGGACGCGCTGGCCGACAAACTCCAAATGGATCCGTGGGAGCTTCGCATGCGGAATATAGCCGTGCCGGGCGATTCTGCTCCGACGCGGGATGTACTTACGTCCAGCAATCTGGGGGATCTTACGACTTGTATGCACCGGCTTCGCACGCTAGCAGGCTGGGATGATTGGAAGGTGATGCAGGTGAACGCGAATACAATCCGGGCCAAGGGCATCAGTTGCTTTTGGAAAAACTCATCGATGGATCCCAATGCAAGCTCGGGCGCTATTATCTCTTTCAATTCCGACGGCAGCTTGAATCTGGAGACCGGGGTCGTGGAGATCGGAACTGGCACGAAAACGGTGCTGGCCCAGATGCTCGCGGAGCGGATGAAAATGAATCCGGAGAGGATTCACGTCAAGTTCGAGGTGAATACGGAAATAACACCGGAGCATTGGAAGACGGTTGCGAGCCGCGGAACTTTCCTGGCCGGCCGTGCGGTTCTTAAGGCGGCGGACGACGCGATCCGTCAACTGCTCGAGATCGCGGCTTGTGTGCTGCGGGCCGATCCGGATGACCTTGAGCTCGGATGGGGTAAAGTGATGGCCAAGGCTGATCCCTCCATCCAAATCGAGGTCAAAGACATCTGTTACGGTTACACGTATCCGAATGGAAATTCCATTGGCGGCCAAATTATAGGGCGAGGTCACTACATCCAACGGCGGATGAATAACCTTGACCCACAAACCGGGGAGGGAACGCCCGGACCAGAATGGAACGTTGGGGCCCAAGCGGTGGAGATCGAGCTCGACACGAGGGATTATTCATACAAGCTGCTGAAGGCGATTTCCGTTAATGACGCCGGCAAAGTGTTGAATCCAAAAGCGGCTTTAGGCCAGATCATGGGTGCGATTTCCATGGGGCTCAGCTTTGCGAACCGTGAAACGTTTGTATTCAGTGATCAGGGAACCGTCGATAATCCTACGCTCCGTGATTACAATCTGATCCGTTACGGCGAAAACCCCGAATATATCGTGGAGTTCATCGAGAATCCGTGTCTGGATGGACCGTTCGGTGCCCGAGGGCTCGGTGAGCACGGACTCATCGGGATGCCAGCCGCGCTCGCTAGTGCGCTTTCCCGGGCCGCCGGGGTCCAGCTAAATCGGTTGCCCCTTTTCCCGGAACGGATTTGGAGAACAAAAATGGGGGAGCCGCATGATACCTTATAATTTCGAATATTATCGGCCTGCCACTCTCCACGAAGCCGTCAGTCTTTTTCAGCAGTTGGATGCTCATGATAAGAGCCCCCTATATTATTCCGGCGGAACTGAAATCATCACACTGGGAAGAATCAACCAGGTTTACACAGGGGCAGTTATTGATCTGAAGCAAATCCCGGAATGCCGCATGCTTGCGGTCCTTGAGCAAAAGATGGTTCTCGGATCTGCTTTGACTCTATCCGAGCTTCACGATTCCCGAGTGTTTCCTCTACTTGGGGAAACGGGGGCCGGCGTTGCCGACCGAACCTCAAGAAACAAAATTACATTTGGCGGGAATATTTGCGGACGATTCATTTACAAGGAAGCGGTGCTGCCTCTGCTGTTGACGGACAGTGAAGTGAGGATCGCTGGTCCCACCGGATTTAGGCAAGTACCAATCGGTCAAGTGTTTGACCGTACCCTGAAGCTGAGTAGGGGAGAGTTTCTCGTTCAAGCGCTCACCGAAGTCAGCTATATAGGTATGCCTTATGTGACGGTGAAAAAGCGCAAAGTGGCTTCTATTGATTATCCGCTGGTGACTGTCACCGCTCTCCGGTCAGATTCGGGGATTCGTGTTGCTTTTAGTGGCGTCTGTTCCTTCCCATTCCGGTCCGCTGCCGTCGAAGAAATATTAAACCGGCGCGAGATTCCTTTGGAGGACCGAATCAATCAGGCGGCGGATCAATTGCCCGCGCCGATCCTCAGTGATATAAAAGGCTCGGCGGCTTACCGCAAGCTAGTTTTGAAAAATACGCTGCACGATACAATAAGGACATTGGGAGGGGGATGACATGTCAAGTAATGACTTTTATGCGGTAATGCTTAACCTGAATGTGAACGGGGAGCTGCGGACCGCAACCGTCCGACCGGCGGATCTTCTTTTGGACGTTCTGCGGGAATCGTTCGGTCTGACCGGTGCAAAGCCTGGCTGCCGGAATGGGGATTGCGGTACTTGTACGGTGCTCCTGGACGGTTCGCCGATGAAATCGTGTCTGATGCTTGCGGTGGAAACGGCGGGAAAAAAGGTTACGACTGTTGAAGGTCTAAAAGACACAGCCGTCCAAAGAGCCTTTGTCGAAAAATTTGCTTTTCAGTGTGGATACTGCACCCCAGGATTTATCATGAATATTTATGCGCTGACCCAAACTTATCCCGAAGCCGACGAGGAAACGATCAAAGATTGGCTGCAATCTAACATTTGCCGTTGCACAGGTTATGAGGAAATTCGGGAGGCCGTCCAATCCGTCTTGAACCGGAGACTTTTGTCGATGGACCAGAACCATCTGTAGAATAGAGTGCCGACTCATAAAACGCTTATTCTACAAGTCCAAGTTCTAAATAATCATGTTGAATCATAACTCCATCCACAGGAAGGGAATGCCCCTCTCGAAGGCTTATGAGTGCTTTTTCGGTTGATGGACCAAATTTTCCATTACAAGCGCCTTTATAATAACCAGCGATTTTCAGCAAATGTTGGATCAATTGCACATCATCCCCACTATCCCCTTTAGCCAACCAAACGACGACTCTTCGTATGATCGCCGGCCTGCAAGTTCCTTCATCCGGATCGATCTTGTTGGACAATCGGGATTTGACGTTTGTGCTGCCTCGGAATCGGTTCAGCTGAGCGGCTATATGGACCGATTTCCCGCCCAATTATCCGGAGGGCAGCAGCAGCGCGTCGCTTTGGTCAGAACGCTCGTCCTGAAGCCGCCGCTCGTGCTGTTCGATGAGCCGCTTAGCAATCTGGACGCCAAGCTGCGGCAAGCTCTAGGCATAGAAATCCGCTCGTTACAGAAGGAGTACGGATTTACCGGCATTTTCGTAACGCACGATCAGGAAGAAGCCATGGTCTTGTCGGATCGTATCGCCGTCATGAACCAAGGACGGATTGTACAAATCGGAACGCCGCAGCAAATTTATACGCAGCCGGCCGATCCGTTTGTGGCTAATTTCGTGGGCGAATCCAATCCGGTGCAAGTATCCGGGGCGGAGGAGGAGCACGGGCGATGGCGGATGAAATTGGCGGGGGACCAGACCATTGCGGCGGAGAGGACTGCCGGACAGCAGACGCCGACCTACGCAATGGTTCGTCCGGAAGCCGGCGAAGTGCTGCCCGGGGGAGTGGAAGCCCGGCCTGCGGGGGCTCGGATGGTTACAATTCGTTGTCCGGCACGGTTTCGTTCATCCATTATACCGGCGCTTCCTACTTGATCGGCGTTGTCATTGAAAAGCTGGACAAGCATTTTACGGCCAGGATGCAGTACGCAACGAAAGAGACCGGCCTGCGGGTTGGCGGGCAGGCGATCGTACGCTGGCCGGTAGAGGCGACTCTGTTATTTTAAATGTACGATCCTTGAGTGGCTGCCGCTGGGCAGCCTTTTTGCATTCCTGCGTTTCGGATACCGGGAACCCCATGAATGACTTCCTGTCTCAATGACTGAAAAACACAATTTGAATAAAAAACAACACGGCGAACGCATAAAAAATCGGATGAACGTCTTTCCTTTTACCACGAACAAGCTTTAAGATCGGATAGACGATGAACCCGATGCCGATTCCCGTAGCAATGCTGTAGGTTAGCGGCATCAGTACAACAATAAGAAAAGCAGGGAAGGCTTCCTCCAGATCGTGCCAATCAATTTTCCGCAAGACATTCATCATGAGAAAACCGACAATAATTAATGCCGGAGCTGTTATCGCAGGAATATTGGCAAGCACGGCAACCGTCGGCGAGAAGAATAGCGTAAGCGCAAGCAGCACGCTGACGGTTACAGCGGTGAGACCCGTTCGCCCGCCTACGGCAACTCCGGAGCTGGACTCAATATAAGCGGATGTCGGACTTGTTCCGAGGAGAGCGCCGGCGGTTGTGCCTATGGCGTCTGCAACGAGCGCCCCCCGTGAACGCGGGAATTTATTATCCTTCAGCAGTCCGGCTTGCTCCGCAACCCCCAGCATCGTTCCCGTCGTATCGAACAGCGTAATCAGCAAAAAGGTAAACACAACCGCATATAGACCGTTTGTAAACACCCCGGCGATATCTAACTGGAAGGCCGTTGCCGCAAGTCCGGTCGGCCAAGATACCCAAGCATCCGGAAAATGAAGCAGCCCCAGTAACCAAGCCAGAATTGCAGTGATCAGCATGCCCACAAAAAGAAATCCTTTAACCTGATAAGCCATGAGGATAAGGGAAACAGCCAGTCCGATAATCGTTAACATCGTCATGGGTTCCTTCAAATTCCCAAGGGTGATTAAGGTGGCCGGAGAATCGACAATAATTTTAGCGTTTTGCAGCCCGATAAACGTGATAAATAAGCCGATGCCCGCCGTAATGGCATGTTTCAGGCTTGAAGGAATCGCATCCAGCAGCATATAGCGGAACGAGGTCAGCGATAACAGCACAAACAAGATCCCCGCCACAAATACGGCGCCAAGCGCAACTTGCCATGAAACGCCGCCGCCCCCCACAACACTAAAGGCAAAGTAAGCGTTCAACCCCATGCCTGGCGCTATCACGATCGGGTAGTTGGCAAATACCCCGATAATCAGCGTTGCGACAATGCTCGCGAGCACTGTCGCAATGAACACACCATGGAAATCCATCCCCGCCTTGCTCAGAATGCCGGGATTCACAATAACGATGTATACCATCGTTAAAAATGTAGTGACACCGGCCATCAGCTCGGTCGAAATCGATGTGCCTCGTTCTTCCAACTTAAACAAGCTCTTCATTCATCTCGCCTCCAATTTAAATAGGACAGGGTTGCTCCAGCCTCATCACAGACAATCGAGCATTGCCTTATCCATTCTCTCCTTACTTGGGATCGCTTAGTAATGTGGAAAAAATAAAATCCTGACTGCGAATATAGGATAGCAGATACACGTATCCCATATTCGTAGTCAGGATTCTTTGGCTCCTTGTAGAAACCCTCAAACCATATTATTGAGGATATACGAACTTGTCTGTCATTTCATTCAATTGATCCTTCCATAGATTAAATGACGGATATACCCGGTGTCAATGTTTTTCTCATATTTTTTCGTAAATTTCCGAACACTTCACAACAATTAGACTAATACGTTCGGTTTTTACGATGTTTGTTGAAATGAGAGAAACCCATGCCTTAACAAGGCACAGGTTTCTCGATTCGGCTTTCGTTCTAGAACGGGAAATCCCGATATTCCCGCTGGACCGATACCCACTTCCGGGTTGTAAATTCCTCAAAGATCCATTCTCCGTTAAATCGGCCGAGACCGGACGCTTTTTCACCGCCGAAAGGAGCGTTAGGATCGTCATTGATGGTCTGATCATTCACGTGGGCCATGCCGCTTTCAATGTGACGGGCAAACTCGATGCCTCGTTCCAAATCGCTGGTGAAAACGGAGGCCGATAGTCCGTACGGCGTATCATTCGCTAGGGCGAGCGCTTCTTCTTCGGTATCAAACGGAATAATCGTGGCTACGGGGCCGAAAATTTCGGTTTGAGCCAGGGTACTGTCATTTTTCGCATCAGCGAATACAAACGGCGTCAGCACATTCCCAATTCGTTGTCCTTCCAGCACCAAACGCGCTTCTGTTTTCCCTGCTTCAATGACGTTCAGCACCTTTTGCATCTGTTTTTCATTAATAATCGGCCCGATAAAGACGTTGGGATCGACGCTAGGATCGCCGTACGGAATTTTTTGCGCCCTTTCTACAAAACTGCTGACGAATTGATCGTAAAGGGAGCGATGCACGAAGATCCGATTCGTAATCATACAAATTTGTCCTTGGTGAAAAAACTTGCCGAAGAGCGCTGCGCTTAACGCTTTCTCCAAGTCGGCGTCTTCCAGCACCACGAAGGGGCTGTTGCCGCCAAGCTCGAGTGACACGCGTTTTAAGTTTCGGCTTGCCACTTCTCCGACGTGGCGGCCGACTGCAGTCGAACCGGTGAAGGATATGACTTTCGGAACAGGGTGCGCGATAAAGTAATCGCCAATATCGGCAATATCCACGGTGAGGACATTCAGCACGCCTTTAGGGAGACCGGCTTCTTCAAAAATTTCGGCAATGACGAGACCGCCGGAAACGGCAGTTTGAATATCGGGCTTCAATACGACGGCATTTCCCGTCGCGATAGCCGGAGCTACGCTGCGCATGGACAGCACGAGCGGAAAATTAAACGGTGAAATGACGCCAATGACGCCAACCGGAACGTGGTAGATCAAATTTTCCTTACCCGGAATGACGGACGGATTGACTCGCGGATTCGTCATCAGTTCGGGATATTGCGCTGCGGCCCGAATGATGCCTGCGCTATTTTTAATTTCAATTTGGGCTTTGGCCATAGAACTTCCTGTTTCCTTGATCATGATGGCCGCTACTTCATCTTTTCTTTGTTCAAGCAGTTCCGCAGCACGCATCAGCACTTGTTTTTTCGCCTCAACAGAGGTTTCTTTCCATGCCTTCTGCGCTTCTTTGGCCGCGGAGTAAGCTTCGTCCACATCCGTTTCATTTCCAAGAATGAAGGTGGCGACGACTTCATTGTTGTATGGATTCAGATCCTGATACGTTTTACCGCTCGACCCGTCCTTCCAAACCCCCGCGATAAACTGTTTGCCGTATGATTTCGAAATAGCCAGACTCATAGACTTGTCCTCCTTCATAAGGTTTGAGCGTTTTTCGTTCCAGTTATTCGTTCAATATGTATGCAGCGATATGTCTTTTATGAATCGACATTCATTTATTGCCAGCGATAAGTTCATTCGTTGAAGACGCCTGACAAGGGGAATGACAGAAGAAGGCAGGATAATACTCAAATATGTAATCGCTTACAAACTGATTTGCATATGTCGGGTAAACGGTTCTTTGATCCACTTATCCTCGTCTCATCCTCCTTATTGAAATTTTGGTATTTGACTCCCGTTTCAAACTATTCGACATGGTGTTAATGAAACAACTTGATAGGACTATGTTACCATGGGAGTATATTCCAATTCAATACCAATATTCCAAATGCTGTCCACATCCGTAACGTATAAAATCATTCGCCGCTGTTCCCGGCTCGCGGATCGGTTACGCCCGCTCCTTACAGCCTCAAGCTCCTCGATATTCGCCGCAACCGATGGGAGCACGTTGATCGGGTTGGCCAGCAGCTATGCGGACGCATTCGAGGCATTACGGGGCAGGACTTGTTCCGTTGCAAACTTCGTTGCTGCTGAGCAAGATTATTTCCTGATATCCTGTTTCAAGGACCGGACCTGCGGGTTATATAGAATGAAGGGGAGGTATGCTATGCCTGCAAGTTATGATCAGGCCATTATGATTTAAGGATATCGTTTTCTCAAGTAAAACAAGTGCCATCTTAAATAAATCATACCGAACAGGTAGAAGGGGACGGAATACCATAGCTTCCACCCTTTATATATCAGGTAACCGGTTAAAATCGACAAATATTCAAAAAGAATGGAAATGAGCACGACTCCTATCAGATAAACAAAGAAGTGCTGCACTTTTTTGGGCATAAAATTGAGGAAAATAAGGCCTATAGAAGGAGGCAGTAACGCTTGAAGGGGGAGATCGGCAAAATTCACCGTAGGCTCAAAAAAATCATACAGATCCAAAATGAAACCGAATGAGAGATCGGTGTAAATGGTTAAGGCAGCCATCCAACCCCATGTGATATAAGCTGGTCAATAACATTTTAAACAACAAATACCGGTTATAAACGGCAGTCGGACAAAAAATTTGACAGGACCCTCATGATTGCTGTGAAAAAGTATAAATAATTGATTAAGCGCTGGATAAAATATGATTCGTTATATTGTAGGGTATGGAAATATTAGGTATAGTAGAAGTACAGATGAAGTCAACGACAAACGGCAAAATCATCGAAAGATGATGACGCAAAGCTATAGGGGCTAATTTGGACGAAGTCCAGAACGCTTGCCAGCTGCCGAAATGACGCCCGTTGACCATTGTGGATTAACGGAGGAGGAAATCGATGTTGGGAAAAGTAGACATGGAAGTTCAGCAGCTGGTTGATATGCTGCATCTCGATGTAGAGGAAATACTTCGTCAATTTCATTTTACCTTCGAAGGCAAGCGATTAACGGAAGCAGAGTCTATTCGCTTTATTATGTATCTGAGAGAGGAACTGGAAAAAAAGAACGACCCGCAAAGGTGACCGGAAACGGTCGCCTTGTTATTTGAAATGATCCTTTATTTCTTCGGAGTCTTTGTCTGTCATAACGGCTGCAAGCAGCTGTTCGATATCAAGCCCGAGTTTAATCCCGACTTTAATGATGTCTAATTCAGCGGCTACTAATTGGAAGTTTGAGCTATGCGGCACGATGATCATGACCTCCTGTAAACCTGTTTATATAGTACTATTATAATGGAATAACGGGAAAAAGCTGTCGAAGAATGGCTGTACAAATCTAAAAAAATTCTGATCTTTATTTGACGCAAGTCTTCGCCTCTCGAAGTCCGCTCCCTGATCCTTTCAGTATGCTCCGTATGGAAGCCCAGCCTGAGCCGCTCCCAAGCAAACCATTGCGATAGAAAAGCTCGCCCCGTAGTCCGTCTGCATTTTAATGTCGGCACGTCTTTATCTATCAATCAAGGCGCCCGTCACAGCTCCCATTGGAGGGCGCTTCCGGCCGTTCTTCGGTATCTTTGCTTAATCCCCATGCTCCTGGATACGGTGCCGCGCAATGGAGTTAGCGGATCTGGAGGTTACAAGGTCTAAGGACTTTGTAGCCTTCTTTTTATTTCGCAGGCAAATCAACACAATATAGTATAATTTAAACTCAATTTCGATGAATTGTTTAATAATGGGAAAGAACCTATGATTAGGCTACAGGTGTTGGATTGAAGAATGAAAGCGCTGTATGGGTTTGGCGGAAATACACGTTATTCATTTAAACATTGACAGAATAAAATGTAATAAAATAAAATAATATTAGATATAAAACAATAATAAATGAAAGGTTAGAGGTGATATGATATGAAAGCGCAATTAGTTCCCATGTACTTCAAGTCCGAAAGAAATAAAGAATTTGATGACCAGGTAAACAGGTTAAGAGAGATGCTGGCCGAGGAAGCCGAAATTTTAGAGCCAGTCGCGCTCGGCTCACCAATTCCCGAAGCGGATGCCGTTATTTTTCCGCAATTGGTGGGAGAAGCTTATCGAGAAATCGAACAGCTGAAAAAAATCAATAAGCCATTTCTGATTGTAACGTCGGAATTTGGAACGGTTGCGATGTGGGACTGGGAAATTATAACATTTTTTAAAGCGGAAGGTATCGAGACATTTGCTCCATATAGTCTTGATCTAACGAAAACCATTTGCCGGACTTTGGCTGTCAAAAGCCAGATGAGAGAGACGAAGTTTCTTATTTTTCAAGACAATCCGGGCGACGGGATGCAGGCTAGTATTTTCAAGCGTTTCTTTTGGTGGGAAGAAGAGTGTATCCGGCGAATTAAAGATAAATTCGGGATTACCGTCGTGAAAAAAAGCTTCAAGAAGCTTGCCCAGGATGCCAAAGATATTCCGGACACGGAAGCGGAACAGGTTCTTAAGGCATGGAATCATCATACGGAAGGCGTTGCACCCAGGGCGCTAAAAAACGCTGTGAAAATGTATATCGCTGTCAAGCAGGAAATTGAACTCGATGAAACGATCCGGGGTGTAGGCATGAACTGTCTGAACGAATCGTTCTATTCGGATACGACGCCTTGCATGACATGGAGCATGCTGTATGAAGAAAAAGGAGTCATGTGGGCTTGTGAAGGCGATATCATGTCGCTGCTTAACAAATTTATTCTACATAAGTCCTTGAAGGCGCCTGTCGTGATGAGTAACCTATACCCTTTCCTGGCTGGAATGGCAGCTATCAAGCATGAAAAGATAGACCAATTTCCTGATGTCGAAGAGCCTGAAAATCATATTCTGGTCGGCCATTGCGGCTATTTTGCTTGTATGCCCAGATCGTTTGCGTCAGAATGGACATTAAGGCCGAAGGTGCTGGGTATCGTGGATGAACAGGCAACGGCCATCGACGCGCGTTACCCGATCGGTGAAATTACGATTGCGGAACTGCATCCAACACTTGGAAAAATGCTGGTCGTCGAAGGCGCCCTGAAGGAATACGTCGGATATCCCGGTTCGGACTGCAGGAATGGCGCATTAATTCAAATTAACGACGGTCACAAGCTGATGAATGCGCTTTATTCGCACCACGGCATATTGATTCCGGGACATAAAAAGGTAGAGATGGATATGGTGCTTCGCGTGTTGGATATGCAGATCGAAGAAATCTAATTTTTATAAAAAATAGTGATTGACTAACAAATGACAATAAAATATAATAAAAACAAGAAAACAATAAGTAAAAATAAGATATAACGATAAAAGAGAACAGAGACGAACGCATTCGGAAAGGATGAATGAGAAGATGCTAGCAGCTATGTTGTATGGCCCCAAAGATTTGCGGCTGGAGGAAATTGCAGATCCGGTAATAACCGAGAATGAAGTGTTACTGGAGGTAAAGAAGGCTGCCATTTGCGGTACGGATGTCCGAATGTTTAATAACGGCTACGCCGGCATCAGCAGTGCTACGCCAAGAATTTTAGGACATGAGATGGCAGGTGTTATTAAACAGGTTGGAAAAAACGTAAAGAAGTATGAGCCTGGCATGAGAGTGACCGTGGCTCCTAATATGGGCTGCGGGATGTGCAGGCAGTGTGTAAGCGGCAATACTCATTTATGCAAGGAATATCAAGCTCTTGGCATCAATATTCATGGAGGCTTTACCCAATACGTGAAAATTCCCGAATCAGCGGTAAGGCAGGGGAACATTTGCGCGTTGGCGGATCATGTATCTTTCGAAGAAGCGGCTCTCGTTGAGCCTTTGGCATGTGTGTACAACGGGTTCCTGAAGGTGGATATTAAACCCGGGGATCACGTGCTGATCATCGGTGCCGGTCCCATCGGATTAATGCATGCCAAGCTGGCCAAGATGGCCGGAGCTTCTAAAGTCATTATGAATGATATTTCCGAAGAGCGGATGGCAATGTGCCGTCAGATTGACGATTTTATTATAACCGTGTCTTCTGACGACTTGAGGAATTACGTAGCTGACATCACGAATGGCGAGGGCGTAGAAGTCGTAATTACGGCCTGCCCGGTACCTCAAGTTCAAGCAAGCTCGCTTGAATTGGTGGCCATGAACGGAAGAATCAATTTCTTCGGCGGTCTTCCCAAAGAAAAGGAAATTGTTCCGTTGAACACCAACCTGATTCACTACAAACAAGTCATTGTAACAGGAAGTACAAGGTCGAGCATTTTGCAATATGTTCAAGCGCTTGATTTTGTTAAACACGGTTTGGTTGATGTAAAATCGCTGATTTCGGCTAATTTCAGCCTGGATCAAATCAATAACGCCTTCGATCACGCAACAAGAGGTATAGGCTTGAAAAATGTCATTTCCATCGGTTGATGGGCGTGTTACCCCTATCGGCAGTACTTTCATTTATATAAATTATACTGAGGAGTTGATTCGAAATGGCTTATGTAGTGAGAGGAAGAAACGATGTAGTGAATTTTCCGGTGGATGAGTGCCATGATGGTCAAGGGACGATTCTCGTCAGACAACTGCTGGGCTATGAACCGCTGCTCCCTGTTCCCGGAAATCCGGAAGATTTTGACTCGCTCATCAATTTTATGCATGAAACGACGCTGCCTGTAGGCACAACAATCGGTTTGCACCCTCATGTGGGTAATGAAGAGATTTACTACGTTGTGGAAGGCAAAGGGGAAATGACGGTTGACGGAGACACGTTTGTTATGGATCCCGGCACCGCGTGTCTGACCAAAAGCGGAAGCAAGCATACCTTCCGGAACATTGGCGACTCCGATTTAAGAATTATTGTTATTGAAGCGGTATTTGACAAGAAAGATAAGAAGAGCAAACAGCATTAATACCGATTGATGAAGAAAGTGCTTAACGCCCTTTCTTTCATAACGCATGCGATGGATTGAAATTTCACAGGAGGTGTCCATTTGTGCAAGAGATCAATGTTGCGTTAATTGGTTATAACTTTATGGGGAAGGCACATAGCCATGCATTTGAGAATGTGCCGTTCTTCTTCGATCATGGCGTGAAGCCCGTCAAAAAAGTAATTGTCGGCAGAACGGAGCATTTGGTCAAGCAGGCGGCGGAAAGGTTCGGCTGGGAAGAATTTGCTACCGACTGGAGAGATGTAATTCATCGGGAAGACATCCACGTGATCGATATTGCAACGCCGACGTCTTCCCATATCGAAATCGCTCTTGAAGCGGCGAAAGCAGGGAAGCATATTTTTTGCGAGAAACCGTTAGCGATGGACGCTCATGAAGCGCACCGTATGTTTGAAGCTGCGGAACAAGCCGGAATTGTCCATATGCTGGGCCACAATTACCGGAGAGTACCGGCGATCGGGCTTGCCAAAAAGCTTATTCAGGATGGACGGCTGGGGGACATTCACCACTTCAGAGGCGTATATTTGCAGGATTGGCTGCTTGATCCTAACTTCCCTGCGAGCTGGAAGCTGAATAAGAAGGTTGCAGGGTCTGGGCCGCACGGGGATTTAAATGCGCACATCGTCGATTTGGCGAGATATTTGGTCGGAGAGATCGATAAAGTGGTCGGCATGGAGAAAACGTTTGTGGACAAACGCCCCAAGGTGAAAGTCGATGATCAATTAAGCTCCAAGCTAACGGCAAAAGGCGAAATGACGGAATATGAAGCGGTTACGGTTGACGATACGACAGCCTTCCTGGCTAAATTTAAAAACGGGGCGGTCGGAACTTTCGAAGCAACGAGATTTGCCGGCGGACGAAAAAATCATCAACGCATTGAAATTAACGGAAGCAAGGGATCGCTCGTCTTCGACTTTGAACGCATGAACGAATTGGAATTCTGGTCTAACGAAGATGATCTGGAAGTGCAAGGCTTTAGACGCATTATGGTGACGGAAGATGTTCATCCGTATATCAATGCCTGGTGGCCGCCGGGACATATCATCGGCTACCAAAACACATTTGTGAATGAATTTGCAGACTTCTTCAAAGCGATCAAGGATAAGCAGCAGGTGTATCCAAACTTTTACGATGGCGTGATGAACAATAAAGTGCTCGATGCGGTTACGAAATCGATTCAATCTCTAACATGGGAAAATGTTTAAGGGCGGGCTGTTCAAAGATTGATTGTAAGCGATTTCATTTCAATAGAAATTTCTGGAGGGTACGACTTTGAGAGTGAAAAAAAATTTTTCATTCATGATTTTATTAAGCACTCTGCTTCTGCTTAGCGCATGCTCCACTGAACCCGGGAGCAGTCCCGCGAATCATGCCGGCGCCTCGGCTTCGGAATCCGGCGGGACTCCGAAAACCGGCGAACCCGTAACCTTGAACAGCGTTTTCCTTGCTTCCACTTGGGGGACCAGCGTACAAGAATTAGCCAAGCAATATGAGAAAGAAACGGGAGTCAAAGTGAACGTCGAGCTGGTCGGACGCGATGTCATTTATCAGAAAATCGCCACGTCAATTGCCGGTAAAGCAAACTATGACCTTTTCAGCGTCGATTACAACTGGATCCCCGAGTTCGCGTCGCAAAACAGCCTCGTGCCCTTGGACGATATGATCAAAACGTATCATTTTGATACTTCCAAATTATTGCCGAAAGCTTTGGCCGCAGGACAATGGAACGGAAAAAACGGTTCTTTCGGCGAAGGCGGCACGATTTACGGTTTACCGCAAACGGTACATCCTCATTTGCTCTGGTACCGTTCGGATTTATTCAATAATGAGACCTTTAAGCAAGAATTTAAAGCCAAGTACGGATATGATTTGGCTCCTCCGAAAACGATGAAGGAATTCCGTGATGCGTCCGAATTTTTCAACGGCAAAGTCGTGGACGGGCAAAAAATATACGGTTGGGCGGCCCAGGCCAGCAAAGGGTTCGGGAATGTACATACGTGGCTGACCTTCCTTTATTCGAATGAGGGCGATGTATTTGACTGGAATACGATGAAATCGTCCTTGTCCACACCGGAGTCCATCGAAGCGACGAAAACCTGGGTCGATCTGCTGCAGTTTTCGCCTCCGGGCATTAATGATTATACGTTCGTCGAAGTGGCTTCCGACGCCGCTCAAGGCAGATTGGCTATGGCGATTCACTGGTCCTGGTCAGCATTTGAAGTCGATGATCCCACCAAGTCCAAAACGCTTGGGAAATGGGATTTCGCGCAAACGCCCGCTATGAAGAAATCCGTCGCCGATTATTCGTCCTGGCCTATGGTCATTCCGAAATCGTCGAAGAACTCCGATGAAGCCTTTAAATTTATGGCTTGGCTGGAGTCGAAAGAAAACGACGTGAACCAGGCCCTGCTGGGCGCAGGGGACCCGGTGCGTGAAGAATCGTACTCCGATCCCGCTTTAACCAACAAGCTAATCGACGGAACGAATGTCAAGCAATTCCGCCGTTACGATGCGCTTAAAGAGACGATGAAAACAACAAAAGCCCGTCCCTGGTTCCCTCAGGATGAGAAGTGGGAGACGACGGTATCCGAATACTTGAGCGCCGCTCAGCACAAACGCATGTCAGTCGAAGAGGCGTTGAAAAAAGCGGATGAAGCGGTTAATAAAATGATGAAATGATAAGTCCATGTTGGAAATCGATTGGAGGGGGACCCCCCTCCCCCTCCATTAGGAATCGGGAGAATAAATCATGAAAAAATTTGGATTGCGATACAGCGGGCCGTATTTGGCCATGGTCCCGGGCATGCTGCTGCTTCTTCTCTTTTCCGTCTACCCGACTGTTTTTCTATTCAAAATCAGTTTTCAGCAATACAGCCCCATCAGTGCGGTGAATCCGTTCATTGGATTGGATAACTATATCGATGTATTCCAGGATCACAATTTTTGGAATGCGCTCAAGGTGACATTTATTTTCGTAGTCAGCACGGTCATCCTGGAATTTGCCATCGGACTGGTATTGGCCGTTATATTGAATAGACTTACTTCGGGAGAACGATTTTATCAGTCCGTCGTGCTGCTTCCGATTGCCATGGCGCCTACGGTCGTCGGGCTGATGTTTCGGTTTATGATGAATGATCAATATGGAATTTTCAATTATTTTATAGAGCTGCTGGGCATGTCCAGAACCGCTTGGCTATCCGAACCGCATCTGGCGCTGCCTGCTTTAATTGTTACCGACATTTGGCAGTGGACGCCGTTTATGATGATTATTTTATTGGCAGGACTTAAAGGACTTCCGGATGAGCCTTATGAGGCGGCCATGATCGACGGCGCGTCCTCCTGGCAATCGTTCCGCTATATCACAATTCCGCAGTTGTCCAGAATTATTTATATCGCTTTATTGTTAAGGACGATTGATGCGATTCGAATTTACGACTCGATTTATATGATGACCAAGGGAGGCCCCATTAACGTTACTTCGACGATGAGCTGGATCGTGTATGACCGGGGGTTCAAATTTCTCGATTTCGGTTATGGTGCCGCCATATGTATCGTTCTCCTCGTGATTGTCGTCACCCTGCTGACGCTGGTTTTGAAAAAGTTTGATTTATTCGAAGTGGAGGGCAGATCATGAGGTCATCTCCGAGCAAGCCGGTCACCGTCCTGAATTACGCGGTCATTATAATCGCGATGCTCGTTTTTATTTTCCCTATAGTATGGATGGTTCTGACATCGCTGAAGCAGCAGGTCGACGCCTACGCCTCGGTGCCCAAATGGTTGTTTAAGGCTACCTTTTCCAACTATCAAACGGTGCTGTTTGAGCGGGACTTTATGAAATATTTGCTGAACAGCTTGTATATCTCTTTCCTCTCCACAGTGCTGGCTCTCTTGTTCGGAAGCGGTATCGCGTATCCGTACGCCAGATATCGTTTAAAAGGCGCGAAAAATGTCCTGTCCTGGATTTTGACGCTGCGTATCGTTCCGCCCATCGTAGCTATCCTGCCGATCTATCTCGTGTTCTCTAAATTAGGGCTGCTCGACACCTATACTTCGCTTATTTTAGTGTATACCTTCATGAATCTGCCGCTGGCCGTTTGGCTGTTATACGGCTTTTATAAAGATGTGCCCGGGGAAATCGAGGAGTCCGCGCTGGTGGATGGATGCAACCGCTTTACGGCGTTTGTTCGCGTTATTTTCCCGATTATCGGGCCTGGTCTCGTGTCTACGGGCTTGTTATCGTTTATTTTTTCCTGGAATGAATTTTTGTTCGCCAATTTGTTGTCCGGTTCCACGGTAAGGACTGCGCCTGTCGGACTTAATGAATATGCGACGCCCGTCAGCGTGCTGTGGGGACAAATCGGAGCGGCAGGAACGATGATCGTCTTGCCGGTCGCGATCATCACGATCATCCTGCAGCGCAAAATGGTGCGGGGACTTACGATGGGGGCTGTCAAAGGTTAGCACCAAGCAACGCCGTTATTGCGGCTTGCTTGCTAAAATAATGCTCATGCTGAAGGAGACGTTGAAAATGAGAGCCGTAATTTTACCTGGAAAAAAAGAAGTTCAAGTCGTCGACCGTCCGAAACCTGTGCCGGGGGACGGCCAAGTCTT
The DNA here is from genome assembly GCF_006519665.1 of Paenibacillus sp. tmac-D7. Classification (NCBI taxonomy): domain Bacteria; kingdom Bacillati; phylum Bacillota; class Bacilli; order Caryophanales; family Paenibacillaceae; genus Paenibacillus; species Paenibacillus sp. tmac-D7. Next base: position 152,824 of record NZ_VIDW01000002.1, on the reverse strand, counting down.
GGTCCGCATGCGTGCATCGGCGATTTGCCGAAGCGATATGAGTCTGTACTACGGCGGGAAGCCGCTCGTAGGCGGGGAAGCGGCCAAGACAGGCACCATCATTCCCGGCCATGAGCCTGCGGGCGATGTCGTCGAGATCGGTCCGGGGGTTAGAGGGCTGCAGCCCGGAGACCGCGTCGCCGTCTATCTGGCCATTGGCTGCGGGCATTGCACGTACTGCCTGAGCGGTTATTTATCCTTGTGTTCGCAGTGGAAATGTGTCGGTTTTGACGTGGACGGCGGAGATGCCGATTATATGGTCGTCCCGGCGCAAAATTGTCTGAAGCTTCCCGATCCGATGTCTTATGAAACGGGCGCTCTTCTGCTGGACAATATGGGGACTCAATATCACGCGCAAAAAACGTTGGGCGTATCCGGCAACGATACGTTAGCGATTTTCGGTCTGGGACCGATGGGCAGCGCCGGGGTATTGATTGCAAAAGCGCGTGGAGCCCGAGTCATCGCCGTCGACGTACTCGATTCCAGGCTTGAAATGGCCAAAGAATTGGGAGCGGATGTCGTCATTAACAGTACGAAAGAAGATGCGGTAGAAGTTTTGCGCGAATTGACGCATGGCGAAGGGGTAGATAAGGCGATTGACAGCTCGGGGAACCCTGCCGCCCAGAACGCCGCTCTGGATAGCGTGCGTAAGATGGGGTCCGTTGCTTTGATCGGAGAGACGAGTGCGACTACGATAAATCCAAGCGAACAAATGATCCGGAAATTATTGAAAGTGTACGGTATTTGGATTCACCCGATTTGGATGTTCGAGGAAATCGCCAACTTTGTTATCGACCATAACATTCCGGTGGACCGGTATATTACCCATAGATTTAATATTGAACAGGCTGCCGAAGCCTTCCGCCTGTTTGATGAACGAGTCACGGATAAAGCCGTCTTTGTCTGGGATTGACCTGCCCGGAAAGGAAAGGCATTTTCCTTGAAGACGCATGCGCTGCCCCCGGAAGTCGTGAATTTGATAGGACCCGGCTCATCGTTTGATATCGGGGGCAGCCCGTGTACGCTAAACCATATTGGAAGGGACTGCTTGTCTACATGACCCAAACCCAATTTTTTATCGGGATCGATATCGGTACTCAGGGAACCAAGGTCTCTTTAGTTAATGATGGAGGCAGCATCGTAACGAATTCATTTGTGCCCTCGAATCTGATACGCCTGGACCACGGGATTGTCGAACAAATGCCTGAAGAAATGTTCGCTTCTGTCGTAGACGGGATGACCGAAGTGATGAAACGCTCGGGTGTCGAGCCCGGCCAAGTCGCTGCCATCGGCCTGGATGGACAGATGGCCGGCATTATGGGGATCGATCGCGATTGGAATGCGGTAACACCGTATGATTCATGGCTGGATACCCGATGCGAGAAATATATGCCCCTGATTAAAGAATGGGGGGAAGAGCCGTTTATCCGGATTACGGGCTGCCCGGTTACGTATGCTCACGGCCCCAAGGTGTTATGGTGGAAGCACGAAAGGCCGGAAACTTATCGTAAAATTGAAAAATTTGTCCTTCCGACAGCTTATGTTGCGGGGCGTTTGGCGGGGCTTAAAGCGGATAACGCTTTTATAGACTATACCCATCTGCATTTTTCCGGCTTCAGTGACGTCTCGAATCATTCGTGGTCGGACGATTTGCTCGATGCTTTCCAGGTCAGCAAAGACAAGATGCCCCGCATTGTCAATCCGTGGGACGTCATTGGATATTTATCCAAATGTTATGCCGACAAGTGCGGTTTACTGGAGGGCACTCCGATCGTGGCCGGTTGCGGGGATACCGCTGCTACCATTCTCGGAGCCGGCATTACGACCAAAGGCGCCATTCTGGATGTGGCGGGAACCGCGTCTGTGTTAAGCTGCTGCGTAGATGAATATAAGCCGGATGTGAATACGAAAACATTAATTTACGCGCGCTCCGTCATTCCCGGGCTATGGAATCCGCTAGCTTATATCAACGGGGGAGGGCAATGTTTGGCGTGGTTTAGAGACCTCCTTGCAGCGCAGGAAGGGAGCCTCCCGTTCGATGAATTAAATGCGCAGGCGGCTCATGTAAGGGTGGGAAGCGACGGGATTTTTTTTATTCCTCATTTTGCCGGAAGAGCTTGTCCCAACAATCCCTTCTTGAGAGGCAGCTGGCTTGGACTCAATTGGTCGCATCGTAAAGGCCACATGTACCGGTCGATTCTCGAATCGATTGCTTACGAATATCAAGGTTATTTGGCTACGCTGAAACAGTTGATTCCAGGTCTTCACTTCACCCATGTCAATGTCGTCGGAGGCGGGGCCAAGAGCGAGCTGTTCAACTCGATCAAAGCCGATGTAATGAACGTGCCCTATACGACGCTAAACAACAGCGACACGGCTACAGTTGCGACTGCCGTCATTGCGGGGTATGGCGTCGGGTTCTATCCGGATATCGCGGATACGATGAACCGCATGGTTTATCCCCATAGCACGGTGGCGCCTAACCCTCACCATATAACGAATTACCAAAGCTATGCAGATTGTTATCACATGCTTGTTGAAAAATTAACGCCCATTTATAAGGCCATGGATGAAGGACGTGGTACGTTTGGCCATTCACACCGTGTTAGGTCCGATTCATAACGAGCAATTAGGTTTTTGCCATAGCCATGAACATTTATTTATTGCGGACGGGCAGCCGGCCCGTGTCAATGCGGCTCTGCGAATTGACGATATCGCCTTAACGATTCAAGAGCTGCTGCTGTTTAAGGAGGTTGGGGGACGCAGCCTTGTAGATGCTCAGCCTCTGGGATGCGGCAGGATGGAGAAGTCCCTGGTCTTGGCAGCCCAGGAGACGGACACCCATATCGTGGCCTCCACGGGATTTCACAAGATGATATTTTACCCGTCGGAGCATTGGATTCACACCTATGATGAAGCTGCGCTATACGAGGTGTTTGTGCACGAATTAACCGTCGGCATGTACACGGGAACCGATCGCGGAGAGCCGAATGATTTCATTGATGCGCAAGCCGGGGTCATTAAGACGGCGATCGATGAGGAACGGATACAAGATCCCGAGAAGAAATGGTTTCGTGCCGCCGCCAGGGCCGCGGTTGAAACAGGCGCCCCTCTGTTATGCCATACCGAATCCTGTGTCCAAGCCGTTCAGTTGGTCGACTTGTACCGGACGGAGGGCGTGCCGGCGAATCAAATCATCGTCTGTCATTTAGACCGCAATCTGGGCCAGCTTGAAATTCATAAACAGCTGGCTGATCTTGGCGTATATCTGGAATACGATACGATCGGCAGATACAAGTATCATAGCGACGAAGAGGAAGCGGATTTAATCAGGCATATGGTGGAAAGCGGATATGAGGATCTTATTTTATTAGGACTGGATACGACCCGTCATCGGTTGCGAAGTTACGGCGGGACGATCGGGTTAGATCATCTTTCGCGCCGGCTTTTGCCGTTATTACAGCAATATGGAGTACCGGAAGCGGCCGTTCGTAAAATGATGGTACATAATCCGGCTCAAGCGTTTGATATCAAATGAGGATGTGAATGGACATGAACCGGAAGGTTCTGATCACCCCCCGTTCCTTCGGGAAGAGCAGCTCCGAGCCGTTGGACAGGTTGAAGGATCAAGGCTATGAAATTGTGATGAACCCATATGGAAGAATCATGAGCAAATCGGAAATGCTCCCGCTTATGCATGATATTGACGGCATCATCCTTGGGGTCGATCCTTTGGACAAAGAGGTGCTGCAGCACGCCCCCAACCTTAAAGTGATTTCGAAGTATGGGGTAGGAACGGACAATATTGATTTGGACTATGCCAGGGAGCGGGGAATTCCGGTTACGGTTACTGCCGGAGCCAATAAGGAAGCGGTTGCCGACTATGCCATGGCTTTAATGCTGGGCGTCGCCAGAAGAGTGCCGATGATTGACAAGGCATGCAAGAAATCGAATTGGGGCAAAACGACGACAATTGACATGTGGGGAAAGACACTGGGTTTAATCGGCCTTGGCCATATCGGTAAAGGAGTTGCGATCAGAGCGAACGGCTTTCATATGAAGGTGCTGGCCTATGATGCTATTAAAGATGAAGCCTATGCGAAGCAGCATCAGATTCAATATGTATCCCTGGAAACGCTGATCAGGGAGTCGGATTTTATCAGCATGCATTTGCCGTTAAACGAGAACACCCGCCATATCATCAGCTATCCACAGTTTGAAATGATGAAAAAAACGGCGGTGCTTGTAAACACGGCGCGTGGCGGTTTAATCGATGAAGAAGCGTTGGTTCACGCCTTGCAAGAAAATAAAATTTGGGGCGCGGGCATTGACGTATTCGAACAAGAGCCTCCAAGCCATAAATCGTTTTTCGAACTGGACAATATCATCATCGGCTCACATTGTGCCGCATCTACTTATGAGGCGATCCATGAAATGGGAATGATGGCTACAGCCAACCTCATCCATTATCTGTAGAAAAAACTAGAGGTGATGGCAATTGTGCTAAGCGATAATAACGGACATTTGTTTGCCGACGAAAGAAAAGATCGGATTCTGCAGCTGATTGAAACCCGGGACAAAATATCCGTACCGGAATTGGTGCGGCAATTTAACGTATCTCCGGCCACGATTCGAAATGATTTAAGGGAATTGGAGCAGTTAGGCTTATTAAGAAGAATACACGGCGGAGCTCTTTCGATGGATGTGCCTACGGTCGGTTTTGAAAAAGGAAATGAAATGAAGAACCAGAAATTTCTGAATCAAAAGCACTCCATTGCCAAAAAAGCAATGGAGTTTATTGAAGACGGGGATGTCATTGTGTTAGATGCAGGGACGACGTCCATAGAACTGGCCAGGCTGATTCATAAACGAAGCAATATTACGGTAGTCGTCAACGATCTGGATATTGCGGAATGTTTCGAAGGGGTTGACGGCATTCAAGTTCTGGTCATCGGCGGCATCGTAAGGAAAAAATTTCATTGCACGGTCGGCCCCTTCGCCACAAAAATATTGAACGAGTTAATTGTCGACAAAGTATTCCTGTCCACGAATAGCTTCAGCCTCGAGAAAGGGTGTACGACACCGGATGTCAGCCAAGCGGAAATTAAACATACGATGGCGAAAATCGCCTCGAAAGTGATCGTGCTTTGCGACAGCAGTAAAATCGGCGCCAATTCCTTTGTGCAGTTTGTTCCGATCACAGAGATCGATGTGCTGATCACCGACCACCACATCGAGGAACACATTTTGCAGAAACTCGAAGAATCCGGAATTGAGATTATCGTGGCAAAGGGGAGTTAGGTGCAGCGGTTCCGTGCTAAGTGACAATAACCTTAATCCCCAGGCTTGTTGCTTGCTCCAAGTCGCTTTGCGCGATCCCTTGATCGGTGACGAGCGTTGTAATTTCGGACGCAGAAGCAAAATGGACAAATGAGGTTTTGCCTATTTTGCTGCTGTCGCATAATAAGATGGCTTCATTGGAAATTTCCACGAATTTCTTTTTGATTTCGGCCTGGTTAATATCCGGTGTGGTGCATCCGCGATTGAAGCTGAATCCGTTGGCAGCCAGAAAGACTTTATCCACATTGATTTCAGACAACATTTTTAAAGCGAAAGGACCGACGGTTGACCTGAATTTTTTCCGTAAATTTCCGCCAATGAGAACGACCTGGATATTCGGATAGTCTTCCAGGCATCTGGCAATATCGATGTCGTTGACGATGACGGTTATATTCATGTTTGTTAACATTTTGGCCAATTCCAACGTCGTTGTCCCCGTATCCAGGATGATGATATCGCCTTCTTCAATAAAGTCTAAAGCCGCCTTGGCTATTAATCTTTTTTGTTCGATATGTTCTACCATTTTTTGTTGATAAAACGGTTCAAAGCCTACTTTAGGCGTCTCGATGGAAATGGCCCCGCCGTGCGTTCTTTTAATGAGCTTCAGCGTCTCCAAATCGCGAAGATCATTACGTATCGTGGCAGGAGAAACTTTAAAATGCTGAACCAGCTCGGGAACGAGGACTTTTCCCTTTGTATTGATGAGCTTAACAATTTCATTTTTTCTTTCTTCTGAAAAAAGACTGTTGGAATCGTTATCGAGTTCTTTCACATTCATCATCCTTTATTGTTGATATGTACATTTATTTTACCATTATAACAGCCAATAAAAAAGAATCTTTTAATTATTTTCATTTCTATTCTCTTATTTAGTATAAACACTCTCGGCACAGCGTATTCCATTTATAGAATAGATAAGGAGAAAAATCCTATGAATCCTAAGCAGAACGTGATTAATAAAATTCATCAAACCGGTATTGTTAGCGTCGTCAGGTCCGAAACTAAAGAACAAGCTTACCGAACGATTGAGGCATGCCTGGCAGGCGGCATCTCGGCCATCGAAGTCACGTTTACGGTTCCGAATGCACATCACATCGTTGAAGATTTGGCGGGTAAGTATTCGCACGATGAAATGATACTGGGAGCAGGCACCGTATTAGATGCGGAAACCGCAAGAATTGCCATTCTGTCGGGAGCCCGATATATCGTCATGCCTTACTTCAACCAAGACGTTGTCCGCATGTGCAACCGGTATGCCATTCCTTGCATGCCTGGGGTCATGACCATCAAAGAAGTAGTCGAGGCTATGGAATCCGGGGTGGAGATCATGAAGCTGTTTCCCGGCGAACTGTTCGGTCCAAGCATGATTAAGTCGATTAAGGGGCCTCTTCCCCAGGCTCAACTGATGCCTACCGGCGGAGTGGATCTGGATAACGTCGGCGAATGGCTGGAGGCCGGGGCGATCGCGGTTGGAATCGGGAGTCATTTGACGCGCGGAGCGCTGCGCGGGGATTACGCTTCGGTAACCGAGATCGGGAAAAAGTTTGTTGAAAAAGTAAGGGAAACGAGAAACAAAATGAAAACAAAAAATCGTTGACATGATACATAACAATAAAATATAATAATATATGAGAACAAAAGATAGAAATAAAAAGGAGTGGAGAGCTTGAGAAATACAGAAATTGGAGTATGCGTGATCGGTTCCGGCAGAGCCGGGATGATACACGCCGCCAACTTTAGAAGAAATGTACCTCACGCATCTTTAGTCGCCGTGGTTGATCCGAATGAAGCCGTGGCGAAGCAGGCTGCCGAAAGTCTGGGCATTGATACTTATTATACTGATTATAAAGAAGCGCTAAAAAGCGATAATATCGATGCGGTTATCGTCGTAACGCCAACTATTTTTCATAGAGATATCGTCGTAGCGGCAGCCGAAGCGGGTAAACATGTTTTTTGCGAAAAGCCGATGGCCATGAACGCTAACGAATGCGAGGATATGATAGCCGCAGCGAAGAGGAATAAGGTGAAACTTCAGATCGGGTTTATGCGCAGATTTAACGATAGCTTTATTCAAGCCAAAGAGGAAATAGACAGCGGGGCAATCGGAGACGTCGTGCTGGTTCGTTCCTTGACCCGGGGACCCAGCATTCCGCAGCCGTGGATGTACGATCTTTCAAAAAGCAACGGCCCGCTGGCCGAGGTTAACAGCCATGATATCGATACGCTGAACTGGTTTGTCGACGCCGATATAGAAAGCGTATTTGCCCTTGCCGGCAATTTCAGATGCCCGCAAGCACAGGCGGAATTTCCCGATTTCTATGATAACGTGGTGCTAACCGCCAGATTTGCGAATCAGAAGCAGGGGATGATCGATGGAGCGGTATCCGTCAAATATGGCTATGATTCCCGTGTGGAGATTCTTGGAACGGAAGGCGTCATATTCATTGGTCAAGTGCATGAGAAGACCATCGTAACGGCCAATCGGAACGGGTTGACCCGTCCTGTGATGAACAGCTGGAGAACGTTGTTCAGCGATGCGTATTTGGCGGAGGATGTGCATTTTATCGAATGCATACTCGAAGATAAGGAACCTAAAGTATCCGGGAATGACGGGAAAAAGGCAGTCATGGTCGTCAATGCGGGCAATCAGTCCATTAAGGAAAGAAAAGAAATCCTGTTATCTTCCGTATTAGCGGTAAAAGCGTAATTCCATTTATCTTCCCATGAAAAGGAGATTAACAAGATGATCCTGCCTGCAAAAGCGACCCAGCCTACGATGTATTTTATCGGCGTGACCACGACGCAATCTTCAATTATGAAGCTGTTCCCCTTATGGGCGAGAGAGCTTGGACTGAAAGATGCGGTCATTAAAGGGATTGATATCGACATTCATGCCGACCCAGAGCAGTACCGCGAGTGTGTCCGATTCATTAAAGAGGACCCCCTGTCGTTAGGCGCGCTGGTCACTACACATAAGATCGATTTATATCACGCCGCCCGGGATTTGTTTGATTACCTGGATCCTTACGCGACGATGTTCGATGAAATTTCATCGATTTCCAAACAAGACGGCAGGTTGGAGGGGTATGCCAAAGACCCGATCTCCAGCGGACTGTCTATGGAAGCCTTCATTCCGGTTAACTACTGGAAGCGTCACGGCGGCGAAGCGCTGATTATGGGAGCCGGCGGAAGCGCACTGGCCATCAGCTCTTATTTAACCAGAGCGGATCACGGCGACGATGTTCCTTCCAAGATCATCATCAGCAACCGGAGCGAAGCGAGGCTGTTATCGGCTGAGAAGTTGTTAAGCAACATCGATACGAAAGTAAAGTTTGAATATGTGTTATGTCCAAATCCGGCGGATAACGACAGGCTGCTGAAAGCTCTGAAGCCCCGGTCCCTCGTCATTAATGCGACGGGATTGGGCAAAGACCGGCCCGGATCGCCGTTAACCGACCCATGCGAGTTTCCGGAGCACAGTCTGGTTTGGGAATTGAATTACCGCGGAGAATTGGATTTCATGCATCAGGCGCTGAAGCAAAAGGAACAGAAGCAGCTTCATGTCGAAGACGGCTGGATTTATTTTATTCATGGATGGACGCAAGTCATTGCGGAAGTGTTTCATATCGATATCAAGGGCGATACGTTCGACAAGCTGGAAAGCATTGCGATGAACTTGAGAACGGTAAAATAAATCGGGAGGGTGAGCAGGTACATGGAGAATCTCGAGCAATACTTACAACCATTTTCCGTTTATTTCAGCTTAAACAACGGGTTATCCGATACCAAAGCTTCGATAAAAAGAAATTTGTCCAAAATGAAGGGGATGTACGCGAACGAGCACGCTTATGAAGCGATGACGGTAAACGGCGACCCTCTCATTTACGAGTTTCATGAGTTGGGTGTCCCGGAGAAACCGGGCAATCTTGCCTTTGGAACGAGTATCGTCTATCCGGGTAAAGTGGGCGATGAATATTATATGACCAAGGGACATTTTCATACGATTTTGGATACGGCCGAGGTGTATTACTGCCTGGGCGGTAAAGGTTATATGCTGATGGAGAGCCCGGAAGGCGATTGGGCTGCCGAGCCATTCACGCCGGGGAAAGCGGTGTACGTACCTGGAAGGTACGCGCATCGAAGCATCAATACCGGGACCGAACCCCTGATCACGTTTTATGTGTTTCGGGCGGATGCCGGGCATGATTATGGAACGATTGAAAGCAAAGGGTTCAGGAAGATCGTGATCGAGCAAGCAGGGGAAGCCGCAATTGTAGATAATCCGAAGTGGAATAACTAACCCTGCTGCGTGTTGAATTTCTATTTATTATTATTTATTCCACAATATATTATAATTTGTTCTCAATTTTAGTGAATTGTTTTCATTTGTGTAGATGTTATGATGGATTTAAAGATATCGACAACAAATTTACGGTTTGGGGAGGTTCTCATGAAATTCGGTGCCAGCACGTTCATTTGGGCATCACCCTTTTCACCTGAAACGTTCCATTTGGTTGATAAAGTGAAGGCGTTTGGCTTCGACATTTTAGAAATTTGCATCGAGGACCCACGGACGATACCGGCAGCGGAAACCCGTGCGTACATGGAGGCGCGGGGCATCCAAGCACTCGTATGCGGGGCTTTCGGCCCGAATCGGGACATCAGCTCCGAGGATAGCCGTGTCCGGGAAGAAGGGCTGGCCTACATCCGAACATGTGTGGACTTCGCCGTACAGCTGGGCTCGCCCTTAGTTTCAGGCCCGATGTACGCCGCTACCGGAAAAACAAGGCTGCTCACACCGGCGGAAAAAAAGCAGCAGCTGGAGTGGACGGTTGAGAACTTAAAGGCGGCGGCTGATTATGCCGGAGAGAAGGGCGTCAAGCTTGCGATCGAACCTTTAAACCGTTTCGAGACCGATCTGATCAATACCGTGGAGCAGGGTGTGAATTTGCTTGAAAGGGTGAATCATAGCAACGTCGGCTTTCTGCTGGATACGTTCCACATGAATCTTGAAGAGAAGAGCATTGGCGATGCGATCCGTGCAGCGGGAAAGCACATCTTGAATTTCCATTCTTGCGAGAATGACAGGGGGATTCCGGGAACAGGCCATATTCCCTGGGAAGAAGTTTCGAAGGCCTTGCAAGATATTCAATATGACGGCTATGTCGTCATTGAGGCATTCACGACGGACATCAAAGAAATTGCCAGAGCGGTTTCCCAATGGAGACCGCTGGCAAGCTCGCAGGATGCAATAGCAGCGGAAGGGATTACATTCTTGAAGAGCGTATTGCGATAACCTGCCAAAGTCAAAGAAAACTGAAAGCGTTCACAGCAAGCGGCAAGCGTCTAATGATAAGGAGCGTAATGAGCACAAAGAAAGGTATCGGGAGGTGACAGCATGACTTTATTGCAAGCGAATAACGTACATAAAAGATTTCATGGAGCAGTCGCTCTGGATGGTGTCCATTTTGAGCTAAAGGCAGGCGAAGTTCACGCGCTTCTTGGCGCCAACGGCGCTGGAAAGTCTACCTTAATCAAAATCATTTCCGGATATCATGCTCCTGACAGCGGAGAGATCCTGATCAATGGAACCGGCATCCGCACGAATGATCCGGCTGCCTCTCACGCTGCCGGCATTGCCACCATCCACCAAGAGCATAATCTGGTGCCGCATATGAGCGTGATTGATAACGTCATGTTAGGACGGTGGCCCGGGCGTTATGGAGTCGTTTCTGACGAAGCATGCAGGAAGAAAGTGGAGGAAGCGGTTTCGCGCGTTGTGCCCGGTCTCGATCTGGATTTGTTAGGACATCAGCTAACACCCGCCGAAGGGCAATTAATCGAAATTGCCAGGGCTCTCTCGGAAGATGCGCGCGTCTTAATTATGGATGAACCGACGACCTCCTTGTCGCCAAGGGAAGTGGACCGCCTGTTTCAGGTCATGCGCGAGCTCAAGAATCAGGGGATCGGCATCATCTTTGTCTCGCACTGGCTGGAAGAAATTTTTGAAATTTGCGATCGGGTCACGGTATTTAGAGACGGCCGTTATGTCGGAACGGAACAAATCAAAGAGATTAACGAAAACATCCTGGTCCGAATGATGGTCAATACAGACGTTCCTGAAGTGCCGCCCGTCAAACGAATGCCGGGCAAAGAAATATTGACGGTTAACAACTTGTCAAAGCAAGGGGTTCTGCAGAACGTTTCATTCAGCTTGCGTGAAGGCGAAATTTTAACGCTTGCCGGACTGGTGGGCGCAGGGCGTACAGAGCTCGTCCGGTGTATATTCGGCATTGATCCTTATGACTCGGGCGAGGTCATGATTAACCGCAAGCGAATTAAACGAAACTCGCCCGCTGCTGCTGTCAAGGCCGGTGTCGGTTTTGTACCGGAAGACCGCAAAGGGCAGGGTCTTGTCGGATTGCTTACGGTACGCGAGAATTTTACGCTAAGTCTTCTGGATTTGGTCGCGCCTGCCGGTATGATTCATAAGAATCATGAAATCGATATATCGAACGAACAAAGCGCCGCCTTGAAAGTGAAAGCCGCTTCGATCGAATCGAATATTATGACGCTATCCGGAGGCAATCAACAAAAAGTGATTATTGGACGCTGGCTTGCGCGCAAACCGAGCATCTTAATTTTAGATGAACCGACCAAGGGGGTCGATGTCGGGGCCAAGGCGGAAATTCACCGCTTGATCGGTGAATTGGCGGAATCCGGGGTGGCCGTCCTGCTGGTGACTTCCGAAATGCCTGAGGTGCTGCTGCTAAGCGATCGGGTATTGGTGATGCGGGAAGGGAAATTGACAGGACACTTGAAACGGTCGGAGCTTTCGCCGGAACGAATCATCAAATATGCGACGACAGAGGAGGTTACGATTTAAGATGAACATTATTCGGTCATTAGGAGATGCTCTCCGGCGGATGCAGGTGCAGGGGCTATTGTTCGCCATTCTCCTGCTGGGCATTATATTAAGCTTCGCATCCAGCTCCTTTCTTACGGGGACCAACATCATTAACATTTTATACCAATCCACCATTTTAGCCGTTGTCGCGATTGGCCAAACCTTCGTTATTCTGGTTGGCGGGATTGACCTGTCGGTAGGGTCTCTGATTGCGCTGTCTTCCGTGCTTTCAGTTGGTTTAGCAGTCAAATTGGGGCTGCCGGTTTGGCTTAGTATTCTTATTGCCTTACTCGTCGGAGTCGCTTTCGGGATATTCCACGGTTTGGCTGTAACGAAGCTGAAGATGCCTCCGCTCATTGTAACCCTGGCAAGCTTAAGCCTCGCAAGCGGTTTAGCGTATGTGTTCTCCGGAGGTAAAAATATTATCCCGGTGCCGGATATATTCGAGACGGTCGGCAATGCCCAACTATTCGGCGACAAGATTCCCGTATTTATTCCTTTTGCACTCGCGGTCGCGCTCATCAGTTATTTTGTGCTCTCGAAGACGAGCTTCGGAAGAATGATTTATGCGGTAGGCGGAAACAAAACGGCTTCCCGTCTCGCCGGTATCCCCGCTGACCGAATTATTATCATTGCCTTTGTGATTTCCGGCCTTTCCGCCGTTATCGGCGGCCTCATGATGACGGCTCGTCTGCAATCCGGCAGTCCGATTATCGGTGTGGGCATGGAGCTTACGGTAATCGCAGCAGCCGTCATCGGCGGTACGAGTTTGTTTGGCGGCCAAGGCAATGTGATCGGCACCTTATTGGGAGTCATTTTGTTGACGCTTGCTTCAAACGCCATTGTCCTGCTGGCTATCCCTCCGAATTATGACAAGGTTTTCACCGGCGTCGTGATTGCCCTGGCGGCAGCGCTTGATATATACCGGCAGCGTAAAAGCACGAGAAATATGACCCGATTGCATAAACACGCTTCCAATCGTTCCGTTCTGCCCGATAAAAAGCAAGCAACCAAGGAGCAAGGCGCTTAATGAAATGGTGCTTAAGCGATGGTCACCGGCTTATAGCATCATTATTAAGATAAAACTCTTTTGAAAGGAAGGACGTACTCATGAAAAAAACAGTAGGGAGTCTGGCGGCCATGATTCTAATGGCGACAACGGTTCTTTCCGGATGCGGTTCGGGCAGTGATCAGAAGCAGCAGTCTGCGGCTGCGACATCGGCCGTGGATTCTTCGAAAGGAGAATCCGGCGCTGCCGGAGAAAAATCCCCGAAGGGGAAGAAGGTTGCCTTTCCGTTAATGGGCCTAGGGTTTGAATTCATGGTCATGCTGAACGACTCGGCGAAAGAGGTTGCAGACAAATACGGGATGGATGTTAAAGTATTCGACGCGAATGTTGACGCCAACAAACAAGCGGAGCAAATGCAAAGCATTATCGCGACCCAGCCGGACGCCATTTTGTTGAGTTCCGTGGACGGTGAATTGATCGTACCTTCGATCGATGCGGCGAGGAAGAAAAACATACCGGTTTTCGGCGTGGAATCCAAAATTCTTGGCGGAGACTACTTGACTTGGGTGGGGTATGACAATTACAAAGCCGGCGTCATGGCAGCCGATTATATCGCCAAAGCGGTAGGGGACGCGAAAGGAACCGTGCTCGAACAACGCGGTCTGGTAGGTGCGACGGGGGCGGACCTCAGAAGCTCCGGCTTTAATGACCAAATGGAGAAATATCCGAATTTGAAAGTGGTCACTTTAAATAACGAATGGGTTGCCGATAAAGCATTCTCCAATACGCTTGATGCCTTCACCGCCCATAAGGACATTGTCGCTACTTTCTCAGCCAACGACGAGATGCTGCGGGGTGTCGTTTCCGCTCTTAAGAAATTAGGCAGGGATAAGAAGGTCGGAGAAAACGGACATATTGTCATGATCGGAGTCGACGGTACGCCTACGGGACTACAGCGCATTCGGGAAGGCGTTCAAGACGCTTCTTTGAATCAAGACGCGAAGGCCATGGGGTCGGAAGGCATGGAAAGGGTAGCCAAGTATTTCAGCGGTGAAACCAGGTTCGAACGCGATACGATGATTCCTCCTTCCATTATAGATAAGAACAATGTCGATGATCCTAATCTGTGGGGCAACATCATGGCTCAGAAGTCGAAGAAATAACATCCAACAAGAAATAATATTCAACCAACAGAAAGGAGCAAGAATGGAATGCGTGTCATTCAAATTGGTTTAGGCTTTTGGGGTAACGGATGGTCTGGCGTCATTGCCAATTCCCCATGGACGGAGCTTGTCGCGCTGGTTGATCTGAATGAACAGACATTGAACACGGTAGGCGACTCGGTGGGTCTCCCGCATGATCGAAGATTCACCTCGTTAGCGGAAGCTCTGAGCAATGTCGAGGCTGATGCCGCGCTTATCGTTGTCCCGCCCGAAGCCCATGAAGCTGTCGCCCTTGAAGCTCTTGAAGCAGGTCTGCATTGTATGATTGAAAAGCCGTTTGCGCCAACGCTGTCGTCCTCGAACAGGATCGTGGAAAAAGCGGAGCAAGCAGGCCGTTATATCATGGTGACGCAAAGCTTTCGTTTCAGAAGAGGCCCCCGGACGGTAAAGCGCCTTATCGAAGAGGGTGCGGTAGGGAAAATTGAGACCATTTACGGGCGTTTCCGAAAAGCCCCCCCATTTACAGGCTTCCGCACTGAAATGGAGGAACCGTTGATTGTGGATATGGCCATTCACCATTTTGATTACATTCGCGGTATTTTTGGAGTAGAACCCGATTGGGTGCGTGCGCGAAGCTATAATCCGAGCTGGACCTGGTACAAAGGCAACGCCTCCGCTTTCGTCGAGTTTGAAACAAACGACGGCACGATGATTTCGTATACGGGATCTTGGGTTTCGCGCCGTCCGCACACGACTTGGGACGGAGCCTGGGAAATTCACGGCACACACGCTTCTATTCTATGGGATGAAAATCGTGTGCTGCTTTACCCGCATGGCAATATCATTGGAGAAACCGTCTTCAAGGCGAGAACGCTTGAAATGTCCGACGATATTCTGGAAGTGACGCTCGACCCTGTTGAAGAAGAGGAGCGACTAGGCACGGTCAAGGAATTTGTTACAGCCGTCAAGGCGAATAAGCTTCCGGAAACCCACGGAAAAGACAATCTGCGCAGCTTGGGACTCGTATTAGCCGCCGTCGAATCGACAAAACGCGGTGGAGAAAAAATCGATTTTAACCAATTTTACAATACCCATATTCTTAAAGGAGGAGTTTTACAATGAAATTATCTTTTAACAGTTGGTTGTACGGATCTGCTTTCGGTTGGCTGCCATGCCGTTCGCTCGAGGATACGGTCGATACGCTTGCAGAAATGGGATATGACGGCATTGAAATCGGCGCCGCAGCCCCGCACGGTTTCCCGGCGCATACGAATTCCGCCCGCAGAAAAGAAATGCTGAAGCATGTAAAGAGTCGCGGGATGGAAGTATCGGCTTTATGCCCGGCATTGGGCGGCGGTCCCGGTTATAATCCGGCTTCGCCCGATCAAGAGGAGCGCGATGCCAACTTCCAATATATTTCCGAGTGTCTTCAGCTGGCGCATGATCTTGAATGTGAGCGGGTGATTTGGCTGCCGGGTTGGAAGCGCTACAAACAACCTCGTCAGGAAGCTTGGAATTATGCGGTTGAAGCTCTTCACAAATGTGCGGAGGTTGCGCGTCCGCTAGGCGTTAAGCTGGCGATTGAACCTACTTCGGAAGTGTCGGATGTCATCGAGCATGCGGGCGATTCCCTGAAATTAATGGAAGAGGCGGGAGCTGGCGCCGATGTTGCCGGTGTTATGCTGGATACGATTCACGTCTTCTATAGAGGGGATGATGTAAGGGAACAATTTAACGAAGCGGGCGACCGTCTGATCTATGTTCATATTTCCGATGTGAACCGTGACGCGCCCGGCACACATACCGACTTCAGAGGCGCCGTCGATGAACTTGCATTGATTGGTTATGACGGATGGTTGTCCATGGAGATCGGCTTCCCCCGGCGGGATCGCAATCCTGACGGCATCACCCGGCAAGCTATCGAGTATATGCGGCCGGTCATTGAGGGAACGAAGGATCGTCTTGCCGCTTGGAGAAACTTGCCTAATCGATAAGGATCCACCGTATAACCGCTTCCTCATAGGGAGCGGTTATATGCTTTCAACGAACCCATGAGGGAAGAAGGGGCAGGTTTCCGATGAATATTTACACGTTCAAATCCAATCAGGAATTAGACGAGGCGGGAGCCCCCGATGTCACCGTTTTACTGGACAGCGGAGCCGGAACCTGTCTTTCATCCTAAACTTCGGTCAGTGACCTGCTTCGTTCTGGATGAGAGCTGCAGGTCACGGGCCTGCGAATCTGGAAGGCATTCATTAAGGCCATTCCTTATTCGCTAAATATTTTTCTGAATTTGCCCGGAGGTATACCGGTCAATTTTTTAAACAGCAAATTAAAGTATATCCCATTAGGGTATCCTACTTTGAGAGCGATTTCACGAATGGTTAAATTGGTGTACTTCAGGAGTCGTTTCGCTTCGTCGATTCTGCATTGAATTAAATATTGGATAGGAGGGGTGCCCATTTCTTCTTTATAAATATGCGCCAAATGGTAAGGGCTTACATAAACGATTGCGGCCAGATCACTCAAGGTCAGGTCTTGATAATAGTATTCTTCGATGTATTTCTTGACTTCATGAGTGATAGAAGGGGAAATCTTCGGTTTAACCAGATAAAGCTTTCGAATCGTTACAATAAGGATGGTTCTCGTTAAAGATTCGATCATTTCGTTTGAGCCGTACGTGGGATGCTGATATTCGCTATAAATTTCGGAAAAATATCGACTGGTTGAGCTGTAGTCTTTATCCGTTGGAATGACAGGGCACTGGTCCGGGGAGGTTAAATAACCTTTGGGCATTCCTGATATTTGCACATTCGAGATGGAAATTACGATTCCTGAGATCGGTGTCTGGACGGATGAAATAATTTCATAGGAACTTAAAGTTGGAAAAATAACGATATCTCCTCTCGCAACAGTGAAAATCATTTCGCCTATCACACACTGCCCACTGCCGTCTTGTACGAAAAAAATATCGGTACTCTGTTTTTTTTCATTCAACGTTTTACTCCATGAAGGCTCCCCCTTGATCTCATACGCTGCAATAAATTTCGGGTCTTCTAGAATTTCGGGAACTCCTATCATTAGGTTTTATCCCCCTAGGTTTACCTTTTAACTATCACAATTATAGTAGAATCAAGAGTGAATTCAAGAATCATCCAGCAATACAACAATAAATTATAACTTTCGAACAATTTAGATGTATTTACCATAAATACGCCTTTTTTTGAGGCGTTTGTATAGCGGGCGACGACTAAGATCAAAATAACGGAGTATGACATCACATCCGGAGGACAGATACATGGCAGAAGCGGTAGGAACAGGAAAAGATTTTTTAACAGCAGTACGGGAAAGACGCACGATTTATGGGATTAGCCAGGAATCGCCGATTTCGGATGAGCGCATTGTTGAAATCATTCGGGAAGCGGTGAAATATACGCCGTCCGCCTTTAACTCGCAAAGCGCGAGAGTGCTTGTATTGCTGGGAGAACAGCATCATAAGTTATGGGATTTGACGAAGGAAATTTTGCGCGGTATTGTGCAAGCGGATCAATTCGCATCGACCGAACAACGCATAAACGGCTTTAGAAGCGGGCACGGCACCGTACTCTACTTCGAAGATATGACTGTGATTGAAGGGCTGCAGGCGAGCTTTCCAAGCTATTCGGAACATTTCCCCAGTTGGTCGCAGCAATCGAACGGCATGCTTCAATTTGTCATATGGACTGCGCTTGAGAACGAAGGACTGGGTGCTAGTGTACAGCACTACAATCCTCTGATCGATGAAAAAGTGAAGACGTCCTGGATCATTCCGCAATCCTGGAAGCTCATCGCCCAGATGCCATTCGGGAAACCGACGGCCCCGGCCGGAGAGAAGGAATTCAAGCCTTTGGAAGAACGGATTAAAGTATCGAAATAATTCTTGTCTTTGAGGAAGCGAAAAACAAGCCTCCGAGCCCGCTTAAATCGTGGAATTTGGAGGCTTGTTTTATTTCGTATTGACGCCGCTTGCTTGCAAAGGATATAATTTTTCTAGTTATTTTTATCGATTTAATTTGTTTATGTAACCGTTTGCTATCAATTGTTTTCATCATCAGAGTGACGAAAGAATACGATGCGGTCTGCCCCGGACAGGCCGCATGGTGCATGACGAGGCAGCTTTACGACGTAACTACGAGTAAATCTCCCAACCCAGCTTCAGCGTGTTAATAATGTAATCGGCGGCCTCTTCCGGGTCCAGGTGGTCGGTGTTAACGCTTGAATGATTTAATGCGTATAGGTTTTGCCGGGTGTAAAATAAATTTTCAATCTCTTCCAAAGATTTGTTCTGTAAGACAGGTCGGCTGTCTACAATGAGCTGCAGCCTGTCTTTCCAGGTCTCCCAGGTAAGATCAAGGAAAAAGACGATGGACGTGGACAAGCAGATGTTTCTGATTTCTTCCTGCATAAATGCGCCTCCCCCAAGAGAAATAATTTTCAACCGGGAATTTGTGCATAAATTGGTAATATATTCCTTTTCCATTTGGCGGAATTTCGTTTCGCCGAAAGATTTGAAAATTTGCGTGATAGGCATCTTGTACTGCTGCTCAATTTCATAATCGACATCGATAAAATCTCTATACAGTTTTTTGGCGAGAAGATGACCTATGGTCGTCTTGCCCACACCCATAAAACCGATTAAGATTATATTTTTTTCCCGTAAAGGGATATCGGGGTTGTTGTACACGCTCAACACTCTCTTCTGCTTTTAAGTTTTAAAGTGCGGAAGCACGGGTTACTTTCCATTATAAAGGTGTTTTATAATAGGATCAATCGATATATGAACCAGATACTTGGGAGTTTCAGTCAAAAAAGGAGCTGTATAGCATGAGTACTTCAGATTTGGAAGCCCTTAGAAATAAGTTGGACGAAATCAACGTTCAAATTCTCGAATTGATATCCAACCGGGCTGAAATTGTCGAGAAAATAGGCATTGAAAAGCAAAAGCAAGGCATCCCCCGATTCGATCCGGTTCGCGAAAGCAGGATGCTGGAAAATTTAGTCCAGAAAAATAAAGGCCCCTTCGACGATGCAACAGTCAGGCATTTATTTAAACAAATTTTCAAAGCATCCCTGGAGCTGTTGGAAGAGGAGCATAAGAAGCATCTGCTCGTGACCCGAAAGCGAAAACACGAGGATACGGTCATTCACATTAAAGGGGTTGGAATTGGCGGACCCGACAAAGTCCTTGTAGCCGGCCCCTGCACGGTGGAAAGCTATGGTCAAATGTACGAAGTGGCGGCCTCACTTAAAGCGCAAGGCGTTACGATATTGCGGGGCGGGGCTTACAAGTCGAGAACTTCTCCTTACGATTTTCAAGGGCTCGGCAAGGAAGGTCTCGAGATTTTACATAAAGTCGGCGGGCAATTCGGGATGATTACAGTCAGCGAAATCATGGATTCGTCAGAGCTGGAGCTGGCTGGACAATATATCGATATGGTAGAAATTGGCGCGAAAAATATGCAGAACTTTTCTTTATTAAAGGCCGTTGGCGACTCGGGCATCCCGGTGCTGCTGAAAAGAGGTAATTCGGCAACGCTGGAGGAGCTTCTTCTGTCCGCGGAATATATCGTCTCCCGCGGCAACGCTCAGGTCATACTTATGGAGCGGGGCATACGAACGTATGAGAAATGGACCCGGAACACGCTGGACATTTCGGCGGTACCTATACTCAAGAAGGAAAGCCACTTGCCGGTCCTGGTTGATTTAAGTCATTCGACCGGCCGTAAAGATATTGTATTGCCGTGCGCCAAAGCCGCACTTGCTGCCGGTGCGGATGGCCTCTTGGTCGAAGTGCATCCCGATCCGTCCATTAGCCTTTCAGACGGTCAGCAGCAATTAGACCTTAAGCAATTTGCTGAATTTTATCGGGATTTGAATGCGTTCCAACCGTTCGGATCTTAAGGAGATCGCCCATCGGCTTGCCTTCAAGGCAAGCCGATGGGCGATTTTTTGCGGAAAGCGCCGCACCGGTGCAGGTAAAATGAATGTGGGGCGTAATCAAAAAAATGGGCTGCGTGAACCGTTCGAAGAGCTGGGGCATCTAATGCTTAGACAACAAAAGGAGGCAGTTCCATGTGATAACAGAAATAGACGTCCTGCTGGCCCAAAAAGGGAACAAGGAAGCATTCTCCCGGTTGGTGAAGGCTTTGGAGCTTCCTATGTATCGAGTCGCCCGACCGCATTTTTTCAAAACCTGGTTTATGAGAATCTTGATTAACGAGTGCAACCAATTCCTGCGCCAGCGCAAAAGAACGATACCGGTTGCCGTTCTGCCTGAAGAGCATGCCGAATCTGCGGAATATGGCAAGGTGGATTTGTGGGAGGCGGTAAACCGTCTGGAGGATACACTGCGGCTCGTCGTGAAGCTGCATTATTTGGAGGATATGTCGGTCGGCGTCATCTCGGAGTTGTTGGAGCCCGCCCTTAGCGGTACCGGAAGTCCGGTCGATGAGCATACTTATGCAGGGGTCATCGACTTGATGCCGGCAGAGGATTTGCCCAATCACTTTAAACTGCAGATGGATATCAGCCAAATAGGAAGCACGAAAGGGCGGTGGAGCTTTTCGATACCTGTAACAAAGATGGCCTCGACCAATAAAGTGGTCCTGCCAATGATCACTAAATCGTATGGGGATATCACACTAACGGTGAAGAAGGTTCTCTTCACACCTGGCTCAACAGAGCTTGATGTAGAGGTGAAGCAACCTGCTGATGCCGGCCGGTTTATCCAGTACGATCTGTTCGACGATAAAGGCACGCAATTGCAAAGGCGCAGTGGAAGCGGCAGGGGACAAACGGACGGCAAAAATATCCATATCAACCTTCTCACAGCGTTACGGGCCCGTCAGCCCATTGCCAAAACCATTACGATCCGCCCTTTCGTTGATCTTCCATTCCAAGGACCTTTAAAAGAATCGAAGGCGCCTTTAGACCAGATGCCCACAGAAGAAAAGCCGATATCGTTATCGCAGGGAGAAGCCGGTCATCTATTGATCACCCAGGTGGAACGCTTACCCGATAAAACGCTGGTTCATTATAGAACGGAAGGGCTTATTCCTCAGGAGCAGGCAAAACCATTATGGATCGAAGACAGCGGCGGGAACAAGTACCTTCAGCTGCAAAAGCCTTCCATCACCGTGGATCCGGTACATTATAGGTTTGTCAAGGAATTCCCGGCTTTCACTGAAAAAGAACAGCTGACCTTCGTCACCCGTGAACTGACCCCGCCAGGATACTTGAAGGAGCTGGAAATCACGGTTCCGCTCGAACCCTAAAATCAGCAGGAGCTTGCCGGGATACGACTACTGCAGTCTAAACAGAAAAAGACCGTGCAGCGACGGTCTTTTTTCTGTTTCCTTAACGGTTTCGAGCCGCTTGGACGAACTGACGCAGCGCCTGCTCCACGATGGAACGGGGACAAGCCAGGTTGATGCGAAGCCAGCCTTCGCCTTCCGTTCCGAACACCGAACCATCGCTAAAGGCTACTTTGGCTTGTTTAAACATTAGGGCTTTCAGCTCGCTGACGGTTAAGCCCAAATCGCGGCAGTCGATCCACAGCAAGTAGGTGCCGTCCGGCCGCAGCGGCTTCGCTTCCGGCAAATGCTCCTTGAAATAGGCGAGCGTATAGGATAAATTCCCCTCTACATAAGCAAGCATTTCATCCAGCCAAGCTTCCCCTTCGTTATAAGCAGCTTCCACCGCGTCCTGGGCAAAATGATGGGCCATATGCAGACTGAGCGTTTTGATCCGATGATCGAACTTTCGCTTCATGGACGGGTTGGAAGCCACGATATAAGACGTTTGAAGCCCCGGCAAATTAAACGTTTTGGTCGCGGCCAAGCCGGTAAGCGTGATGTCCGCGAGCTCGGGTGACAGGGAAGCGAACGGGATGTGCTTGTGACCGGACAATGCCAAATCGCAGTGAATCTCGTCGGAAATGACGGTGACTCCATGCTTCAGGCATAAGTCGCCGAGCCGGAGCAGCTCCTCGCGCTCCCATACGCGGCCTCCCGGATTATGCGGGCTGCATAAGAGCAGCAGCTTCGCGCCCCCCTGGAACAACGATTCCAAATGATCGTAATCCATCTCGTAACGGCCGTTGCGGAGCACGAGCGGGTTTTTGGCTACGATGCGGCCGTTGCCTTGGATAACGTCATAGAACGGATAATAGACCGGCGACTGCAGGACGACCTGGCTGCCCGGCTCGCTGAACAGCTCGACCGCTAAGCTTAGCGTCGTGACGATGCTGGGGGAATCCGAGATCCATTTCGGATCGATCGACCAGCCGTGACGCCGCTCGAACCAATTTACGATGGCATCGAAGTAGCTGTTGCTCCGAATGGCATAGCCGTATACGCCCAGAGCGGCCCGTTTCTCCAAGACCGCCTGAACGGCGGGAGGACTTAAGAAATC
Organism: Paenibacillus sp. tmac-D7; assembly: GCF_006519665.1. Taxonomy (NCBI): domain Bacteria; kingdom Bacillati; phylum Bacillota; class Bacilli; order Caryophanales; family Paenibacillaceae; genus Paenibacillus; species Paenibacillus sp. tmac-D7. The sequence continues at coordinate 129,915 of NZ_VIDW01000002.1, read as the reverse complement.
CATATCGGCAACCCATAGGGAAAGAACGTCGGAATCCCCGAAGAGTTTATCGTTTTGATCCCATTTGTAAGAGCGCGTATGCCGCCGATCGATACGGCGGTCAAAATCGTAAGTCACTTAAGATCACCTCAGCTTCGTATAATGATCGATTATATCATCAAATGACCGTACGTTCGAATCCGGCGTTTCGCCGCTGCTTCATACGGAGCTTGAAGAGCAGGAACTGCCGCCCGATCCGGTTTATCGTATGCAGCATGGTCTCCCATTCATGGAGTGGGGGTTTGTTGAATATAGCTGTATCATGGAGCCCGATTCGTCGATCGTGGCGGTCGAAGCTTCGAAATTCTGCGTCTGGACCTAGCGGCCAAACCTGAACCATAAAGGAGACTGCCCGATGACCGAATATACCGTAACCCCCTTTCAAAACGAACCGTTTACCGATTTCTCGCGGCCTGAAAACAAACAGGCGATGGAAGCGGCGCTTCTTAAAGTGAAAGCGGAGCTTGGGCGGGATTATCCGCTCCGGATCGGATCGGAGAAGGTAATGACGGAGCAGAAGATCGTTTCCGTTAATCCCGGGAATGTGGATCAAGTGATCGGACACGTGAGCAAGGCGACTCAAGACTTGGCGGAGAAAGCGATGAACGCGGCCTTGAACACGTTCGAAACGTGGAAAAAAACAACGGCGGTCGACCGGGCCTGTTATTTATTCCGGGCGGCGAAGCTGATGCGCGAGCGCAAGCATGAGTTTTCCGCGCTGATGGTGTACGAAGCCGGGAAAAACTGGGCCGAAGCCGATGCGGATACGGCCGAGGCGATCGATTTTATGGAATATTACGGCAGGGAGATGATCCGTCTCAGCGAGACGCATACACACCGGCCTTTAACGAAGCTCCCAGGGGAAGAAAACCGCTTGACCTACATCCCGCTTGGCGTCGGGATCGTCATTCCGCCTTGGAACTTCCCGCTGGCGATCTGCGTAGGCATTACCGCCGCCGCGGTTGTCAGCGGCAATACGGTGCTGTTGAAGCCGGCATCCGTCACGCCGGTCATCGCCCACAAGTTTGTGGAGCTGATGGAAGAGGTCGGGCTGCCGGACGGCGTCATCAACTTTATTCCCGGAAGCGGGGCGGAAGTCGGCGATTACTTGACGTCGCATCCGAAGACGCGGTTTATCAGCTTCACGGGCTCCAAGGAAATCGGACTTCGGATCAACCGATTGGCCGCCCAGACGAACGAAGGACAAATTTGGATGAAGCGCGTGATCGCGGAAATGGGCGGTAAAGACGGCATCGTCGTCGATGAAACGGCGGATCTGGAAGAAGCCGCCAAGGCCATCGTAGCTTCGGCCTTCGGATTCCAAGGGCAGAAGTGTTCGGCCGGCTCACGGGTTATTGCCGTGGCGTCGGTGTACGACCGTATCGTGCAGCTGGTCAAGGAGCATACGGAGAAACTGACGGTCGGCTTGCCGGAGCTGAACTATCCGTTGGGACCGGTATCCGATCAACAGGCTTACGATAAAATTTTGGCGTACATTGAAATTGGAAAGACGGAAGGACGGCTGCTCGTTGGCGGAGGGAAAGCGCAAGGCAACGGGTATTACATTGAACCTACCGTTTTTACCGATGTGGACGGTAGAGCGCGCATTATGCAGGAGGAAATTTTCGGGCCGGTGCTGGCCATCGGCAAAGCTAAAGATTACAAAGAAGCGATTGCGCTGTACAACGATACGGAATTCGGCTTGACCGGGTCGTATTTCTCGCAGGATGAAGCTCGAATCGCGTATGCGCTCGAAGAGATGCATTGCGGCAATATGTATGTGAACCGGAAGTGTACCGGAGCGTTGGTCGGCGTTCACCCGTTCGGAGGCTTTAATATGTCCGGCACCGATTCGAAGGCGGGAGGGCACGATTACCTCTTGTTATATACGCAAGCGAAACTGACTTCCCGGAAGCTGTAACGGCGAAGGCGCCGGGTAAACCGGCGCAAGGCCATTCTCAGGGCGGAGGATTCCGCTCTGGGAATGGCCTTGCGCGAGTTGCGGCTGGTTCATAGCTTATTCGACTTCTGTAAGTTTTCCATGCTTTTGAAGAGCTTATCGATGTCCTTTTCCAGCTTGCTCATATCGTTGAACATCTTCTTCATGTCTTTATCGTCGGCAAGCACTTTCAGGATGTGCTCCAGCTTGATCATGATCCCTCACCCCCGCTTACTAAAATTAAGGCCCGATCCGGCCGATCCAACAAGACGGTCACATGGCGGATTTCTTCTTTCTGTATGGACTTGCTCTATCGTATGCTCGCTTGCGGCGTACCGCTTAGGCTTTGCAAACGAAATGCGAAAGCAGGAATTTGGCGGAAAAATGTCGAATGTTGGATTCGGAACGCAGCCGGGATTAACCGATCCGGCCGGGCGGAACAGATAAGCGCTGTCAGAACAGGCGGCAGCGGAAACAGGCGGTGGAGCTAATGTACGTGGTCCTGATCTATGGGCTGATCGTGAATGTGATCGGGTTTATCGTCATGGGAGCCGATAAAATGAAAGCGAAGAGGAAGAGCCGGAGGGTGCCGGAAAAACGGCTGTTTCTATGGGCCTTCCTTGGCGGGGCGGCGGGCGTGTGGATCGCCATGCAGGTGTGGCGCCACAAAACGAAGCATGAATCGTTTACCGTAGGCATTCCCTTCATTTTTATTCTCAACGTGCTGTGCATGTATTTTCTTCTCAAGTGGTTGTTTTATCCGCGGCTCTAAATGGGTCGGGGAGATGCCGGCCGAAGTTCGTCCTGTTGGAGCTGGCTGGAATTGGTTACAATAAGCGCAAAAGGACGACGGGATGGAGTTGAAGGATGATGCGTCTCTTTGTGCTGATGATCGGGCCGACGGCGATGATTTTGTTAGGGCTGCAAGGACTGAACAGCATGCTTTACACATTTGCCTTATTTTACGGGTGGCTGCTGCTGATTCCGCTGGCGGACGGCCTGCTTCAAAAAAAGAGTACGTTATCCGAAAACTTGAAGCAGCTCGGATTCCGGGTCCATAAGAAGAATCTGAAATACGGGCTTATCTTGGGCATCGTCTTACTGGTTGTCATCCCGATGACGGTGGCCTTGCTGCGGCCTCTTCTCTTTGATGTGACGGAACTGAAACCGCTGCTGCAGGCATGGGGCTTCTCCAGGCACGCGGTCTGGTACATCGTCATTCTGGTCGTCGTCAATCCGCTCCTGGAAGAAATCTACTGGAGATGCTACATGTACCGGAAGCTGGAAAAACAGCTGCATGCCGGATTGGCGATCGGTCTCACCTCGATTTTCTACAGCCTGTACCATTTGCTGTGGTTAGTCCCGATGTTCGAATGGCCTTGCGATGTGCTGGCCGTTCTTCTGGTGTTCATGGCCGGTCTATTATGGGGCTGGATGTATCGAAAGCAGCGGTCGCTGCTCGGAGGCTTCATCAGTCACGCTTTGGCGGACGGCGGTATCGTAGCGGTTTATTTGATCTATTTGCAGTAATATACGCACGACAAAGAAGACGGCAAATACTGGACTAAAGTCCAGTCGGCTTCCTTACCCAAGCAGGGGGACGCCAAGTTCCGGGATATGGTAAGTTGGTTGTAATGAACTTGGAGCGATAAAGGAGTGTCTACTCATGAACAAACGGACGATCATCGGAGCCGTTTTCATTCTGCTGGGAGCCAGCTTGTTTCTAAACCGCGGGGCAACGTTCGGAGCAGGCGACATTTTCGGTTATTTCTGGCCGAGCTTATTCGTCATTCCGCTAGGATTGTTTTTCCACTGGCTGTATTTCTCGATGACGGCGCCGCGGGGAGCGGGCCTCTTGATTCCCGGGGGCATTTTGTTTACGGCGGGGATCGTGTGCCAAATCTCCATGCTGTTCGATAGCTGGGGGACGATGTGGCCCGGGTTTATTTTAGCGGTTGCGATCGGGCTGTTCGAGTTTTATTGGCTCGGCGGCCGAAACAAGTGGCTGCTGATTCCGATCAACATTTTGATGGTGCTGTCGGTCCTGTTTTTTGCCGTATTCGCCGTCGGTTCTCTCTTCGGTCAATGGATGGTCAATGGACCGATCGTTGGCATCGTGTTGATCGTCGCGGGGGCTTGGACCCTGATGAAGAGAAAGAGCGGGGCGTAAGCTGGTCGGCAACCGGCGAGCGGCGCCGCTGGCAAACAGAAAAGACCGTCCGGGATGGAAGGAATCCGGGCGGTCTTTGGCATGGCTAATCTTCGGATACGATAAACTCATCCAGGCTGCGATCCGCCTTCTCCTGATTGCAGATGTGACAGGCGCAGACGCAGTTGACGGGCGTCGTGTGACCGCCTTTGGCACGGGGGAGCAGATGATCGATCGTATCGCCGTATTCGCCGCAGAAGTGGCAGGTGTAGTGGTCGCGCGTCAAAATGTAAAGGCGGAACATTCTATTGGTATACACGCGACGAATCGTATGCCGGTTGACGACGACGGCTGCAAACTCCCGCACAAGCGTTACCGCCGTTTCAAGATCCGTTTCCTGCTGCCAGCGGCGGCCTTTATCCGTGCGGCCCCGCATCCAGACGAAGCCTTCGCGGTTGACCCGCAGCACAGACACGTCCGGTCCTTTGGGCCTTGGCGGCGGGATAGGCAGCGGCCGGCTGATCCGCCGCTTCGGCGTAAGAACAAGCGCCTCCTCAGCCGCTGGCCGGGCGGCGGCCCGCTTGCGTGAGCGGGGCCGCTTTCGGGCCCTCGCTTCTTGGCCCGGCGTTTCGCCGCTTTGCGGCTTGCGTTCCATCCGGCAAGCGCGGCATGCGCCGCGGCGGGACGATTTGCCGGAACGTCTGCCGGTTCGCCGCAAAAAGTCGGTAAGCGGCTTCATTTCCTGACAGTGCGCGCATCGTTTATGAGACGGGAGCTCCGCATCTGTATACGGTTCCGTTGGCTCTTGGTTCAGCTCTTGATCCACGTGTTCACCTCGACTTGATGTTCGTTTCGACATATTGCAGCGGTCAACACTCATACATGACCGTCCCCGTATGCGTAAGATCGTACCCCTGGATCGAACGAAGCTCTTTCTTGAAAGCATCCGAACGGACAATTTCCGTGATCAGTCCGATCCATTCCTCATTGTGCGGATGTTTCAGCATGACCAGATCATACCGCTCCTGAATAAGCGGAATGAAATCGACGCCCACCATCGACGCTGCCCGCTCGATGCCGACACCGGCGTCAGCTTCCCCGCTCGCCACTTTGCCGGCCACGCCCAGATGGTTCGACTCCTCGTCGTCGTAACCGTTCACATCACGGGAAGAGAGGGCATGCAGCCGCAGCTGCTCGTCGAGCAGCACGCGCGCTCCCGCACCCTTTTCCCGGTTCACGATCCGGATGTCGTCTCTTGCGAGATCGGCCCAACCCAAGATCCGCTTCGGATTACCGCGGCGCACATATAAACCTGCCCCCCGCACGACAAGGTTGAGGACGACGTAGGCATGGCCGGTCAGCAGCTTGCGGACATAAGGGACGTTGTACGTGCCCGTATCTCCATCCAGCAGGTGGGTGCTGACGATGTCGGCTTGGCCTTGATACATCGCGATGAGACTGTCCAGGCTTCCGACATGGGAACGCAGCGGCCGGTACGATTTCGTCCGCTTCTCGATATGCTTCGTCAAGATGTCGAGGCTCACGTCTTGTCCGGTAATGACAAGCGGCCTGACGCCCGCCGTCTCGCGGATCGTGTCCAGACGCACGGTCTCGGGCTGAGGGACGGCCGGACGCAGGTTCCCGCCCTTCGCTCTGGCCTTATATCGTTCCAAGTCGTCGGCGTCGACGCGCATTTGGCGGCCTACCCGGTACGCGGGCAATTCGCCTTTTTTGATCAGATCGTACACCGTGAGCTTGGATATTTTTAAAATTTTTGCAATGTCTTCGGTTGTATACGAAAGTTCGTGGGACAACAGCTTCACCGCCTTAAGGCTATTATACCGAAAATAAGAACATCCCTCCAGCGATGGCCGAAGGGATGTTCGCGTTGATTATAATTAAACATAACTAATTATAACTAAATATATTTAAATAGAACTTAGGTTGTGCTACAATTCGAGACATGAAAGTAAAAAGAATGGGGGCGCGAAGGGGATGACTGGGTTAATGCGAAGGATATTCATTTGTTTGATTCTGTTTGGGGTTGCGACGATGACGGGGTGTACGGCCGGGAAGCCTGCTCCTCAGGTAGAGCTGGTCGTATCGGCGGCTGCGAGCTTAACGGACAGCTTGAAGGAGGTTCAAGCCGACTTTGAGCTCCATAATCCCGACATCAAGCTGACTTTTAATTTGGGAGCGTCGGGCACGCTGCAGCAGCAAATCGAGCAGGGGGCGCCGAGCGACGTGTTTATTTCCGCCGGGAATAAGCAAATGGCAGCTCTTCTCGAGAAGGGGCTTATCGATGGCAAGTGGCAATCGAATCTGCTGACCAATGAGCTCGTCGTCGTCGTTCCGGCGGACGGCGGCGTATCGCTCGCCTCGCTCGAACAGCTGGCCGAGCCTGCAGTGAAAAAGCTTGCGGTCGGTCAACCGGAATCGGTACCGGCCGGCGCCTACGCAAAGGAAGCACTTACATATCAGAAGCTGTGGGATGCGGTTCAGGCGAAGATCGTATATGCCAAGGATGTCCGGCAAGTGCTGAGTTACGTGGAGACGGGCAACACGGAGGCCGGAATCGTTTATAAAACCGATGCGCTGGCGTCCACGAAGGCGAAGGTGGCGTTCACGATCGACCCGAAAAGCTATAGCGCGATCGAATATCCGATCGGTTTGGTGAAAGCGTCGAAGCATCCGGAGGAAGCGAAGCGGCTGTACACGTATTTGCAGTCTGAAGCGGCTTCGTCTGTCTTCGTCAAATACGGCTTCCGCCTGCCGGGACGATAACGATGAGCAGGATGAATGGGGCTGCCTTCCTTGAGCCGGTGGCCTTGTCGCTGAAGGTTTCGCTAATCGCCAGCGCCGTCGTTTTCGTCGCGGCCGCTTGGGTCGCATGGCGCATGAGTCTGGCGAAATTCCGGGGCAGGACGATCGTGGAGACGTTCATCATGCTGCCGCTGGTGCTCCCCCCGACCGTCGTAGGGTTCGTACTGCTCGTCGTGTTCGGTCGGCAGAGTCCGGTCGGTCGGCTGTTCGAGAACGTCTTCGGACAGTCCATCGTGTTCAGCTGGGGAGCGGCCGTCATCGCCGCCGTCGTCGTCGCCTTCCCGCTCGTGTACCAGACGTTGAAGGTCGGTTTTCAGTCGGCCGACGCCGATCTGCAGGATGCCGCCCGTTCGATGGGGGCGAGCGAGCGGCAGGTGCTGCGGTTTATTACGCTTCCTTTAGCGTGGCGTTCGCTCGTGTCCGGTTATGTGCTCGGCTTTGCGCGCGGGCTCGGGGAGTTCGGCGCGACGCTCATGCTGGCGGGCAATATCCCGGGCCGCACGCAAACCGTACCGACCGCCATTTACTTCGCGGTCGATGCCGGCAACCTGGGCTTGGCCTGGCTCTGGTGTTTCGCCATGATCGCGATCAGCTTTGCGATGCTGTACGCGGCGGGCAGGCCGGGTTTCAGCCGACGTTAATGGCGGCCCGCCGGGCAAGCCTTTAATGGCTTCAGCGCGGCGTCGGCATGTGCCCGAAGCGCATCTGGAGAACCTCCTTTTCGATATAGATTGGGATAGGATCCGGATAGGGCGGATACAGGCCGCTGCCGCCGATTTGACGGTTGCTAGAGCGGCTTAAGCCCGGTATAATCGCTAGAGACAGATGTAGTTTCGAGCGCAGCCGCAACCGAGAGCCGCCCCGCTTGCCGCACGTATCGAATACGATTCGCTGCTGACCGGGTCCGGCCAAAGGGGAACAGTCCGCGTTCTCCCGCGGGCACGCTGGAGCCGTCGGCCGGCCATCAAGTCAGGCCGCAGCTGCTCTCGACTACGACCTCATACATCGTCGTGTCCGGCGGCGGAACGTTCCGCTGCAGCGCCTGCGATTGCGCGCTTGAAGCCGGGATAATAGCCTCGTCACTTGGGGAAGAGCTGGTCCGGTACGCCGCAGATGAGGCGACGATCGCTTCCGGATTCGACTGACGGTTCATTAGCTCACAAGGAGGGATCATCGTGACGTTCGGCGCGCGTATGCTGAAAACCGGGATTGCAGTAACCGTTTCCTTATACATCAGTTCGTTTTTGCACATCTCTTCGCCGGTTATTGCCGCGGTGGCAGCCATTTTTGCGATGCAGCCGACGATTTATCGTTCCTGGCGCCACTTTCTTGAGCAGCTGCAGACGAATACGCTGGGCGCGGTGCTCGCGCTTGGGGCAGGTATGTATTTATCGAAAGACCCGTTCGCAATCGGGCTTATGTGCGTGCTGGTCATCATGATTTGCTTAAAGCTGAAAATGGAGGAGACCGTCGGGCTGACGCTTGTCACGGTCATTGCGGTCATGGAAGCATCCGGCCAATGGCAGTTTGCGTTGAACCGCTTTTTGCAAATATTGATCGGGATCGGAACGGCATCGCTGATCAACATTTTCTTCATTCCCCCGAATCCTCGGGAACAGTTCGTGGCGCAGATCGAAAGCGTGTTCGCGAAGCTTTCGCTGCTGCTCCGGACGGCCGTGTCCGACGAGCTGAAGGAGAGCGTGTTTCGCGACGAGAAGCGGAAGCTGGAGGACGCGCTCGGCGGAATCGAGGCCAAATTCAAGCTGCTCGAAGAGGAGTACAAGAAGCTGAAGGGCGCCAAATTCAGCAAAATCCGCGATCTCGTCGTGTACCAGCAGATGCATGCGACGCTGCGCAAGGGGCTTGATGTGCTCGAGGCAGTGGAGCAGCATTATTTTCAGGCCGACCGGAGCGAGGAGATTGATAAGGCCTTCGACCGGCATCTGGAGAAGCTCATTAAGTTTCACGAGCATGTGCTGCTGAAATTTGATGAAAAGCTGAAGGAAACCGAGCCGCCGGAAATCGAGCGCGTGGAAGCCGACAGCAACCGGTTTATGCGCGAAATGATGGCGGAGAACCGGGAGCGCCCGGACGAGGATTTGCGCTTGGCAATCGTGGCTGCGTCGCTCTTCGATTACGGCTACCAGATCGGCAGGCTCGACAAGCTGGTGGAACAATACCACCGGGGCTCGTAACAGTGAAGGGGCAAGAGGAAAGTTCCCGGATTTCTCTCTTGGCGGATTTATTCTAAACTGGTGCATTCCCGCAGATAAGCGCCTATAATGATCTGTATGTATCACGAATCGATGTTATCGTGACGGATCTTTTAATCGGGAGGTCCTTTTCTTTGACTGTTTTCTTATCGATCGATCAATTATCCAAACGCCGGCACGAAGCCCCCGACCGTTATTTGTTTCAAGGGATTACCGCAGAGGTCCATCGCGGTCAGCGGGTAGCCTTGCTCGGCGTGTCCGGGCAAGGCAAAACGACGCTGCTGCGTATCATCGCCCGGCTGGACGCCATGGACGAAGGCGGTCTATCGCTGCACGGTCAGCCAGCCGACAATTGGAAGCCGCAGGAATGGAGAGCTAAGGTGAGCTACGTTGCGCAGCAGGCCGTGATGTTGACCGGAAGCGTCGAGGACAACCTGCGGACGGTCAGCCGCTTGCACGGCACCCCGTTTGACCGGGAGCTTGCCCGCACGTGCATGGAGGCATTAGGCCTCGGAGCTCTCGCCTGGAGCAAGCCGGCGTCCGAGCTGTCCGGCGGAGAGAAGCAGCGCACTGCCCTGGTTCGTACGCTGCTTGCCCGTCCCGACGTGCTGCTGCTGGACGAAGTGACGGCATCCCTGGATCCCGGCAGCAAACGCGCCGTCGAACAGTGGCTGAACGCGTGGTCGGAGCGGGAGGGCACCGCCTGCGTCTGGATCACGCACGATTTGGAGCAAGCGAAGCAAGTCAGCGATCGCGTCTGGTTTATGGCCGATGGACAGCTGCTGGAACAGGGCGATACGGCGTCGTTCTTCCGGCAACCGGAAACGGAACCGGCTCGTCGCTTCATCGAGTGGCCTGCGGCCGGAAAGGATGAAGCGAATGTCTAACGCCGCGCTTGCCTGCACCTTGATCTTCGTGGCGGTGACAATGGTTCTATCCATTCGCCAGAAGCTCGGATTGGAGAAAGAAATTGCGATCGGCACGATTCGTTCCGCCGTTCAACTGCTTGCCATCGGTTATGTGCTGCACTTCGTATTCGATTCGCGGCATCCCGCGCTCATCGTGCTGCTCGTGCTGATGATGATCGGCGTAGCCTCATGGAATGCCGGCGGACGGGCCAAACGGCTGAAGGGCTTACGCCTTCGGATCGCGGCGGCGATCGGCTGCACTGAAGCGGTTACGATCGGATTGCTGCTCGTGCTGCGCATGATTGAACCGACTGCCCAATACATAATCCCGATCAGCGGCATCACGATCGGCACCGCGATGATCGTATCGGGCTTGTTCTTGAGTCAAATGAAGCGCGAGATGGAGACGTCGCGCGGTGAGATGGAGACGCTGCTCGCCTTGGGAGCTACGGCCCGGCAGGCGGTTCAAGGCTCGCTGAAGCGTGCGGTTCGCGCCAGCATGATTCCGACGGTGGACGGGATGAAAACCGTCGGACTGGTACAGCTCCCGGGGATGATGACCGGCATGATCGTAGCCGGGGCGGACCCGATCGAAGCGGTGCGCTACCAGGTGCTGATCATGTTCATTCTGGCTTCTTCGGCCGCATTGACAGCGATGCTGCTCAGCCTGATCAGCTATAAGTTATGGTTTACCGCCGACTCCCGGCTTAGGGTCACGGAGGATGCGAATCGTTAAATATCGAAAGCCAGCTGCACCGGACGTTGTTCGGTGTTTTTTGCGTTGTCAGGGCTCGGACTAGTATGCTGACCCGACAGCGGTTTATAGGCCGTTAGCCCGTTCGATTGCAGCAGGCGGTCCAGCCGTTCCATAACCTGCTCGCGGTATGGCTTCGGCGCCGACGGCGAGCCTGCATACAGCTGCGCATACCGGCTTACTAGCGGAGCGTAATGCAGGCGAAGCGAATGAAAAAACCATGATTTCACCGCGGCGGTGTTCAAGCGGAGGACGGAGCCCATTACGAAGGTGGCGCCGCTTTGCGCGATGCGCCCGACGAGCGGCTCCAATTGCTCGGCCCCGTCCGTGATCCAAGGCAGCATCGGCGCCAGAAACACGCCGGCGTCCACGCCATGCTCCCGCAAGCGGCGCACCGTGTCCAGTCGCGGTTCGGGCGCGGGCGACATCGGCTCGAAGCTGCGCCATACCGATTTGTCCAGCGTGTTCACGCTTACGTTCACGGTGCAGCCGGGAATTTTCCGCAGCAGGTCCACATCCCGTAAAACAAGGGGGGAACGGGTTGTAATGCTGGCCGGAATATGATAGGCGGCCAACACTTCAAGGCATTGGCGCGTAAGCTGCTCGTTCTTCTCGAGCGGCTGATAAGGATCGGTGGCGGTCCCGATCGCCACTTTGCCGATGCGGCTTCGTCCGTTCTTCTGGCGAAGCATGCGTTCCAGCTGCGATTCCAGCGCCGCGGCCGCATTTTGCTTGAACAAGATATGGCGTTGGAAGGTATCGTCCGTATCCAATCCCAGGAATGTATGAGTTGACCTGGCATAACAGAAACTACAACCGTGCTGGCATCCGCGGTACGGGTTAATCGACCAGTCGAACGGCATCGAGGGACTTTTGACGGGATTCAAAACCTGCTTCGCGTTTATCGGCTCATAGTTCGCTCTCATATCGTACACCTCGAAAGGAAGGATTGACAAGAACATATGTTCTTATTTTTATCATATCGCAGCTTTACTTCCTTTGCAACAAGAACTGCAAAACGGTAAGGAGGATGGCAGAATGGCCAGAAGAAGAAGCAGAAGAACCGTTGTGCCCGGGGCCGGTTACGCCCTGGACCAATTCAAGGCCGAAGTGATGCGCAGGGAGGGATACAGCACGAATTCCGCGCAACCGGACAACGTCAAGTACGAGGTGGCCCGATCTCTCGGCATCCCGCTCCAACCGAACGGCAACGGCCATTTGTCTACGGAGCAGGCCGGGCAAATCGGCGGGCAAATCGGGGGCGCGATGGTGCGCGAGATGATCCGGATGGCGCAGGAGCGGCTGGCAGGAAAATAAACGGTTAGCGCCGCGATGATCAAGAAGCACACCTCCCGGGCGGGAAGGTGTGCTTTGGTGCGAAACACCTGTTCGTTACAATTACGCAGGGCACGAGCAGCTTGCATTTACGACCGCTTACTGCTGCGAATGCCGGGCATCGTATTCGTCCGAATATTCGGCAAGCGACTTGATCTTACCGTGGGGATGCGGGGACTGCTTGCGGATTTTCCACTCGTTTTCCTGGCGGCGTTTGGAATGGCTCATCTTCTTTCACGTCCCTTCTCGGATATAGAAGCAAGGTGCTGCCTTTTTAGGATGGCGGGAGGGCCGGTCCTTTATTCTTCATAAACTCCGCAAACGTTGTTGTAATCTATGCTTTGATCCGTTAAAGTGAAGATTCAGGGGGTAGAAGGAGCAACGGGGACGGAGGCTGGAAAGTGAGAACGTTTTTTTGGACAGGATGCATATCGTATTTGCTCATCGGCTTGGCGCATGTCATTATCGGCGCTTTAATGCCCGAGCTGCTTGCCCATTACAGGAAAGATTACAGCGCGGGGGGACAACTCGTCGCCCTGCAATTTTTCGGATTTTTAATCGGCGTGTTAGCCGGTCCGTGGTTTAGTCAGAAGCTGGGCAAGCGGGGCGCTCTGCTGGTTAGCCTGTTCTGCATGGCCTTGGGCGAAATGGTCTTCTTTACGCTGCCCCCATGGGGAATCGTACTCGCCATCGCTCCGCTCGCCGGCTTCGGATTCGGTATGGTGGAGACGATCATCGGCGCCGTCGTGATCGGGCACTTCGAAGAATCGCGCAAGACGGTCGCCATGGCCCGCATCGAAGTGTTCTTCGGCGTCGGCGCCCTGGTCATGCCTTTGCTGGTGTCGTTGTTCATCGCCGCAGGCTGGTGGCGGGGGTCATTTCTCGCCTTAAGCCTGCTGTCGCTGCTCGTCTTCGTGTTATGGGCCGTGCTGCCGCTCGGGCGAATGTCTGCTGTGATGGCGAAATCGGCGTCGAACGCCGTGCAGGCGGGCGCCGTGCCTTCGTTCAAAGGTCTTCCCGGCGGTTTGATCGGGCTGTTGACTTTGTTTATCGTCATCTTTGCTTTATATGTCGGCGCGGAGATGAGCGTCGCGAATTTCCTGCCGTCCATTATGATTGAAAATGTCGGTGTGAAGCCGGAGATCGGCGCGCTTTCCGTCACCTGCTTCTGGGGCGCGATGGCGGTCGGACGGCTGTTCGCCGCCCAATTGGCCGGCCGCTGGGGAAAAGCCCGTTACCTGCTGGTCAGCTGCGCCAGCGGGGCCGCCGTCTTAAGCTTATTCGCCATGGCCGATACGGTGTTCTCGAGCTATGCGCTGGTGCTGCTGCTGGGGCTATTGATGTCGGGCATGTTTGCGGTTGCGCTCGTGTACGCGAATGGATTTTTCCCGGGCATGGAAGAACGGATAACCAGCATACTGATCGCCTCCGGCGGCGTGGGCGGGGCGCTCATCCCGCTGCTGACCGGGTGGTGTATGGACCAACTGTCCGTATCGGTTGCGTTATGGGTGCTCGTGACGCTCTATGTGCTGCTGCTGGCCCTGGTGTACGGCGCATCCCGGATGCGGTTCCGTGCGAAGGCGGCGAACGTTTCGAGTCCCCGCGTGTAAGCGGCCGGGACTTGAATTTTACCCGTGTAACGGAATGGACACAGCGAAATACCCTTTCAACCGGAGCCGCAGGTTGAAAGGGTTTCTTGTTGTTGACACCATAAGGGAAGCGGGTGTAAGCTGCGGCCGAAGCTGTCCGTCGAGACGGCGGCGAAGAACTTCGCAGACACAGCGGCACGCAGTTCGACGCCCAGGTCTCCGAAGCGCTGCAGAACGTGCTTGTCCGCACCGGGAAGCTTCCGTCCGCGGAGCACGCACCGTCCGGCTCGCGCGGCGCAGCGTTACCCCAATAACCAGGAAAGCCCGGATTCGCGCATCTGCGCGTACTCCGGGCTTTTTATTGTGCGGTTTTGCCGACCGGCGAGCGCAGAACAAGAACGGCCGAACGAAATCGGGCGCCAACGTTCCGCTATCCTATGAATCCTTGCGGTCGAGATGTAAATCTTGCAGCGTATATTGATGGTTCCAAAGAAATTCCATATCGTATTCCGTCGTATCGCGCAGAATGAATTCAAGCAGCATCATCGCAAACGCGAGCGTAATGGAGGCGAACAACATGAGCCACATCAAAAATTCGATAAGCTGGGCCATTGCAAGCAGCTCCTTCCCTTTCCCGGATGCTATCATTCTATGAACGCATCACACAAAAGATGATAAGGAAGGACGCTAAATTTAAGCGCTTTATCGAGCGGTTTCACCCCGGCTTCGAGACGCTCTATAACGTTTCCGTGTCGCTTAGTATGTTCTTGAAAATTCGCGTCAAATACTTCACGTCCTCATCCGATAGCTTGCCGAAGTAACCTTCCACCACTTGCTTGCGGTGCTTCTTCAGCGATTCGGTAATCGTCCGCCCTTGCTCCGTTATTTCCAGATAGACGACGCGGCGGTCTTCCTCCGAACGGGTCCGTTTGGCGAAACCGCCGGAGATGAGCTTGTCCGACAACGAGGTGACGGCGCCTGCCGTAATCCAAAGCGCGTCAGCGATTTGCGAAACCTTCAACGGTCCTTCGTTCTCCAATTTTTCTAGTATGATGCCTTGTGAAGCGGAGACCCCTTGAATTTCAAAGCGGTTCCAGCTTCCTCGAATTCTGCGCATTAATTGGCGAAACGTTACTTCCAGTTCGTACAAATCTTGACGGTTTGGCATGGGAACCCCCTGTATAAACATAAGAAATCAACGGGTAAAAAAGCCCGCTGCAGGATAATACGCAAGAACTGGCGGCAGGTTTCAAAAAAGTTGCTGCCGATCATGAATATTTTAATTGACGGTACAAATTTCCTGTGATATTTTACAACTAAATGATTTCATACATAAACTATTTTATCCTAAATATTTTAGAGGAGGGAACTGTTTGGCTGAAGCGGATCATCGCATCAAACAATTCGAGGAGCTTCTGCATGTCGTACTCCGGCAAACCCGGAAGTGGGCGGTCCCGCCCGAACTGTCCAGACAGCAGGTCGTTCTGCTGCAAACCTTGTACCGTAAGCGGCGTGCCGCGGTGAACGAGCTGGCAGACGATTTGCAGATTTCGGCGAGCGCGACGACGCTGGCTGTGAATCGGCTCGAGCAGACCGGTCATATCGGTCGAACCCGTGACCAAGCCGACCGCAGGGTCGTCTGGCTGGAACTGACGGAGATGGCGGAACGGCAGGTCGAGCAAGTTTGGCAATGTAAACGGCAATTGCTGACACAGTTGCTCAGCAGCTTGCCGGAGGAGGAACAAGAGCAGTTCATGTATCTTCTTCATAAAATGACATCTTCATTACAAGATACGCGACAAGATATGCGATAAGGGTTGAAGGGAGCTCGACAAGATGAAGAAAAAAGCGGTGCTTCTTACCGTGTTGGCCGTGCTGCTCATCGGCGGCGGTGCTGGCGGTTATTACTATTACCGGGAATCGAGCAAATACATAAGCACGGAAGATGCGAAGGTACAGGGCGATCTGCGGGCGATCGGTTCACTGTCTGCGGGCAAATTGCTGGAGTGGCGTTATCAGGAGGGCGAGGCGTTCGCTAAGGGCGACGTGCTCGGGATCGTGGAAACGTCCCCGTCGCGCGGAAATTCACCGGCCACTACAACGGAAATCGTCGCTTCCGAGCAAGGGACGCTCATTCAATCGAACGCCGTCCAGAACCAAACGGTGGCCCCTGGCGCAACGCTGGCGATGAGTGCGGATTTGAACCGCTTGTACATCACGGCCAATCTGCAGGAAACCGATATTACGGAAGTGCAGGTCGGCAATCGGGTAACCTTTACGATCGATGCGTTCAAGGATGTAACCTTCACCGGGCGCGTAGAGAAAATCGGGCTGGGGACGAACTCCTCCTTCTCGCTGCTGCCGTCCTCGAATACATCAGGCAATTATACGAAAGTCATTCAACGCATTCCGGTTAAAATCAGCATCGACGATTATCAAGGCAAGCGGCTTATTCCCGGTTTGAACGCGACGGTGAAAATCGAGAAATAGCAACAGACACGTGAGCGGTAAGGGGGAAGCAGACGATGAGCGCTCAGAATGAACAGGAGAATAAAGGGGGTAAGGCGCCCCAAGCCGCCGCCAAATTACCTGGATTCGCGATGGTGGCGCTAATTCTCGGGGTGTTTATGGCCGTCCTCGATACAAGTATCGTCAACGTCGCCATTCCGAAGATGATGTCCGTCTTCGGCGTGAACCAGTCGCAAATCGAGTGGGTGGTTACCGCCTATGCGTTGGTGAGCGGGGCTTTGGTACCGGCAACCGGGTTTTTGGGCGATCGTTTCGGCTATAAGAAAATGTACGTGATTTCGCTCGCTATTTTTACCATCGGTTCGGGGCTTTGCGGCATCGCCTGGAGCAACAACGCGATGATCGTATTCCGGATCGTGCAAGCCGTTGGCGGCGGCGCGATGATGCCGATCAGCATGGCGATGATTTTACGTATGATTCCGGTGGAGCGCCGCGGTATCGCGATGGGCATGTTCGGGATCGCGATTATGTTCGCTCCGGCTACCGGTCCGACGTTGTCCGGTTACATCGTCGAATATTTGGATTGGCGGCTCATTTTTACGATCAATGTGCCGATTGGCATTTTGGACTTATTTTTATCGGCAGCTTTCTTAAGGGAGTTCAAATCGGAAGTGAAACGGCGTTTCGACCTTGCCGGCTTTCTGACCTCCAGCCTCGGACTCGCTTCGCTGCTCTACGGGGTCGGGCTCGTGTCAGAGAAAGGCTGGACGGATCACGAGGTGCTCGCCTTCGTCTTGACAGGCCTTGTCTCCTTGATCGCATTCATCACGATTGAACTCCATGTGAAGGACCCGCTGCTTGACTTGAGCTTGATGAAAAACTGGACGTTCACGCTCACCGTGTCGATCTCGAGCCTCGTCACCGTCATCATGATGGGCGTGTTATTTTTGCTGCCGATTTTCCTGCAAAGCGTCTCCGGCCTATCTGCCGTCCAAACCGGCTTGCTGCTGCTGCCGCAGGCGCTCATGTCGGGGTTCATGATGCCGATAGCGGGAGCGTTATACGATAAAATCGGGGCCAAAGCGATTGCGGTTATCGGCATGCTGATCACGGCTTATGCGTTGTATTTGACCTCGCAGCTCAGCATGGAAACGTCGCACGGCACGATCGTCTTCTGGATGTGCCTGCGGGCCGCCGGAATGGGCTTGATGATGATGCCGATGCAAACGGCGGGGATGAGCACGGTGCCGATGGACAAAGTCGGGCAAGGAACCGCGCTGTCCAATACGATCCGTCAGGTCAGCGGTGCGTTCGGCATCGCCTGGTTGTCGATGCTGTTCACGGACCGCCGGAATTTCCACAGCGCGAGCTATGCGGAGCAGCTTAATATGTTCTCTACTTCGGTGACGGATCAAATCAACCGGCTGCAGAACTCGTTCGTGGCGCTCGGGCAATCGGCGTCGCAGGCCAGGGCCAGCGCGCTCAGCTACGTGGCCGGGCAGGTGCAAATCGAAGCGACGATCACGGCGCTGGACGACGTGTTTATTTTAACGGCGGCTCTATCGCTGGTGGCGCTGGCGCTGTCGCTGTTGATCAAGGAAAAGAAGCGCAAAGGCGAACCCGGCATGCCGATGATGGGCGAATAACGGGAAGGCCGACAGGAACGGAACAGGCGAAGCAAAGGAGCGAATCTGGAGATGGCACAATCAACGAATCATAAACAAGCCGCGTCGCGAGCTATGCTGGCGGTACTCATGGTCTTGCTGACCGGAGCTGCCGCAGCGGGCTGCTCGAACGCTTCCGCCGGATCGGACGGAGCGAAGATCGTCACGGTAGCGCGGGCGGCGACGGCTGAGATCGACGGCAAGCTGGAGCAGGAGGCCGACATCGTCGCATCCTCGCAGCTCAACATCATCTCCAAGCTAGGCGGGGACGTCGTCGAGGTATTGAAGAAGAAAGGCGATAACGTCAACCGCGGAGACGTGTTGTTCAGACTCGATGCCTCCGATATGGAGCGCAATCTGGAGAAGACGAGGCTATCCGGCGAAAATTTACAAGCGCAGCTCGATAAGAACGCAGCCGAGTTATCGACGAACAAGCAGGTGCTGCGCAATACGGTCGAGAAGCTGAGCCTGCAAATTGCCGATATCGAGAAGTCGTACAACAGTGTGAGGAACGATTACGACGCGGGAACGGCGACGAAGGCGCAGGTCGACAAAATCGAGACGCAATGGAAGGCGGCCCGACTTGACCTCGATACGGCGCAGAAGCAGCTTGCGGGGCTCGAATCGACCGACCCGCTTGCGCCGCTGCGGATTCAACTCCAGAGCGCTGAGCTGTCGATGAAAGATATCGAGGATACGTTAGCCGATGTGGAAGTGAAGGCGCCGATCGGCGGCATATTGACCGAATTGACGCCCGAGCCGGGAATGACGGTGCCGCAAGGGTTTGCCGCCGGTGTGGTGCAGCAGCTGGACCCGATCAAGATCCATGCCGACGTGACCGATCAAGCGGTCAAGCAATTGGCCGGCCGGAAGGAAGTGACGTTCACGCTTCAAGGCTCGGCCGACAGCTTCACCGGCACCGTAACCTACTTGGCCGATGTCATGAGTCCGTCTAGCAAGACGTACGTGCTGGAGCTGAGCGCTCCGAATCCCGACCGCAAGCTGAAGCCGGGGATGCGCGTGAAGCTGCAGCTTGGCGACGACGGGAACCGGCAAGCGCTCACGGTCCCGTCCGCAGGCATAGTGAAGGAAGGCGTCGACAACTACGTGTTCGTGTTGGTCGGCGATCATGTCGAGAAGCGGAGCGTTACGCTCGGGCGCAGTTCGGATAACGGCCGCGAGGTGTTGAGCGGCTTGAAGGAAGGCGAGCAGGTGGTCGTATCCGGTCAGCAGGGTCTGAAGGATCAAGATAAAGCGGTTATACGCAATTGAGAAAGAGATTGAAGTATTGGATTGAAAACATCAATAAAATGAACTGAAATTTGATAAAACCGAGCGAAGGGAGCGCCGGTCGGAAGAAGAAGACTTCAAGATCAGAGCAGAGGGAGAAGCCGGTGAAGCATTACATAGGTGTCGGTATTGGTGGAACGAACATGGTCATCGGCGTTGCGAACGAGACGGGGGCCACGGTCAGCCTGGTAAAAATCGCAACGGACGCGCAGCGTGGGGGCGCGGATGGGGTCGTGCTGTGCAGGCGGAAGCGATCGTCCGCCTGCAGCAGGAGACGGGCTTGGCGCCTGAAGGCGTCGGCATCGGCATCGGCGTACCGGGCTTCGTTGACCATGTGACGGGGACGAGCGTCTTTGCCGCCAACCTCGGCTGGTGCGGCTTTCCGCTGGCGGCGCGTTTGAGCCGGGTGCTCGGCGGGCTGCCGGTATTCGTCAACAACGACGTGCGCATGTACGTAGATGGGAGAAGCGACTGGCGGCGTCCCCGCCTTGCCGCAAGCTTTTGACAACTTTTAGACAGATTCGGCAAACGGTTGTCCCGCTTTCGCTTTCATGTTAACCTTGGGAAGGCGAGATGTTTGGAATGAGTCGGATTTGGGAGCGTGAACGACCCTTGACGTACGATACGATATTTTGGGTAGTGATAGGAGCCGGCTTCGTGTTGACGGGGCTTGTCGGCATTTTATTGATGTGGAAAACAGGCCTTCTCCTGCTGTCCTTCCTGGCAGGCTCGGCCGTCAATATAGCGATTACCGCTTCAGCCGTCTGGTGGTGGGCGTCGGTATTCCCGGGAACGGAGCAGCACTTCGCCCGCATGTTCGGCATTTTCGGCTTAGGGGTATCCTTTGTCAACAACGAAGTGCTCTTGTTTTTTGCACAGCTGGCGATGAAGAAGAAAATAGGCGGCGATCCGCCCCGGGAGGAATATGTCGATTTCGACGATGAGGATTAAGAACAGGCCCGGCTCCGGCCCTTGTAATGATACCTTGTAACGAAACTGTAATCTGTTTATAACAGGTCGTTAATGTAACCCGGCTATACTAAGGAAGACCCCCTTTTTAAAATATATATTCCTTTGACGCCTGCCATCCTCGGATTGCGGGTTTTTTGTTTGCTGTGCATAAGGGGCGGCCGGCAGTGGGACACTGTTGAGGACGAAGGCTCTCATAAGGGAGGTATGGCCGTTGCACGACGTGAAGAATGCCGAATGCAAACGCGTGCTGGAGCGAAGCGATCGGCTTTGCGCCGATGTGGAGGTATCCGTAGAAGGCGAAAAGTCAACCTATGTGGCGCTTTTCTCAGACTCGAAGGATAACGATTTTGATATGGTGATGCTGTTGAAGAAGGACGCTGACAGCGATATCGATTGGTATGATAACGATCTGCATGCGGCTTACGTAGATGTGACCGAATCGCTGTTTCAGGATAAGCACGGCGAAACGCACTGGGGCGCCCGGGAAACGTTCAAGGAGCAGGTGCTCAGCTTCGGCACCGTACGGGCAGATGTACGCCGCATGCTGGAAGAAGCGAAGAAGCTCAAAGTCGAAGCGTGAACGAACAGGAAGGAGCACCGGTCTTGGCGACGGGTGCTCCTTTTTTTGCCGGGCTTTATATGGCGTTTATTTGCGCTTCGGTTTGTTCGGCGACTTGGTCCCGGGCTTGCCTTGATGGTGGTTCGTCCGGGCCAAGTAAGCTCGTTCCTGACCGTCCCAGCGGACATTGGCGATGAGAAATCCGATAATCCCGAATACGATCAGGCGAACGGTCAGCCAAGACGTAAGCATCGTATGCTGCGTCATCCATTCTATCGCCGTGAACAGCACGGTCAGGGAAACGCCCCACAACAAGACGCCTCGAAACATCACATATTTGGCCTTGCCCATTTGTCTTGTTTTACTCCATTTGACTGCGGCGCTTTCATTCATATCGCGTCGTCCCCCTGCTTCGTTCGTATGGTAACAATCATTGACAACTTATGGTACAATCGGCTATAAGCGACTCGGCCGCCATCCTTTTTTCCGGAATGCGGCGCGGTCACGATAGACGAAAGGAAGGCATGCCTCTTGAGCAAAGTTCTGATTTTTTCCTTACTATGGTGGTTAACAGGAAATCCGTTCGTAGCGCTCCTTGTGCTCCTGATCGTTCTATACGTCTTGGAGCGGCGCTTTATCGGGCTGACGCCCAGCTTGTTCAAGCCGCTGCAGCGAATCCGCCGGCTCAGCCGATTGCGCGACGAGCTGCGCATGAGTCCCCATCACACGTCGACGAAGCTGGAAATCGCCCGTATTTATATGGAGCAGAAGAAGTACGACGCTGCCTTCGAGCTGCTGGAAGATGTACGGCGCATCATGGACGATTCGGCGGATGTGCTCAGCGAATCGGGCATCTGCCAATTAAAGCGCGGCCACCGGGAAGACGGCGAAGCTTTAATCCGGCGGGCGCTGGACATCAATCCACGCGTGAAGTACGGCGAGCCGTATTTGCGGCTTGGCGAGGCTTACGCCGCAACCGATCCCGAGAAAGCAGTCGGGTACCTGGAGAAATTCCGCGAAGTGAATTCCTCTTCTTGCGAAGCCTACTACAGGCTCGGGCTGCTGTATAAGGAGCTCGGGCGCGAAGAAGAAGCCCGCCGTGCGTTCCGGGAGACGGTGGAACTGTACCGGGGGCTTCCCAAATACAAACGTCGCTTCGAGCGGCGCTGGGCGCTGCTCGCCAGGTTCAAATCGTAATGGCGCCCGCAGCGGCCCGAGGCGCGGCGACTCTTGCCGGCGAGTAAGGCGTGAGATCGACTTCGGTCGGACGGTCTTGCACGAGCTGGGCGATCAGCTTGCCGGTGACCGGAGCGAGCAGGATGCCGTTCCGGTAATGGCCGGTCGCGAGCAGCAGACCCGGGGCGCCGTCCCAGGCGCCGAGGAACGGCAGCTCATCTTCCGTGCCCGGACGCAGTCCGGCCCAGGTGTTCACGAATTCGGCTTCGGCTATCCGCGGCAGCAGCGCCGCCGCTTTGTCGTACAGATCGGCAATGACGCGGGTTGTGGCACGTTTATCGAAGCCGACCTGTTCTTGCGTGGCGCCGATGATGTAGCTGCCGTCGTTCTTCGGCACGATATAACAGCCTTTGGTAAAGACGGTCGAGCGGATAAGCGGCGCTTCGGTGCGCACGGACAGGCATTGGCCTTTGACCGGGAACATCGGCAGCGTTAAGCCGAGCGGTTCGGTCAACGACGAGCTCCAGGCGCCGGCGGCCAGGACGACGAAGTCGGCCGTCAGCCCGCCTTCCGGCGTATGGACGCCGTTCACGCGTCCGCTGCCGGAGTCGGTCAGCAGACGGGTGACCGGGGTCCACTCGCGGATGCGGCAGCCTTGGCGTACGAGCGCGGCGCGCAGCGTCCGGGCCAGCCAGACCGGATGGACTTGATGGTCGGCATGCAGAAGCAACCCGCCGCGGACGGCAGGCGTCAGCTCGGATTCGAGCTGCAGCATCTCCTCCGGGCTCATCCATCGTGCATCGGACATCCACGTCAGCCGGCTGCGCAGTTCCGTTTCATCCTCTTCGGTTAATGCGGCTCTGACGATGCCTTCCGGTATATATTGCGGGGTGATGCCCGTCAACGCTTCCAGTTCTTCGGCCCAGGGGCGGTACAGCTGCTGGCTGGCGCGGCACAGCTCGTAGAATGGTCCCGGCTGATGGATTTCCACCTGCGCGCCCAGCATGCCGGCCGCGGCGGTAGAAGCTTCCTGGCTCCAGCCTCCTTTATCAAGCAGCGTGCAGGCGAAGCCCGCTTTGCCCAGCTCGTAGGCGATGGCGGCTCCGATGACGCCGCCTCCGACGATAATCGCCGAAGGGGCGTCCGGGCTAACAGGGGTACAATTTGAGACGGTGGTCATAGGAATCCTCTCCTTGGCAATTGCAATGGCTTCGTCCGATCGATCGCTTGCCGGAACAGCTCGATTTGCGCGCCGGGCTTCTCATGCAGGAACACGCCCGACAAAACCGCAACTCCGGCTGCGCCCGTCGCCAGCACCTCTTCGGCGCGCTCCGGCCGGATGCCGCCGATGGCGATCACAGGGATCGGCGACGCTTGTACGGCGCGCGTCAGCGCTTCAAGGCCGCGTCCCGCCAATCCCGGCTTCGAGCCGCTCTCGTAGACATGGCCGTAGAGGACGAAGTCCGCCCCTCCCCGGGCGGCTTCGACCGCCTCTTCCGGTGTGTGGACCGAGCGGCCGATCCGCATGCCCTGCGGCGCAAGCGCTCTCGCTTCGTCCGGCGACAAGCTGCCTCCGCCGAGCTGGACGCCGTCGGCTTGCACAGCCAGTGCCGCGTCCAAGCGGTCGTTCAGCAGGACGGCCGTATGCGGCAGCAGCGGCTTGAGGGTCCGGTACCAGCGAATGAGCTCGCGCGCGGAGCGGTGTTTCTCACGGATGTGCAGCACGTCGATCATCGCAACCGGACAGTCCCGCAGGATCGCGGCAACGTCTTCCAGCTCTTGGCGGCCGGTGGTGACCAAATGAAGTTCGTGCGTGCAGGGGTACGTCGGCATAGGGCAATCGAACCTTTCCGAATTTTCATCGTAGTTTCATCATAACGCTGGGGCTTTACGGCGTCAAAGCGTTTGTTCCACTTGTCAAAAAATGATCACGAAAACTTTGCTTTTCGGCTCGGATGACAGCCTTGACGAGGGAAGGCCCGGAGGTCTAAACTAATAGGAAGGATTGGGCGGAGAGGATTGAAGAGTCATGAAGGTACATAAAGCGTTAACGATAGCCGGTTCGGACAGCGGCGGCGGCGCAGGGATTCAAGCGGACTTGAAGACGTTCCAAATGCTCGACGTGTTCGGCATGTCTGCGGTCACGGCGATCACCGCGCAAAACACGCTCGGGGTTCACGGCATATACGATGTTCCGCTAGAAGGGATCGAGAAGCAGATCGACGCCGTCTTATCCGATATCGGAGCGGATGCGGCCAAGACCGGCATGCTGTCGCAGCCGGAAGTGATCGAGGTGGTCGCTTCGTGCATCCGCAAAGCCGGTTTAACGAAGCTGGTAGTCGACCCGGTCATGGTGGCCAAAGGCGGAGCCAGCCTGCTCGCTTCGAACGCGCAGAACGCGCTGCGGGACAAGCTGCTGCCGCTCGCGGCCGTCGTCACCCCGAACATTCCGGAAGCCGAAGTGCTGACCGGATTGACGATCGGTTCACTGGACGATATGAAGGAAGCGGCGCGGCAGCTGGTCCGGCAGCACGGGGCCGGCGCGGCGATCGTGAAGGGCGGGCACCGAAGCGGCGAGCCGACCGATGTGCTGTTCGACGGCGAGACGTTTCATCTGCTCGTTGCGCAGCGGTATGAGACGCGTCATACGCATGGAACGGGCTGTACGTTCTCGGCGGCGATCTGTGCGGAACTGGCGAAGGGACGCAGCTTGCTGGAAGCGGCGCATACGGCCAAACGGTTCATTACGCTGGCCATTCGCGATGAGTTGGGGATCGGCGGTGGACACGGGCCGACCAATCATTGGGCCTATTCCCGCGAGAACGCCTCCGGCCGGGCCTAGCACAGAAGGAGACCGATATGAGCTACGAATACTTGATGCAGGCAGTATTGTTAATCGTTCTTTTGATCGTCTCGTTCCCGGCCATCTTGTTATGGTCGAAATGGAAAAAGAAAAAGCGGGGATAAGCCATGTACTATGTCAATCAAGAACAAATCGACCTTCGGTTGTCGTTCATCCCGACGTTAATTCAAGCTTGCCGCGAACTGCAGGAGGCTCATTCGACTGCAGGCCCGGCTTCTGCAACGCTCTTGTTTCATTTGGCGCAGGAGCGTACGCTTCACTTGGCGATCGAAACGGTGACGGACATCGGCAGCTTGCTGATCGATGCTTTTATGATGCGCGATGCGAGCAGTTATGAAGACATCGTGGACATTTTGGAAGGAGAAGGCGTTGTTGAAGCTCCAACGGCCGGGACATTGAAGGCGCTCGTACAACTTCGCCGGCTGCTGGCTCAAGACTATGCGGACATCGTGCGGGATGGCTTACATCCGCTAGTCGAAGCGCTGCCTGAGGCGCTGGAAACGTTCGCAGAAGCCGTACCGGCTTTCATTCGCAAAGAAGTGCTGTAATCCGCAGGAGAAGGTAAGCGATTATCCGTGGTGAATAAGTGCGAAGCCGACGCGTCGGCTTCGCTTCTTTGTGTAAAGCGGGAACGCTTTCCTCCATTAGGATTTTATATACATAGTAGTATATTAATTTACTTATCGTGTAATTTCGTATACAATGAGGGTATTCATTGGCGTGTGGAATTTTATTTGTCGAATTGTCGAATAATGGCGACCTGCGTACGAAGGATGGTGAGACCGGATGAACCAAGAACCTGATGTTTCCACTAGAAAAGTCATCATCACCTTATTGAAAACCAAGGGTTCTATGAGTGTCGGCGATTTGTCGAAACGGCTCGGAATAACGGAGATGGCGGTCCGTCGTCATCTGAACACGTTGGAGCGGGACAGCTTGATCGAATCGAGGCTGGTTCGGCAAGCGATGGGCAGACCGACCCATTTATATTCGTTATCGGCAGCGGCCGACGAATTATTTCCTAAGAAATATCAGTTTCTCACCCTGGATTTGTTGGAGGAGCTGGAAGCCGTTTCCGGTCAGGAGCAGGTGAACTTGCTATTCGAGCGCCGCAAGGATCGGCTGATCGGTCGTTACGAGGAGCGGATGGCGGGCAAGCCTTTGACCGAGCGGGTGCTGGAGCTGGCGGATATTCAGAATGCGAACGGGTATATGGTTGAGCTGGAGGAGCAAGAGGACGGTACTTATTTGCTCCAGGAATACAACTGTCCGATTGCCCAGGTAGCTAATCATTACAATCATGCTTGCAGCTGCGAATTGGCGATGTTTCGCAATTTGCTGGGCGGAGAAGCGCACGTGGAACGAACCGAGTGCTTGGCCAAGAGCGGCAGCAAGTGCACGTATATCATTAAACCGAACTAATCATCATGAAACCCAAACCGCCCTATCCTGTTCGCGCAGGATGGGACGGTTTTTTTGCCATATACATCAAATCATTCGCGAAAAAAGAAGGCAGCCGCGTGACCGCCGCTGCAAATGGACCGCGGCATTCATCGGCGTTGGGGGAAAATACGAAGGGAAGCGAGGTCGAAACCCGACCCCGCTTCCCTTCATCGATTGCTACTGGCCCTGCTTGGACAGGCGAATCAAATCGTACACGTTCATCGGCTTATCCGTCGACTCGTCGTACAAATCGCCCTGCTTCACATGGTCGATATACAATACCCCGTCCAAATGATCGATTTCGTGCTGCATACACACCGCGAGATGTCCTTCGGCTTCGAGGATAGCCTCCTCGCCGCTGCGGGTCAACGTCTTTACTTTGATGGAAGCGGCCCGTGTGACAAACCCATATACGTTCGGGATGGATAAGCAGCCCTCGGCGCCTTCCTGGCTGCCTTTGCGTTCGATGATCTCGGGATTGATCAGCTCGATCAATCCGGTTCCGCAGTCCAGCACGGCTGCGCGCTTCGGTATACCTATTTGCGGGGCTGCCAAGCCTGCGCGGCCGGGTACGGCGTATAAGGTTTCACGCAGATCGTCGAGCAGCTTAATAGCGTTGGAATTGACTTGGACGATCGGCTTGCATTTCTCCCGCAAGACCGGGTCTCCGATATTGCGGATCATTTTCTCTGCCATGACTTCACCTTGTTTCCATTGTTGGTAAGCCCAGTATACACGATATTTGTGTCTTGGGAAAAGAGCGTAAGCACCGGATGCAGTTACCGAGGTTTATTCACTTCCCGGGTGTTCGATCCGCCCGTGCGTTGCGTCGTCGCAGCCGATTTGGTGACAGCGGGATCGATGCCGAATTTCGTACGCCATGCATTGTAAGTGGAACCGGTAACGGTGGCGAATGACGGATCTTGAGCCGGCAGCCCCAGCTGCGTACGGAGCGCGGCGACGGCTGCGGTAAGATCTTCTTCCTTCGGCACAATATACGGACTGTCCCAACGCCCGTCTAAATGAATAAATTCAAGCTGCTCCGGCTTCAGCTTCTGGAACGATAAGATGAACTTTCGCAGCGTGTCCACGGGGATATCGGTCTTGACGTTGCGGCCGGCAATCTCAAGAATACCGCCCCATTGGGTGATGCCGCCTAGCGAAGTCATCTGGGAGAGCAGCTTGTCGAGCACGAGCTGCTGTCTTTCGTTGCGGGCCGTATCAGACGATTCATCGGTGCCGCGATTCGATTTGCGGTAACGAAGGAAGTCCAGCGTTTCTTTGCCGCTCAGCGTTTGCAAGCCCTTCTTCAGGTTAATGTCGGTTCCGTCTTCCGTATCTACGTATCGCATATCCATATCGACGTTAACTTCAATGCCGTTCAATTCGTCAACGACTTCGCGAAACCCGTCAAAATCGATGACCGCCATGTAATCGATTGGAACGTTGAACATGTTGCTGTACAGCTGTTTGGTCTTCGACAGTGCGGTGTCTTTGTCCTGATTGTTATAGTACGCGTAATAATAATTGGCTTTATGACTCGGCAAGCCATACGCCTTCGGATTCATCTGCAGATCGCGCGGTATGGACACGATAGTGGCGGCACGTCGCTCAGGGTTTAGACTGACTAACATCAGCACGTCGGTGTTCATCGACCCGCCGCTGCCGTCGCGGCTGTCCACGCCCGCAAGCAGGAAGCTCATGGGCTTCATGAGTTGAGCGTCGACTATCGGGGCGGCGGCTTGCGCTGTTGAATTTCCGCTCGGCAGAGACATGTTCTCAAGGGCTGTGTCGGCTTTATATAGGAGGTAACCGGCGTATGTCAAAGCTCCGGCTCCGATGATAGCCAAGGAGATTAGCGTATTGCGGACCGTTTTGCGTTTAGTTGTTTTTTTTATTTTTTGGCGGGGCAGCATTCCATTTCCTCCCGGACAAGTTGTCGAATACAGTCAAAGATTAGACGCGCGTGCGGCTGAAAAAGTTTTAAAAAAGTATAATTTTCTACATTTGTTACCCGTTCTCATTCACATTCACACAAGTTGACAAGTGGTAAATGTAGGGGGATAATGGAAATATGCCTATCTTACTAAACTAAAGTATATTGAGTTTGGTAAGAATGAATAGTGTGCAGCCTGCGACTGCGGGTAGATCCCATGAAAGAGGAGTAGATGGATGATGTCTTATGAAGTAGCGATTATCGGAGCAGGACCGGCAGGAACAAGCGCAGCGTTATTTACCGCGAAAGCTGGGAAGAAGACGGTACTGGTGGATAACGATCAGAGCATCACCAAACGCGCTTGGATCGAGAATCATTATGGTGTAGCGGAAATTGCGGGACCGGATTTGGTGGACACCGGCAAAAAGCAAGCTGCCAAGTTCGGCGCAGAGCTCGTCCAAGCCAAAGCCGTACGGCTCGAGCAAGCCGGCGACGGTTTCCGTGTCGAGACGGAAAGCGGCAGCTTCGAGGCCAAACACGTTATTCTGGCAACCGGCCTGTCCGTTGAATTAGCGGAGAGCGTGGGCGTCCGGACGAAGCCGGGTACCGAGCCGCGCATCAAGACGGTCATCGATACACAGGCCGACGGTCGAACAAACGTGGCAGGCATCTGGGCGGCAGGCACGGTTGCGGGCGTCAGCGTGCATACGATCGTAACGGCCGGGGACGGCGCAAAAGTAGCGATCAATGTCATCAGCGAGCTGAACGGCGAACGTTATGTCGACCATGACGTGCTTAAAGCTTAAGCAATAAACGATTGGAGAATGCGGCCGAAAGGCCGTTTTTTTTTGCCCCAAAGTCCTTTTTTATTATACCTGATCATGGGGAGATCGAACAAACTTTCCATGCATGAGGAGCACCCGGACCTGGACTTTTTTCGCGGAAAGAGTGTCAAAACGAAAGTCGCCTACTTATACTGTAGTATCTCATAGGCATTCGTCTAGGAGCGGAAACGAACGGCGGAGGTGGGGCCCATGTGGTGGCAATGGGGGTTAGCGTTTTGTATGGTCGCGTTCTTGGCGGTTTCGGTAACGTTCATTCGCTTCTTGCTCTATACCCATGCGCTGCTGCGGCTGGGGGAATCGTCGATCGATCGTCTGCAGAAGCAAGCGCTGCATACGGTGCAAGAGTCGGAAAGGGTCATCGAAGCTTCTGTGACGCTCATTGACGATCTCCAGCATAAGCTGGATACGGTCGATGCCTGGTTTCAGGCGGCGAACGAAACCGGTGAAGCCGTGCGGCGGGTAACACGGTCCATTGGAGTCATTTCACAAACGGTGGAGGACACGGTATTGGAAGCTAAGCGGGCGGTACATAGCCGGCAAGACACCGTAAACGAACTGATCGAGTGGACGATGGCAGGTCTCGCTATCGCGTCGCGTTTCCAGGCTTCCAGACAATCCAAATCGAAGGAGTGACTTCTCATGGCAAGCGAAAACAAAGGCAAAAATTTCTTGGTAGGCGCGGTTGTCGGCAGTGTGTTAGGCGCGGTTACGGCATTATTGTTTGCACCGAAATCGGGGCGGGAGCTGCGTACCGACTTGGCGGAAGGGTATCAGCAAGTAAGTGAAAAATCACAGCAGGTGGCCGGAGAAGTAGGGGAGAGAACGAAACAGCTGGCGATTACCGTATCTGACAAAACGAGCGCTACGGCGAAAACGATCGGACGCCAAACGTCTGAATGGGCCGGCCGGGCGAAAAATCTCGCGGTTGTGGCCGGTAACGAAGTCAAATCGTGGAGGAAGGACAGCGACGCCAGCGAGGCGGTTCATGCTCCGGTCGCGGCTACGACAACGGAGCTGGAAGCCGAAGCCGATAGTCTGGAAGAAGCTGTATCGGACAAAATGACGGTGTAACCGCTATTGGAACGCGACAAAGGACTCGTGCTTTAGGCACGAGTCCTTCTCATGGTTCTTCTGGAAGATTAGTAGGCCCATATTGTACAGAGTACAATAACTAATAGAATAAATAGAATGAAGAAAAGCAAGATTGTACCCATTCTTGCCATCAGATCACCTATAGCGGACGATCCCGCCTATTCCTTTCATCAGAAGATGGTCATAACACCTAATGAAGTGACTAAGGGACGAGAGATGAATCCCCATCACCTCCCCCAAGATGTATACCTTACGCAGTCGCCATCCGCTGTCCGCAGCGTACGTCCGGAATACGGACTGGTAAAACTAATGTATGAATAGCTCGCTGCATCGGATTGGACAGTGTAAAGAATGTGTACTTGTAACGGGGACATGAAGATCTACCATTTAGAAGGATCGATCTTGCTAGGATCGAGACCTTGCCATATGTTCTTGATGTTGACATTCTCCGCCTCGCCGTCAAATACAAGCCAGGCTGTAGGCAAGTACCGTTCGCCATACTCGCTTGACGGCTTGTTCACGATTTTATTATCAACAACGAGTACAGTGGAAGAGCCGCCGTCCAAGTTAGCCGCCGTGATTGCGCCATGATCCAAAAATATGTTCTGAATGTCGTATAACGTGGCACCTATGCTGTGGGCAGGCTGTCTACCGTCAATGATGGCGAACATGATGGTGCCGTCCGCTTTCTGGGCCATCGCCGTTCGCGGGGCGATCCCCCAGCCGTCGGCTTGATTCTTGATCAAGCCGACGCCGTTCACGATAAACTTCGGAGCGAAGGTGACCGCTTCCTGAACCCCCATCTTGATGAGCTCGTTCGGCGAATATTTGCCCGCCACCATACGTCCTTCCTTATCGATGCCGACGATGTGGTTCGGCGTGTTCATATTGCCGTCGTTGTAGTAAATTTTCCCGCCGGACATGACAAGACCTGTCGGTTGAAAGCCGTTGCCCTTCCACTCGGGATCAACAAAACCGCCGGCATTCACACCGGCTTTAGCTCCGAGGCGTTTCACCATACTGGAAACTTTCTCCCCTTTGCCGGACGTTCCGGGGACTGCGATTCGCAGCGCTTTCGGATCGCTGACGATCAGCAGCTTGCCTTTAAAGTTCGTGCCTTGAATATCTTCAACTTCTATGATCGGTTTCTCGGGAGTTAGTACGTCATCTGACGCTTTGGGTCCGACGTTGACCAAGCCTTCATCCTTGACGCCGGAATAAATGTCAAACTGCGCCCAATAACGGTTTACCCGTCTATCCAGCTCCTCGCTGCCGATCAAATATTTCGCCCAGTGGCGATGCTGGGTCGTAATTAACGTATCAGCCATCATAAACCGAAGATTCGAGCCGGACTTCGTCAAGAAAAACCAGCAGCTGAACAGCATGCCAAACAATAGCAGCACAAACACCGTGTAAAAAAACAACGTTAGCGGAAAAGAAGATGCGCGCTTTCGGGATTTTTTCAGGGCGGGGGCAGGCGCGGCCTGTGCACGGGGACTGCTCGGTATACGCGCGGACATGGCTCCAATCCTTTCCTTCCAATCTTGGACCGTTCTGTAGCTTGTAAACGATTTCCTTTACATTACGACGAAAAAAAAAGAAAAAAGTTGCAATAAATTGCTACTTTTTTCTCAGTTTATATATAATTGTTTATTTTCTTTAATCATATATTCAAATTCGCTTGCCGGCATCGGCTTGCTGAAGACATAGCCTTGAATTTCATCGCAGCCCTGCGAGATGAGGAACTCCAGCTGATCCTGCGTCTCGACGCCTTCGGCGAGCGACTTGATCTTGAGCCGATGACTCATGGCGATCAAGGCGGTAACGATAGCGGCATTGTCTTCGTCCGAAGTGACGTCCCGGATAAAGGATTGGTCGATCTTCAACGTATGGACGCGGAATCGCTTCAAGTAGCTTAGCGATGAATAGCCGGTACCGAAATCGTCAATGGAAATACGGACGCCGAGCAATTTGAGCTTCTGCATCGTGTCAAGAATATAAGGGACGTTATTCATCGCGATATTCTCGGTAATCTCAAGGCAGAGCAGGTCAGGAGAGAGGCCCGATTCGTCCAAGGCATCCATGACGATTTGGACGAAGTTCAGCTGATGAAACTGAATCGCGGAGATATTCACAGAGACGACCAGCGGCGCATAGCCTTGACGCTGCCATTCTTTGTTCTGCATGCATGCTTGTTTGAGCACCCAATTGCCGATCGGCACGATCAAACCGGTTTCCTCGGCCAGCGGAATGAACTCGCCGGGTGAAATCATGCCCCATTCCGGATGAATCCAACGAACGAGCGACTCCATCCCGAACACCGTACCGTTCTTAAGATTAACGATAGGCTGATAGAACACGCGAAATTCTCCGCGCTCCAGCGCTTTGCGCAGATTGATTTCCATATTCAACCTGTGCAGCGAACGCTTGTTCATATCGGGATGGTAATAGTTGTATGAATTCCCACCTTTCTCTTTGGAGCGATACATGGCGATGTCCGCATTTTTGAGCAGGGTTTCCACTTCCGTGCCATCGTGGGGATACAAGCTGATCCCGATGCTGGCCGTTACGAATAATTCTTGATCCTCAATAACGAACGGTTCTTTCAACAAATCGGGAATGCCTTTGGCAAACTGGGCGGCTTCGTCGATATGAACGACATTGGTTAGCAGGATGATGAATTCATCTCCACCGAAACGGGCAACGACATCTTTATCTTTAACATAAACCTGAAGCTTGTGCGCCAAGCTTTGGAGGAGCTGGTCTCCTACATGATGACCGAGCGTATCGTTAATGACTTTAAACCGGTCAAGATCGAAAAAGATGACGGCCATCATACTGCCTGTTCGTTCCGCTTCCGCAAAGCAAGCTTTCAGTTTTTCGTCAAACATAAGGCGGTTAGGCAAATTGGTTAAGGCGTCGTGGTAAGCCATATGCAGGATTTTCTCTTCCGCACGTTTGCGCTCGTTCACGGAGCGAATCGTTGCATAAGAGCGAAGCAGCTGGTAATCGTTCGTTTCACTGACAATTTTCGTGAACAGCTCTTCGTAGAGTTGTTGATTTTGCCCAGCTTTCGAGCTCTCTGCCGTTTGGATAAGTCTCATAGCATTCTCAACATGCTCTTTATGGATCCTGGCCGCGGATGCAGTCTTGGCGTTCCTGCTTTGGTCTGAGCTGAAATAAACCTGTCCGCGCTTGTAATCATAGGCGTGGACGTGGTTCATATTTACGATATTGGCGCTGTCCAGCTGCCGAAATCCGTCCTCGAATAGCCATTCTTCTAAGTTGTCAAAAGAGAAATCAAGGTAATATTGTTCGTCTTTGGTGTGGATGATGATCTCACGGTCGCGCACACGGTCAATTTTGATGACATCGCCGGCATCGACCACGAAAACCTCGGACCCTCTCTTACCGTCGCGAGTAACGGGAATCTTCTGCATACAAGTTCAGCTCCGTAGGGGAAGGATGAGGCTGACAAGTCTTATACTTGTCAGCCCTGAAAGGACAGCCATTACTTTTTGAGTAGTTCTGTAGGAGTAGCTGGGCGATGAGACCAGAAAGAATTTGTGCCCATCAGAGTAGCTGCAATAAATACAAGCACTCCGTTTGCCAAAAATGCGATCATTTTTTTCATCGACGTAACCTCCCTTCTATAGAGTCAACTGCTCTTTTTGCCAGATTTGAAGTCAGAAACGCTTGTATAAAAAAAGCAGTTGATAACATAGGGAGGTGGAAATAAAAGTTAGTACTAATGATCATGGCTGAAATTAATTTAAGTAAAGGATAGTACTTCGGGCTAATCGTGCTAACGTCCCGAATGCCGGAAGGGGCGTAGTTGACGACAAGCAAGATGGCTGCCGCATCCAGCAGCATGCCCAGGTAGACATAATCATATTGGGAATGGGATGATATTAAAAACACCATCGCCGAAAATAAGCAGCATACTAAAGAGGATTGAAAATGAATCCCTCCGCTGGCGATCCGAAGCAAGGTGTAACCGCAAATGACGATAAGGGATTCGGTGACTTTCCCGGTGAAGGCCGAGACAAGCAACACGATTAGAACCGATAAAGAAGAGTTGATTATGAGACTAAGAGAATAGGTCAACAACGTCTGGGATGCTGCGCTTGGATAGTTTGATCGAATTTTGCCGGCTAGAGAGTGGGCAGAACGATCAATAAAATTCATCTGTTCTTCATCCTCTCATACTTTTCATTAATTAATTTTTTGTTATGCTTGTATGAAATGTAAAGGGCTACAAAAAATGAAATAGCCAGGCCAATCAGTACATAAGAGTGAATATTCAGTTTGTTGTAGGACAAAGAAGTGACTTGCAGAAGACACATGGCCATCACTAAAATGGCAGAGATTGCAAAATTATATCTTTTTATGCCTTCGCGCATCGTCATCTTGTTGAGCAAAAACATAAACCCGAACTTTCGATAGCGGATATAAATGGTAATAATGATTGTAATGATGGATGTAATCATGTAAATCAAGCTCGAGTGCACAACATTGGTGGCAATCAATTCTGGATTCGTTAATCCAAGCAAATCGCCTGCGATCATAACGGCGTACTCCATAAGTGCACCCGCCATGAAGCCGATAACGGAAATAAATAACGAATAATAAACGGGAAGGTTAAACAGAACGGTAATGAGAATCATTTCGGAAATTAACATACTTGGAATCGCATAATTGCTTAATAACAGAACATCTCTCAGGTAAAAAGAAATGGATGTCATAACAAGAGAAATAATGATGAATTTATAATAGTTGTATTTCAGAGGAAAGCGGAATAAAGACATGGTGAGAATCGTTGCTACGCCTAGCTCTACAAAAGAAAAGAAAAACTTTACTGCCGAGTAAACCAACATTGGACAACCCTCATCTATAAATAAAATATAAACCATTAGTAACAAATTGAAATAGATATTAAGTCACAAGTTTCCGAGCTGAAATCGACAATTATTTTGTATGTATCGAAAGTTAGCCGTTTACTATTATTTAAGTTTAATATAGTAAGTCCTTGTGCACAAGCGGAAATATGTCGAATTATGCGGTTTTTGACAATTCCCATATATTGATCCGTTAAGCATTCATGGTTGTGACCATTACGCTGATGAAGTTCAATGCGATATGAGTGACCATGCAGGGAAAAAGATTGCCGGATTTTTTGTACACATAGCATTGAATGAGCCCGACCCCGAGATAGGCAATAAACCTGTCCACACTAAAGTGAGCCAGCGAGAACAAACACGAAGACAAGATCGCAGCCATCCAAAAGTTGTTTGTTTTCCTGGATAAATATCCGAATACAAGGTGTCTGTAGATGATTTCTTCAATGACAGGCCCGATGAATACGACATTAATCGACATTATCGGATAGTTTTTCAGAAGGTGATCCGTTATGCTGCTGCCCGTATGTCTAAACAGGATGGCGCTTAGGGCGTGCGCGTAAATGCCCCATTGTACCGCTTTTAGGATGAGACGATATTGTCCGTTATTGCGCAGGATTTGATTAAAATCCAGGCCGGCCAACTCTTTCCTATACAAAAACAGCGTAACGACCAGCATGAATAAGGGGAAAAAGGTAACGGTAAATTTATTCAGCATGAATAGAGCAGGTCCGGGACCGGTTGTGAGAAAAAACAAAACAAGGAGCAGCGCTTCCCGATATTTCACGGCTTTGTCGTCCAATAAACGTAAAGTAGAAATGTTAATGACCTTCCTTTTCAATAAGGATCCATTATCCGATAACACCGACTAGCCTAATCATAACAAACTAGGATCAACTAGACTAATTTAATAATTAGAGGAACAGAGGGTCTGTGTCAATGAGTGCAAGCATAAAAAACCGATTCCGGAGGAATCGGTTTTTTATGCTTGCTTTTATTGGAATTTCAGATGGCGGGCTACTCGCCCAATTCTTTCCTGTAAGAAAGAAAGATCAGCAGCGCCCACACAATAAAAACAACAGCAACTAAAGGAAGCAAATGCTTTGTAGAGAAGTAAACCGATATGGTGATGAGTCCTGATGTGAAAAAAAGGCCTGTTAACAACACATTCCAAGCACCCTGCAGCTTTGGCTGCGGCCTATTCTTCGAAACTGCGGAGAAAATAAACGATATTCCCCAGCGGAGGCGATGCAGCAGCAAGTAAAGCAGAACGTTTGTAACGATCATACAAAAACCCACGATCGGCAGATCCTTTTGGAGATGCAGCGCCAGGAGATGGAGCTGGAATCGGTTAAACACGGTTGCAAATAAAAATTCGGACAGCGCGCTCGTCGTGTAGATGATGATGCCGATGAGTAAGGAATGATTGAACCGGAACTTGAATATGAGCCAGTAGCCCAGCATGATGCATAAGGGCTGGATGAAGCCCATGAGATACGCTTTCCCGTAATATTGAACGAGTACGGAAATCAACGAAAGCGGCACGACGCAAACCAGCGTAGGATACATAAATTCAGTAACCTTGAGCCTGCAAACAGCCAGTCCCAGAGCAAACAACGAAGCGAAAAGCAACGGGTACACGACGATGTAGTGAATCACGTTCAAAGAGATGCCCCTCTCTGATGTTGTAGTGTTTAGCTGTTCTCTTCGACCGTGTTCAGGCTTGCCGGAGCTCCGCTTTTACCGAACGAGAATTCGAGGCTTTTATTCGTATTGTTCGCCACATATCGAATGATCAAGTCATGATATTTCTTTTGCCGGATAGCGGAGATGATGACGGATTTGCCTTTACCCGTCTCGTCAAAGTGCAACCTGCCGCGTTTTTCATCGTATTTACGGATATGGTTGAAATTTACATAGAGATCCGTGTCCATTTTGCGAAAACCGTGCTCTTCCAGTTTGTCCAGGAACGAACTGAAATCAAGCAGGGAATCGATATTCCGGGCTATTCTCGCATCTTTCCCATAATAAGCGACTTCTTTCATGCCGATCTCGATATATTGGACAGCCGTCAAGTTGAGATCCGACGGGGAATTGGATGGCGTACTAGGTACGTCTCCGCGGCTTAAGTGGCCCGCTTTAACCATAAGATCGGTGTACGGATACCCGTAGGCGACCGATAATTTTTGCAGTGTATCCGGGGACGGTGTAATTTTGTCATTGGTCGAACGGTTTCGCTCCAATTCCAAATCACGAATGTACGCATGGGAAAGTCCGCTTTTTCTGGCTGCCTCGCGCAGAGACATGGAGCCGCGTAAGTGTTCTAGAAATTTTCCGAAGTCAGGAATTGGTTGCCCCACCCTGTTCACCCCTTTCTCAACTATTGTATAGGAGGCGTCAGCGAAAATAAATAGCAATTCTAAAAAAAACTTTATGAATCAATTCGTTCTTGACTCCATGTAGTATCGATACTACGATTTAAATAATATCCTTTTTAGGCCTGAAGGGGGAGAATTGACTTGAAAGATAAAATGATGAGTCGTTGGAGTGCCTACGAACCCTTCTTTATCCATTTTAACGGATACAAAGTGGCCGATATTGTGATAACCAGTCATGCGCTCAGCCGCTGGACGGAGCGTGTGGAGCCGGAAGAGGGCGGCATTGCGCATATTTGCGCTTACTTATGGGATAAGCTGAAGAACAATCAGGTGCAGCCTTATTATTCGAATGAAAAAGATGTGCATCTGATTGACGGAGACTTGGTGATGGTGGCGGAATTTGTTGAATT
Organism: Paenibacillus sp. tmac-D7; assembly: GCF_006519665.1. Classification (NCBI taxonomy): domain Bacteria; kingdom Bacillati; phylum Bacillota; class Bacilli; order Caryophanales; family Paenibacillaceae; genus Paenibacillus; species Paenibacillus sp. tmac-D7. The sequence continues at coordinate 92,171 of NZ_VIDW01000002.1, read as the reverse complement.
GAAAGAAAAAGTCGATCTCTCTGGCAACCCGCTTCACAAAATGATCGTGGTGACGTTCCTGGGCCGCGTATCGCAGGATATTCAACTGCGCGACTTGAAAGCGTATTACTCGTGGCTGCGCCATTCCCGGAGGATGACGCTCGTGAAACACGGCAGAAAAAGAAAATAGACGTTCGGTTCTTTCAGCCGGCCCCAAGGGCCGGCTTTTTCGGTTTTTCGGCGATATGCATAATTCGTTTCAATGTCAGGGGAAATTAGGTAGAGCAGGAAGGAGATGAACTAACGATGGCCCGTGATCTGCCCATCGGCAACGGCAATGTATTGGTCAATTTCGATGCGCACTATAATTTGCGCGATATTTATTTTCCATATGTAGGCCAAGAGAACCAGGCGCTTGATCATTTGTCGCATTTTGGTGTATGGACGGCTGAAGATTTTTTCTGGATCGATCATCCGGAGCTAAGCAAGAAGGCGAGTTACTTGAACGATTCCATGGTGACGAATGTGGAGTGTACGTATAATCGTCTCGGACTGGCGCTTCTGATCCGTGACGGCGTCGACGTTCAAGAGAACGTGTTGGTCCGCAAGGTGGTTGTAGAAAACAGATGGGACCGGGATCGGAAAGTGAAGCTGTACTTTCATCTGGATCTGCATCTGTACGGGAACGGGGTCGGCGATACGGTCTATTATGATCCCGAACTGAAATCGCTCGTCTTCTATAAAGGTCATCGCTATATGTCGCTGTCCTGCAAATCCGGGGAAGGCGTCGAGTCGGCGCCCACCTCTTTCGCGATCGGGCAAAAAGAATTGAACCGGCTTGAAGGCACTTGGCGGGACGCCGAGGACGGACAGCTCGGGCGTAATCCGATCGCGCAGGGCTCGGTGGACGGAACGATCGAGCTGGAGCTGAACGTTCCGGCCAACTCAAAGAAGGAGGCTTGGTTCTGGGTTTGCTTCGCCCGCGATATGAAGGAGATTCAAAAGCTGGAGCGATCGGTTCGCGCTTCCTCTCCGCATCTGCTGCTGCAGCGGACCTACAATTACTGGCATCAGTGGCTGGAGCAGGACCGCCATGAGCTTTCGATTCTTGATGAGGAGCTTGCATCCTTTTATAGAAGAAGCTTGTTGATCATACGCACGAATACCGATAACCGCGGCGCGATTATGGCGGCCAACGATTCGGATATTATGAAATTTGCGCGGGATACGTATTCTTACATGTGGCCGCGGGACGGCGCATTGATCTCGCACGCGTTGGACCGATCGGGGTACTATGCGTTGACGCGCAAGTTTTTCAACTTTTGCAAACGCGGGTTAGCGGCGGAAGGGTATTTGCTGCATAAATACAATCCGGACGGCTCGGTCGGCTCAAGCTGGCATCCTTGGATCAACGCGCGCGGCGAAAAGCAGCTTCCCATTCAGGAAGACGAAACGGCTCTGGTGCTATATGCCCTTTGGCACCATCACCGGCTGGCGGGCACTTTGAAGGAGGCTCAAGACGATTACGAGAAGTTTGTCATCCCGGCCGCAGATTTCATGACTCGCTATACGGATGCGTCGGGACTGCCGCTGCCCTCCCACGATTTATGGGAAGAGCGTTACGGGGTGCATTTGTTTACGGTGGCGAGCGTGTACGGGGGATTGTTGGCAGCCGCGGCATTTGCGGAGTATTTCCAAGACAAGCTGCGCGGCATGCATTACCGGGATAAGGCGGAGCGGATGAAGGCGGCGGTGGAAGGGCAGATGACCGCCGAAGGCCGTTTTGTCCGATCATTATATTGGAATGAAGAGAAGCGGATATACGAGCAGGATTTGACGCTGGATGCCAGCATGTACGCGGTGTTCGACTTCGGCTTGTTCCCTGTGGACGACCCTCGCGTAGAAGCGACGATGAAGGCCATTCGCGAGCGTTTGTGGGTAAAGACGGAGGTCGGCGGCATTTCGCGGTATACGAACGACTACTACCATCAGATGACGAAGGACATCGAGAAGGTGCCGGGCAATCCGTGGTTTATTTGCACCTTGTGGTACGCGGAATATGTGATCGCCGTTGCCAAAAGCGAGCAGGACCTCGAAGAGGCCGAAGGATTGCTGCGCTGGACGGTTGAACATGCGCTTCCGTCCGGCGTGCTGGCGGAGCAGGTGCATCCGTTCACCGGCGATCCCTTGTCGGTGTCGCCCTTGACCTGGTCCCACGCTTCATTCGTCAAAGTTGTTCAGGAGTATGTGTCCAAGCTTAAATGGTTCCGGCACCAACAGCGCGACCGCGAGGACGAGAGCGATGCGAAGCTTCTGAAGCAGGGGAGCGTGAAGCGATGAAAGCCGTAAGGTTGTCCGGCTTGTCCGCCGCGGCTGGTGCCCAGACGGAAACGCCGAAGCTGGAGTTGTGCGAGGTGGAGCGGCCGTCCCGGAAGACGGCTGCCGAGGTGCTCGTGCGGGTGCTGTGCGTAGGGCTTGACGGTACGGACCGGGAATTGGTGAGCGAGAAGTACGGCGTGCCTCCGGAAGGGGAGCATTCGCTGATCATCGGGCACGAGTCGCTCGGCGTTGTCGAGGAAGCGGGCGAGGACTCCGGATTTACGGCCGGAGAGCTCGTGTGTGCATTGGTGCGGCGCCCGTGCACGGATCCCGGGTGCGTGAACTGCCGCAACGGCAAGCAGGATTTCTGCGAGACGGGCGAGTACGTGGAGCGCGGCATTAAAGGCGCGCACGGGTACTTGTCCGAATATTATGTGGAGGACGCCCGGTACTTGGTTCGCGTGCCGGCAGGGCTGCTGCGGTACGGGATGCTGACGGAGCCGCAGAGCATCGTCGAGAAGGTGTGGGATGAAGTGCAGCGCATCCAGCAGCGTCTCGTATGGCAGCCGACAACGGCCGTGGTGCTTGGCTCGGGACCGCTGGGTCTGCTGGCCGCGCTGACGTGCCGCTGCCTCGGCTTGGACACGCTCGTCTGGTCCAAGTCGGCTCCGGACTCGCCGGGAGCGGATATCGTGCGCGCGTGCGGGGCCGAGTTCCAGCAGGCCGTCGAACGGCGTGCGGAAGCGGCCGGAGCCGGGGCGGCTGCAGGGACGGCGAGAAGCACGGACGCAGCGGCAGCAACGGGAACAGTGGCGGGCGCCGGAGAAGGTACGGGCGCAGGAGATGGAGCGCGAGCAGCGTCGTCGCCGTTAAGCGAGCTGCTGCAAGCGAAGGGGAAACGCGCCGATTTGATTGTCGAATGCACGGGCTTTAGCCCGCTCGCTTTCGACGCGATGACCGCTCTCGGCCCGAACGGCGTATTGGCGCTGCTCGGCGTTACCCCCGGCAGCCGCCATATCCGGGTCGCTTCGGATGCCATTAATCAAGAGCTGGTGCTTGAGAACAAATGCGTGTTCGGGTCGGTTAACGCATCCCGTCAAGACTTCGAGACCGGATTGTACCGGCTTCAGCAAATCGAAGAACGGTTCCCGGGCGTGCTGGATCGGCTTATGACCGAACGGTTGACGCTTGAACGCGTGCCGGAGCTCGATTTCGGCAAGATTGCGATCAAAGCGGTCGTCGATGTGATCCCGCGGGAGCAGTGGAGCGGACTCGTGCAGGAGCAGGGTGCCGGGATCGCGAACAGTTTTTCGGTATAAGGGGAAGCGGGCGGTTCGTCGCGGACGAACCGCCCGCTCTATGTTCGCCGTGGGCGGTAGTGATGAAAAGGAGAGAAGCTTAATGGTATAATGATGAAACGAGATTCGAAATCAAAGGGAGAGACGTATGAACTGGAAATCATTTATCCGCGAGAACGGCTTGCACTTGTCATGGGTAGTGGCGTTAACGGCCACGTTGGGCAGTCTTTATTTCTCGGAGGTGCTGCATTATGCGCCCTGCAAGCTGTGCTGGTATCAGCGGATCTTGATGTATCCGCTCGTTATTTTGCTCGGCATCGCAGCGGTTCGCAAAGAGAAGAAATTTTACCTGTATGCGCTGCCAATGTCCGTGTGGGGAGCGGGAATCTCGTTATATCACTACTTGATGCAGAAGACGGATTGGTTCAAGAGTGGCGCGGCCGCTTGCGGTCCGGTGCCGTGTGACGTCGATTATATCGACTGGTTTCATTTCGTAACGATTCCGTTCTTAGCGCTCACAGCCTTCGTGCTTATTACGATCCTGCAACTGCTGATGTGGGCTGCCGAGCGTAAATAGAACGGCTGGCTGCGGATGGATGCGGATAAACGCCGGCTTAGGGATAAGCCTATTAGCACTCGCCGGTTCGCATCGAAGTTGAGTATAATGAAGCAAGCAGGTTTTTCCTGTACTTATGGAGCGTAAGGAGAGCGGTGCTGTTGGCGCGTATGAAAGCTTGGATAGGTTTAGCCGCTTTGGCCTGTGTTCTAACGGCGTGCAGCGGAGGCGCCGCCGCGGATCCGCCGGAACGGGAATCGGCACCGGCTGCGCCCCCGGCCCCAGAGGCGAACGTCGTTCCGGCTCCGCCGGTGAACGAGGTGACGTCCGGGCCGCCGAAGGAGAAGGAGCCGGGGCCTCCGGCCGGGCCTCCGGCCGAACACGCATCCACCGGGCCTTCCACGGCCTCCGGCGCGGACGCAACGGCAACGGGTTCGGTTTATAACGGGCCGCGCAATCCCGCAAGCGCCGTCGTGGGGTCATCCGCCAAGCCGCCGAAAGAAGCGGGAACCGGAGACCGTAAGGCGCTGTCGTGGTATTACATGAAGAAGCCGAAAGGACAAGTGCCCGGCTTCCCGGGCGATACGAAAGCCTATACGGATTCTATGAAGGCGTTATGGGTCGGCACGGGCAAGAAGGTGTACTTGACGATCGATACCGGCGGTAATTTGGGCGATATCGAGACGTTGATCAAGTCGTTGAAGGACAACGACGCGAAAGCGAATTTTTTCATAGCCGGTTACAATGTGAGGAAAAATCCCGATTACGTTCGGCGGCTGGTCAAGGACGGCCATTTGGTGGCCAATCATACGATGACGCATACCGATATGAACGTGCAGACAGACGAGCAGGTACGGAAAGAAATCGAGGATTACGAGAAGTTATATCAGGAAGTGACCGGCGAAGAGATTCAGCCGTTTTTCCGCTTCCCCTACGGCCGATATAACATGCACTTATTAAAGCTTGTATCCGATATGGGCTATACCTCCGTCTTCTGGTCGACGGCGATGCGCGACTGGGAGCCGCGGAAGAACGGGGCGGAAGATCCGTATAACGACATCATGAACAACCTTCATGACGGCAATATCATTCTTATGCACCAAGGCTCGCCGGAGAATATCGAAGCGCTCGACCGAATTGTCAAGGATATCAAGAAAGCCGGCTACACCTTTGCACTTCTGAACGACATCGAGCCGCCAAAGTGAAGGTTGATCGCGGAGCGGTTTAATTTTCCGCCATCGTTTGTTAAGATAGAATGACCTTGCGGACACCGGATGTCCGGGGTACATTTCCAACGGAGCTCACATATGTTGTAGGAGCACATTCGTTTTGCCACTTCATGAAAAAGGAAGCGAACACACGTGCAGCAAGCGATTGCCATACTGGATTCAGGTGTCGGCGGATTGACGGTAGCGAAAGAAATTATGCGCCAACTTCCGCAAGAAAAAATCATTTACTTCGGCGACACGGCACGTACGCCGTACGGTCCCAGACCGGCCGAGGAAGTTATACATTTTACCCATCAGATCGTCGATTATTTGCTCCAATACCATCCGAAAATGATCGTGATCGCTTGCAACACGGCAACCGCCGTCGCCATGGAAGAAATTCGCGCCCGCGTGCCGATCCCGGTTGTCGGTGTCATTCACCCGGGCGCGCGCGCCGCGATCAAGACCACCAGAAAGCAAATCGTCGGCGTCATCGGTACCGAAGGCACGATCAAAAGCCGCGCATACGAGTTCGCGCTGCGCCAAATCTCGCCAACGATCCAAGTGGTGACCAAAGCTTGTCCGCTGTTCGTGCCGCTGGTCGAACGGGGCATGTTCCGTGCCGATCAGACGAGCCAAGTCGTCGCGGATTCGCTTGCCGACCTGCAAGGAGCGCCGATGGATTGCTTGATTCTGGGCTGCACGCATTATCCGTTCTTGTCCGATGTGATCGGCAGCGTGATGGGTCCTCAAGTGTCGCTGATCAGCTCGGCGGATGAAACCGCGCGGGAGGTCAGCACGATTTTATATCATAAAGGAATGCTGGCTACGAGTCCGGTGATGCCGGTTCATCAGTTTTTTTGCAGCGGGGATCCGCTCATGTTCAAGAAGATCGCTCAAAGCTGGTTAAACGAGCAAATCCGCGTGACGCCGGTTGTCTGGCAAGTATCGCATATTATTTAGTCCTCACGCATATTTTTAGATACCCCGGCCTCCGACCGGAAGAACGGGGAGGATGCGTGAAGGAGGACGGAACGTATGACATTTCCTTATGTCGTCAGGCGGGGAGACACGTGGGAGAGGATCGCACAGCGGCATGGGCTTCAGGTTCAAGCCTTGATAAGGGCCAATACGGAGCTGCAGAAGGGCGGCGGATTGCAGCCGGGATGCAGCGTTCGGATTCCGAACGCTCCGGATTGCCGTTATATCGTCCAAGCCGGGGATACGTTAGCTGAATTGGCGGGGCGCTTTCAGATCGGGCTGAGCGATCTCATGGAAGCGAATCCGGACGTCAACCCCCGGTATTTGCGGATCGGACAGACCGTTCGCTTGCCCGTGTGCAAGGCCGGTCCTATCGTCGATACGACGGTTCCATTCGGTTATCAGGAGATGATGCGGAGCCTCGAGCTTCTCGGGTATCGCTACCCGTTCCTGGAAATAGGCTCGATCGGTCAAAGCGTCATGGGCAAGGACATTCCTTACGTCCGCATCGGATGCGGGATGCGGCACCTTCATTATAACGGTTCGTTTCATGCGAATGAGTGGGTGACCAGCCTGCTGCTGATGAAATTTACGGAGGATTACGCGAACGCCTGCGTGCAGGCACAGTCCTTCTGCGGCTCTGATGCGGGCAGGCTGCTCGAAGAGACTTCTCTCTGGATCGTGCCGATGGTCAATCCCGATGGCGTTGAGCTGGTGCTGCACGGAGCGGACCCGGATCATCCGCATGCCGGGCAGCTGCTCGAATGGAACGGCGGCTCGGACGACTTCTCGGGATGGAAAGCGAACGTTCGCGGCGTCGACCTGAACGATCAATTTCCCGCTTATTGGGAGACGGAACGCGACCGCCGCGACGTACCGGGACCCGGACCGAGAGATTATACAGGGCCGAGCCCCTTGTCAGAGCCGGAAGCTTCGGCGATGGAACGATTTACGCGGGAGCGCGATTTCCGGCTGGTGATGGCGTTTCATACCCAGGGCCGGGAAATTTATTGGAATTACCGCGATTACGAACCGGCGGAGTCGGAACGTATCGCACAGCGTTTCCAGCAAATTAGCGGATATGCAGCCGTGAAGTTAACCGGCAGCGATGCCGGATATAAGGATTGGTTTATTCAAACCTACGGACGCCCGGGATTTACGATTGAAGCCGGTTATGGAGTGAATCCGCTCCCGTTGTCGCAATTCCCGATTATTTATGATGAGCTGCTTCCGCTATTGACGGAAGGGCTGATGGTTTAGCATTTCGAAGCCGCCGAGTCCGTCCGTCTCGGCGGCTTCTTTGTGCGGGGAGCGGAGTTTGGGCAAACGGGTTGCCATGAGGTATAATCGGGGTAAGACGACTTGGACAGGAAGGGAGACCCGAGGCGATGTGGAAGCGATTGTTGTCACTCCGGCATTGGGGTCATGTATTTCGGCGCATTTGGCCGCTGCTGCGTTCCCCGCGGGTTCCGCTCGGAGAGAAGCTGTTGTTCGTGGTGCCTGCGCTTATTTATTGGATCATGCCGGATCTGCTGAATTTCATCCCGATTGACGATGTAACCGTTACGCTGCTCTTGATGAACTGGTTTACCGATAGAGCCGAACGGAAATACGGCGCTTAAGGCTGCGTCCTCGGAAGGTCAAACCACAAGAAGCGGCCATCCGCTCAACAACTGAATAGGTTTAAAGGGAACCTCGAGGAATCGGGGTTCTTTTTTTGTTCTTTGTAAGAAACGCTATGCGGGCTGCGACATATCGTTTCACCGCTTTCCATGGACTTCAGATGCCATCAACCGGCTTGTGAGCGTCCGAATCCGGTTGAGATGTGCTGCATTATTTGATAGACGACGGATCGGGCTCGTACTCTTCGGCCGGCATCCGGATCCATCGTTTTAAATACCCTTGCTCGTACAGCGCTTTAACCAGAATGATCAGCACGGGCGATAAGATCAAGCCGGCCACGCCGAAGAGCGACAGCGAGACGATCATGAACGAAAGCATCGTGAAGGCAGACACGCCGAGGGAATCGCCCGTAATTTTCGGTTCCAGAATTTGTCTCGTTCCAATCACAACGACGAGCAGCACAGCCAGCCAAATCGCGAGCGTCGTTTGTCCGACGACCAGCAAGTAGATGATCCATGGAATGAACAGCGTCGAAACGCCGAGCAGCGGGAGCACGTCGAAGATGGCCGCCAAGAGCGCGATCGAGAAGGCGTTGTTGACGTTCAATATAAGCAGCGCGATGAAGATGACGATAAAGGTCAGGCTGATCAGCTTCGCCTGCGCTTTAAGGTAGGTGACGATGCCCAGCAGCACGTTCTCGCGGAGGAAGTGGAACGCTTTTTTAAACGTTTTCGGCGTTTTGTCCGAAGCGATCCGCTTCCAGGATTCGATCTCGATGCTCAGGAAATAGGCCAAAATAATACCGATCACGAAGTTCACGACGAACGTGGAGAACGAGGTCAGCATGGCGAACAAGCTCGTTAAGAACGTACGGGCGATTTCGGTCGTCTTCTGAATGATCTCCGCGGAGTACTCCTTGGCCTTCTCCACTAAATTCAAATCGACCGGAAGCGTCCCGATCAGTGACTGTACCTGGTCGGAGCGGTTGATGAGCTCTTGCTCCAGAACGACGGCGTAATCGGGCAGCTTGTCGGCGAGATTGATGATCTGGGTCGTGAAGATCGCGCCGAGTCCGGTCATGGCACCTAGAATGACCATCACGAAGACGAGGGTGGAGATGGCGGAAGCGATCGATTTCTTCAACCCGCGCCGGTTCAGGAACTTGGCGAACGGCTCGATGATCAAGTAAATGACGAACGCGAGGAAAATCGGGGTCGCGATCCGATACAGATGGCTGAAGGCGAACATGAACAAATATACGGTAAGCACGAGCAGCGCAATATCGATAATCGTTTTGTAATATTTGCGATAAAAGGGAATCATTCGTTAACCTCCATTCATTATCTTCCATATTAAAAGACACCGACTTGATTCGCAAGTGAGGCCGGCTTGTACATACATACGGAAACAGCGAAGAACGGTTGCTTTCGGCGGCCCGATTCTATACAATAAGAAAAAACGCACAGTAGGAGAAGTGACTGGACATGAAATGCAAGATTTCGCGCAATGCGGCCAAAGTGTTGTTGGCCGAGATGGAGCAAGAAGAGAATAAAGAATTAAAGCTTCGCGTGTATGTGACTCATGCGCATGGCGACCATGCCCACTACGGACTCAGCATGGATACGCCGACCGAGAACGATGTCGTCGTTTCGACAGATAAAGGAATCGACGTTATTCTGCAAAAGGACGAGCCGCTGCTCGACGGCGTTCGGATCGATTATTTCTATGTGCCGGAAGAAGGATTCGCGGTAACGAATCCAAGCAAGGGCAATAACGGGGACCACTAGCACATCGTTCACAGGGAGTTCCCCGGTGTCAGCCGCTTGAAGAAAGGAATTACCGCATGGTCAACGATATTCGCGTTTGCGACAAATGCAAACATATGAGAATGAAAACCGCCGTTCCGAAGCTGCAGAAGCTTGTGCCCGACGCCGAGATCAAAGTCGGCTGCAAGTCTTATTGCGGCCCGTGCTCGCGGTTTGCCTTCATCTTCATTAACGGCCGGTATGTAACCGGCAAGACGGAAGACGAAGCGATCGAGAAGGCGAGCAAATACGTGAAATAAATCATGCAAGAAGATCAGATCCTCGGGCCTCAGGGCACCGGGGATTTTTGATTTGACGCCGGAAGGGATGCGCGGCACGAATTTCGGCGTCCAGACATGATCCGGGGGCGGCCAATTTCCGGGACCGGTAATCGGGGCTATGTGCTCGGTCAATGGGGCGGAGGCCCGCTTTTTGTAACGGTTGCCATGATCGCGTTGACGGGTATCATTTTTTACTGGAAAGGGTACCGGTTATTCAAAATCATACAAAATTCCCAAATTTTTTTATGAAAATGGGATGAAAGAACTATGTATTCGTGACCTTCTATCTTATATTCTTAATAAAGAACATCTCCATGAACAGACACAATTCGAGCGCACTCGATAAGGGCAACCCGGACGAAAGTCTGCGGACGCAAAGCTATAGGGGCTTAGGCGCAGGAGAGCAGCGCTATGCCAGCCAGTTGTCGAAGGCACGGAGTGATCGCGATCCTTTCAACAGCGGCTCCCGACCAGGGGAGCTTTTTTTGGTGTGAATAGATGAAGGAGGAGAACCCGGCGATGGACCAGGAACGCAGCATCTTAAATAAGAAGGGGTTTTACACGAAAATCGGCGATGATTTCATCGGAGTCTTCCTATCTGCTGAAGGACCGAAATTGTTCATAAATCGTGACGTGTACGAGCTGACGTCCCCGCATTGGGATGTCGAGATGATTCGCGGGCGCAGCCGGCAAATCATCACGTTTTACTGGATGGGCGAAGTGAAGCTCTCGATCTGCTGCGAATCGAACCACGACGTATTTCTACCGTTGTTCGATTACTTGATGTGCCGTCCTCAGCTGAAGCACGCTTAGTATAGCTTAGGCAGCGAACGACTGCGGCTTTCTTTGAACCCGATTGGGCCTCTGAGCATACGATGTGGGGTGGCCGGATCATTCCCATCCGGCACGGAACAATCGGATCATTGGAGGCATGTTTGTGAAAAACTCGGAGGTTATCGAGTCGGCGTTATTTGAACATCGGTTTTGGCTTCAGGTGCTCGGTGATCATGCCAGGTTCATCCGGGTAAGCTTGCCGGTCGATGAACGGGAAGAGGCGCAGCGGGCGCTCGGCTTCGTTCAAGCATTCGACGACTTGCTGAAGAAGGCGCGTTCGGATAAGTTCCCGGCAGAGGCGGGAGCTTTGACGCAGGATGCGTACGGGCTGACACAAGACCTTCGCGCGTTCAAGCTGCGCTTGCTGGAGCGGCATTTGATCGGCAAGATCGCAATCCAGCTGCCGCCCGCGTTCTTGAGCCATATGGTGAACGAAGCAGAGGAGTATTTACGCGTACTGGGGTACTTGTTATCCGGGCGCCCGGCGCCGGTATTCGATGCGGTGCACCACCACATCGTATGGCTCCAGGACGCCTACGGCCATGCGGGCTCCATTGCAGCCGGCTTGGATATGACGGAATCCCGTTTGGTGGAACTGGCCAGATCGTTCGACCGGCAATTCCGCGAGTATTACCTGAAAGCGGTGGAACTGGCGGGCTTTCTGCGCACGAACATCAAGAAATTCCCGGCTTTAGCCCGGTTTAATAAAGAGGTTGAGCTTGAAATGACGCTGTTCAAGCAGTTTCTGAGCGAGCTGGAAGAGCTCCGTTTAAGCGGGCAGGCGCTCGGTGTGCTTTCGCCCTTGATGGCGGATCACATGGCTCGGGAGGAGTGTTATTACTTGCTTAAGCTGTCTCAGGTGTCGGAAATCAAAGCGATGAGCTGCGATCCGACGAAGCCGAGGACGGAAGTGTAACGAAACCCTATCGGCCGACGCCGGCAGCGCATCCGTTTACCGGGGAACGTACCCCGAAGACGGATGCGTTTTTTTGCATGGTTTACGCGCTGGAAGGGCGCATGCCAAAAAAAGCTTAGGAGCGTCTGCCCTAAGCTTTTTTTGGCTGCTCCTCACAGCGTATAGGCGCAATCTGCATTAATTCCCGCTCGTACTCGAATCCTTCCGCCAGCCGAACAAGCCGCCCGGGGCGAAAAATTGGTATAACGCGCATTCGATGCGTCCGTTAAACAGCTTGCGCTTCTTATCGGCTTTTCGCCCGAGATAATGCTCCATTTGCTTGCTCGGGCTGAGGATGAAGGCCGACCAGTTCGGCAGCTGCTTATGCATCTGCCCGAATTGGCGCAGCGCGCGTTCGACTTCTTCGCGGTCGCCGAGCCTTTCGCCGTATGGCGGGTTCGTGATCAGGCAGCCGTAATCGCCGGCCGGCAGCGCTTTGCTGACCGGAAGCGTATGGAAGCGAAGCTCCTTGGCGAGGCCTGCGGATTTGGCTGCAGCTAACGCCACTTCGATGGCGGCGGGGTCGATGTCCGAGCCGCCGATTTGCAGCGGGATATCGTCCTTGACCAGATCAAAGGCTTCCTCCCGTGCTTCGCTCCATAACGCTTCCGAAATCACAGGCCAGCTCTCCGCGTTGAAGCTGCGCCGCAGGCCGGGGGCTATATTCCAGCCGATCATCGCCGCTTCGATCGGGATCGTGCCGGAGCCGCAGAACGGGTCGTAGAGCGGCCGTTCAGGCTGCCAACGGCTGAGCAGCACCATGGCGGCCGCCATCGTTTCCTTCAGCGGCGCTTCCGTCACCAATTTGCGGTAGCCTCTCTTATGCAGTCCGGGACCGGTCGTATCCAGCGTGATCGTGGCGATGTCATTGAGCAGCGACACCTCAATCACGTAACGGCCTTCGGTTTCGCGGAACCATTCCGTGCCGTACCGCTGCTTCATGCTTTCCACGACCGCTTTCTTCACGATGCCTTGGCAAGCGGGGACGCTGGACAATTGCGATTTGTGCGAACGTCCTTCGACGGGGAACTCTCCGTCTTCCGGAATCCAGTCCGGCCAAGGCAGCGCTTTGACGCCTTCAAACAAGTCGTCGAACGTGCGTGCTTCGAATTGCGCCATCTTGATCAAGACGCGATCCGCCGTGCGCAGCCATAAGTTTGCGCGGCAAACAGCGAGCAGGTCGCCTGTAAAAGTAACGCGGCCGTTCTCCACGGTGACTTGCTCGTAACCCAAATCGCGAACCTCGCGGGCCACGACGGCTTCAAGCCCCATGGGAGCAGTGGCGATCAATTCAATGGAACTAAAGGATGGGAAAGACATAGGTGAGTTTCACTCCGAATCAAACAAGTTGAACTGCGTTGGCAAAAGCCATACAATTACCTAGTATAGGCGATTCGCAATCATTATACAACGCGGCTCGCGATGAGAACGAGGGGAGGCCGGCAAGGATGGAATCGAATTGGACGCAGGAATCGTACGCGGATTCGTTATTTGACAAAGACGAAACGTTGGAGCGGGTATTGGAATCGATTCGTAAGCAAGGGATGCCCGAAATTTCCGTTGCTCCGGGTTACGGAAGACTGCTGACGCTGCTGGTGCGCATGAACCGTGCCGAGCAGGTGCTTGAAATCGGGGCACTCGGGGGGTACAGCGGCATTTGTTTGGCACGGGGGCTGACGGAGCGAGGGAAGCTGACGTCCCTGGAGCTGAAGCAGCCGTACGCCGATCTGGCTTACGAGAACCTGAAGCTCGCCGGCTTCGGCGAACAAGTCGAGTATTATGTAGGGGAGGCGCTCGACAGCTTGCAGCAGCTTGCCGAGGAGGGGCGCCGGTTCGATTTCTTTTTCATCGATGCGGACAAAGGCAACTATTTGAATTATTTGGAATGGGCGATCAAGCTGGCGCGTCCGGGGGCGCTCATCGTCGGCGACAATACGTTCATGCGCGGCAAGACGATCAATCCGAATGAGAAAGGAAACGCAGTGACGCGCATGCGAGAGTTCAACCAGCGGATTGCACGGGATCCCCGTCTGGATGGCGTCATGCTGCCGGCCTACGACGGCCTGGCCATCGCACGGGTGAAGGGATAGGCGAAGCTTTCCCCGGAACAGCTGTCTCTCCGGGATGCCCGGTCCATTCAGGCAAGCCAGCCGCCTGTGGGCATGAAAGCGAACCTCCCCTATTCGGAGCTGCCCGAACGGGGGAGGTTTGGTGTGCTTATCAATGACTTGTGCGCCCAGAAGGCGTTGACGAGCAGCAGCGCGCCGGAGATGAGAAAGATTTGCTGGATCGTGATCAACCCGGAGACGGCGCCTCCAACGACCGGACCGAGCATGTTGCCCAGGCTTAGCGCACTGGAGTTAAAGCTGTAGGAGCGGCTTTCCATACCGGTGGGCGTATGCTTACGGATCAAGGCGTTCACCGTAGGCAGTAGTCCGCCGAGGAAGATGCCGAGGAAGAACCTTGAAGCGAACAACTGCCAGACGTTGTGCACCATCGCTTGCGGCACGGAGGCGATCGCGGAGCCGACCAGGCACACGATGAGAATACGTTCAGGCCCGATCCGGTCAGAAAGGCGACCGAGCAGGGGAGACGCAATCATGTTGGAAAATCCGGTGATGGAGCCGACGAGTCCCGCATAAAAGGCAACCATCGCGTCCTGTCCGTGCAGCTTTTGCACGAATAACGGCAGGAGCGGCTGTACGCTGAGCAGCGAGAATTGAATCAGGAAGGTGACCGCGTAAATCGATGGCAGCTGCGGGCTTTTGCGCAGCTCGGCGAAGGCCGCCATCATCGACTGCTTCGGTTTCTGGGACGCTCGCTTGGCATCGAACGTTTCCTTCACGAGGAAAGTCGCAAGCAGGGAAGCGGCGAACAGCAGCGCGCCCGTCACGAAGAAGATGGGCCGAAATCCGATCCACTCGGCCATCAGACCGCCAAAGAACGGGCCCAGAATAGAGCCGGCGACAGCGCCGGATTGAAGCGTGCCCATGGCGAAGCCCATTCTCTCACGCGGCGTATTCGCCGACATGAGCGCAACGGCGGCCGGCATGAAGCCGGCTATGGTGCCGTTCAGCATCCGCAGGAGCAGCAAGTGCCAGGCCGTGCCTGCGAAGCCCATCAAAGCCATGACGACGGCCATGCCGAACCCGGACCGCAGCAGCATCACTTTGCGTCCGTACCGGTCGGCCAATCCGCCCCATAAGGGCTGAAACAGGAACGAAGTGACAAAGTTGCCGGCGAAGATGAGACCGGCCCAAGTCGCCACCTCATGCTCCTCATGCAGGCCCAGCTCTTGCAAATATAAAGGTAAGAATGGAACAATCATCGTCATGCCCGCCATGACCAAAAATTGTCCCACCCAAAGAACGATTAAATTTACTTTCCAATTCGTCAAGTTGCTCGCCTACTTTCGTCCTCGGATCCTGTGACCCGGACAACTTCTGCTTATCTTACCATAATAATACGACACTTACACAACCTCTTACTGCTCGCGTCCGCTTCGCTGCTCGTAACGGAAACGCTCAAGCTGCGGCAGCGCAACCTCTTCGGCAATCGCAATCGCCCGCTCGACATCGTAAGGAACGCGAACCCACTGGATGCCAAAAGGCGCTTCCCGATCGCCGCCGAATACGCCTTCCAGAATCGTATAGCTGGCCAGCGGCAAGCCGTCATAGGGAGCCCCTACGCTGCCGGTGTTGAACAACAGCAGCCCTTGCTTCGCTCCAGACAATAAGGTGTGCATAAAGGGAAGGTGAAGGTCTCCGTACCCCAGCACGTCAGGCGTCTCATCGGTGCCGGCGAACCCGCCCGTCGCTTCGGTGTTTTCGAACATGCGCAACTTCTCCCGTTTGCTCGCTTTGCGGTAGACGCGATGATAGACGCTGCTCGCGGATGCATGGACCAAGCGAACCCTGCGCCCGCTTATTCGCAGGTCGCAGGCGAAGGGGAGCTTGCTCAAGTAGCGCAGCTGCTCGGCAGAAAGCCGGCTTTGCTGCCAGCGTCCGGCTTCTTTGTCCTGGGGTCCGCCAATGCCGTGGTCCCAATTGCCTTGCACCGTCGTTTCGCATACTTCGCGTATGCGGTCTACCGATTCCGCCGGCTGCGGGCCTTTGCCCACCAAGTCGCCAAGGCATACGATTCGTTCGATCCCGCGTCCGCGAATATCGGCGAGGACGGTATCCAATGCGGTTAGATTGCTATGAATATCGGAAATGATAGCGATTTTGTCCATCTTGTGTCCTTTCCATCGTCAGCACATAATTTCGAACTTCATTATAGCAAAATATTGGGACAATTGCCCATGACCGTGAGAGGGAGTTTTGGTATAATAGGGTGCACGAGAACGTATGGGCTTATTTGGCAGCCAGTTCGTTTTAAAGGGGTAGGTTATCATTCAATCGCGGACGCAGAAGCATAAGAGGGAGAAAGAGAAGAAAGTATGGAAGTCGCTCCGGCTGAAAATCGTTGTGCTGGCCGTCTTCGTCTTTGGCGCATTCGTTTATTTGATCCAGTGGCTGGAGGCCCGGCCGGACATGCAGACACCGACTGCGGAAACAAGTCCTAAGACCGAAGCGGCGCCTCTGCCGACGGCGGTGAATCGCATCGAGGAACCGCCGGCAGCCGCACCCGTCGCTGCTCCTGGCGGAGAACAGGGAAGCACGGCACAGCCGGCTTCGGAAGACAAGGCACGCGTCAAATTAGCCTTCGTCGGGGACGTTATGTTCGCAAGCAAGGTGGAGGATTTGCTCGTCAAGAACGGGTACGATTACCCGTATAAGTATGTAAAATCTTATCTGGACAAAGCGGACTTGACCATCGTCAACCTGGAGACGCCGATCACGACGAGAGGCACGGCTCAAACGAAAGAATACGTCTACCGCTCATCTCCGCTTGCTCTGCCGGAGCTCAAGCGGGCCGGCGTCGATTTGGTCAATTTGGCGAACAATCACTCGATGGATTATGGGCAAGACGGTCTGCTTGATACGCTCGGGCATTTGGACGATCAGCAATTACGCCGCGTCGGAGCAGGACGCAATGCGCAAGAGGCGTATAAGCACGAGATTATCGAGCATAAAGGAATCAAAGTCGCATTTCTCGGCTTCAGCCGCGTATTGCCGGATACCAGCTGGATGGCGACTGCGCAAAAGCCGGGACTTGCCGCCACTTATTCGAGCAAGCTGGCGCTGGATGCGATCACGAAAGCGCGAAGCGAGGCCGATCTGGTCGTCGTCATCGCCCATTGGGGCGAGGAACGCAACCCGCGTCCGGTCAAGGTGCAGACGGACTTGGCTCATGAGTATATCGATCACGGCGCCGATCTGATCGTGGCCAGCCACCCGCATGTGCTGCAAGGATTTGAGCAGTACAAAGGCAAATGGATCGCTTATAGCCTGGGTAACTTCATCTTCACGACCAATGAAAATCCGGATACGTGGGAAAGCTTGATTCTGGAAGCATCCTGTGCGAAGGATCGCAGCTGCGATTTAAATTTGGTGCCTATCTTGACCAAGTGGGCACAGCCGATCCGGATGATCGACGATCAAGCGCAGAAGCTGTTCGAGAAGCTGACGAAAAATTCGGTTAACGCGCGAATCGATACGAAAGGCGTCATCACGGTAGGGCCGGTGAACAAGTTCGTGACGGAAACGCCGAAGCCTCCCATCAACAAGAGCGTGACGAACGGTTTGACGAAATCGAATGACGGCAGCAAGCCTGCTGCGACTTCGCCCAAGCCGCCGGCCAAAGACAGTTCAAAGACGGGCGAGAGCCCGAAGCAGGTCGATACGGCGAAGCCGGAGAAACCGCCGAAATCGGCGGATACCTCCAAAACGGAGGAGCCGGCGAAACCATCGTCCAGCACGACAAACCCGGCGAATACGGCCAAACAGCCGAGCAAAACCGAAAAAACAGAATAATAATGGAAACCAGACTCTGACAACGAAAGGGCGAACAATTAACGATGAAACAATCGATTCGCAACATTTATTGCGTAGGACGCAATTACGGACTGCATGCTGCCGAGCTTGGGAACAGCGTTCCCGACGAGCCGATGATCTTCACAAAACCGACGCATGCCATAACTCAGATGGACGGCAGCGCCATCGAGCTGCCTGCAGGCAGGGGCGAGGTGCATTATGAAGCGGAGCTCGTGCTCCATATCGGGCGCGATTATTCCCCGGGTAATACCGTAGACGAACTGGTCGACCGGATGGCGCTCGGGATTGATTTTACACTGCGCGATGTACAGAATGTCGTCAAGCAGAAGGGATACCCATGGCTGCCGGCCAAAGGGTTTTTACGATCTGCGGTGGTGACGCCGTTCGTTGCGTTCCCTGGTTTCGAGGAGGCAAAGCGGGTAGAGTTCAGCCTTATTCGCAACGGGAAAGAAGCGCAGCGCGGCAACCTGAACGATATGATTTTCAACTTGCAGGTGATCATTGATTATATCGCGCAGCATTACGGTCTCGGCCAAGGCGATTTGATTTATACGGGAACGCCGGCCGGCGTTGCAGCCGTTCAGGATGGCGATCTCTTCGAGCTTCTTTGGGGCGAGAAGACGCTCGGTTCGTTCCACGCGCGCATTCCGGCTTTGTAATTCAACGACAATAAGACCGCCCCGTTCATTCGAATAGGGGCGGTCTTCATTTTGGCGGGTCACTTGGCGGCTGGCTCGTTTCGGGCTAATTTTCCGTTAGCCGCTGCTTCCTCAGACGCAAGGTCGGAATGCTCGTCGCGTACCTTCAAAATTTGGGGCAGCTGCTCCATGAACACGTCCACGACCTTCGGGTCGAAATGCTGTCCTCGTTCTTCTTTAAACAAATTCAGAATGCGGTCCAGTTCCCAAGCCTTCTTATATACCCGTTCGCTGCCCAGCGCGTCGAAGACGTCGGCGATGGCGGTTATACGGCCGAAGATGTGGATCTCTTCGCCCTGCAAGCCGCATGGATAACCGCGTCCATTCCATTTTTCGTGATGCTGGTAAGCGACGACGGCGGCTGTTTGTAACAGATGGCGATTCGAATTTTTCAGCAGGTTGTAGCCGATCGTCGTATGCGACTTCATGATCTCGAATTCTTCATCGGTCAGCTTGCCGGGTTTTTTCAACACGGCGTCCGGAATCGCCACCTTGCCGATGTCATGCATCGGGGAGGCGATCTTGAGCAGCTCCGCTTCCTGTTGGCTGATGCCTAAGCCGATGGCGAGCAAGTACGAGTACTCGGCGACCCGCTTGACATGGTTGCCGGTTTCCTTCGAACGGCTTTCGCCGATTTCCCCCATCGTGAAGATGATCTCTTTTTGCGTTTCTTCGATTTCGGCCGTCAGCAGTGCGGATTCCAGCGATTTGCCGGCATACGATGCAGCTAGCGTTAAGTATTCCAAGTCGCGCTGTGAGAACTGCTCGCTTCTCGTCAGCTTATTGACCGCCTGATAGGCGCCCATAATCTCGCCTTCGTTATTACGGAACGGAATGACCATGAGAGCCTTCGTGCGATAGCCCGTTCTCTGATCGGTGGCGATAGCGCCGTGCTGCAGCACGTCTTTAAATTCCGCATTCGTGTAGGCGTCGTCGATGAAGATCGGGTTCCCGGATTGCACCGCATACCCGACGAGACCGGCCGTGCTCGGGATGCGCAGAGGCGGTACTCCGTGGGCGACGGTGGAATACAGCTCGTTGCTATGGCGGTCCAGCATCCAAACCGTACAACGGTCGGATACGACCATTTGCCGGCCCATATCGGCCATCAGCATGAGCAGATTGTCGAGCCGCCGCTCATTCGCTATTTTGGCCGCATAGTCGAAGATGACGCGCAGCATCTCTTGCGAATCCAAATCCCGCTTGACTCGCACCTTTTCGATTCCGAAATCCTCATGCACGGCGTCTCACTCCCCGGACGATTTTTCCATATAACCAAATCATATTATAATGGCAATAGTTCTGTAAACATAAAGGCCGCCGAATGCAAACGTTAATCGAAGCTATCAGGCACAGGGTTTGCAGGTATAAAGAAGGAGAGATAGAATCATGCTGCACATGCTGCAGTCCGTGACCATCGGACTTATCGGAAGTTTAGCCGTCGCAGGGGCGGCCTATTGGCGAAAATCCCTGTCGGGGTCCGGTTTTGCGGCTGCCGTCTTGCTTGGCACCCTCATGTATGCCGCAGGAAGCCTGGCGTGGTTCGGCACGCTGATCGTGTTCTTTATTACATCGTCCGTCTTATCCAGGTGGAAGAGCCGGAAGAAGGCCGCAGCCGAGAGCGGTTATGCCAAATCCGGTCGTCGCGATGCCGGACAAGTGCTCGCCAACGGCGGAGTGGGGCTGCTGTTATGCCTCGCTTACGCCCTTTGGCCGCACCCCGTCTGGTGGGCGGCTTACGTCGGCGTTATGGCGACTGTCACTGCCGATACGTGGGCAACAGAAATCGGCGGCCTCAGCCGCACGCAGCCGCGCTCCATCGTGAGCGGTCGACGGGTCGCTCCCGGCACGTCCGGCGGCATTACGCCGCTAGGCCTAGGCGCTTCCGCGGCCGGCGGACTCCTCATCGGCGGGACCGCCTGGACGCTCGCCGCGCTTCAACCCGGCGCCGGAGCCGTCATCGGTACGGCCGAACCTGCGTTCGGGCTTCTGCCGCTGCTCCTCATCGGCGTGCTCGGCGGGTTGGCCGGCTCGCTGCTGGATTCGTGGCTCGGGGCCGTCGTACAAGTCATGTACCGCTGCACCGTATGCGGCAAAGAAATCGAAAAAAACCGCCACTGCAAGGCAGCGGCGGTTCGATATCGCGGTTTGGCTTGGATGACGAATGATGCGGTGAACGGGCTCAGCTCGTTGATCGGAGGTGCGGTCGCCGCAGCCGTAAGCCTTCTGCTGTAATCTACTCGTCGTAATATTTGCGCGCGTACGCTTTGTTCGTCACGTAGATGGCGGAAGCCGATATGGCAATCGCTATGATGATAGAGATGACGATAATAAAAGTTACCATGGGTTCAAGTCCTCCATGCCCTAATTTCAGCTCTTCAAGTATTGTACCCTAGCCTCATGGGGATGCCAAGCGAAACTTGCTCGAATCTACGGTTGTTTCGGCGTCCATGGCGGAAGTGTGACGGAACCGACTTCCTGCAAATCGGATAACCGGTTTGCTTTCACGGCATCCGGCGAAGCCGAGTACAAGATGTCGCCGATGTACAAGAGGCGTTCAACGTTTCGGCTGCCGTCATACCAGCCGCTTCCGGACTTTTTCAGATCGTCGTCGGTCAAATGCGTGATTTTGCCCCGAAGCTGGAAGCCCTGCTGCAGGTCGATTCCGTACACATAGGCGCCTTGAAAAGCAAATTCGCCATAAGCGGTCGGGTCGGCCGCCTTGTTATTGGGAACCTCCATGACGGTAACCGGGAAGGCCATCAGTTGTTTCTCCCTGGAGAACAGCAGCGCCTTGTGGTTGTGCAGCAGATCCGAATGGGTGCCGCGGTCGCCGATCGTTTCTTTAAAGAGCTCTTTCGGGTTATTCACATCAGACACATCGAACATCGCAATCTTCATGCCTTGGTAGTAGGCCATCGTTTCCTCACCGGGCCCTCCGGCGCCTTTATTGGCCACCTCGACCGTTTCTTTGCCGAAGCCGATCAAGTGGTTCTCGTCGTAAGGATGCAAATAATCGCTGTAACCGGGAATTTTCAGCTTACCCAATACGGCAGGCGCTGCCGGCTCCTTCAAGTCGATGACGAACAGCGGATCTACGTTGCGGAACGTGACCATGTAGGCGCGGTCTCCGGCATAACGAACCGAGTAAATGCGCTCGCCCGGCGCCAAATCTTCCAGCTTGCCGACCGTCTGCATCGAGGCGTCCAAGACGTACACGTTGTTCTTGGAGGTGAACTCGTCGTTGCGCCACATGGCGCCGGACGTCGTGGCGATCCGGAAGAAGCCGTTATGTTCATCCATCGAGAATTGGTTTAACGGATGTCCCGGCACTTTGCCGCGTCCTTCGTAATGAACCGTGCCTTGATTCAGACCGAATTTATAAATGACGGTTTGCGTCTCCGGCGGCGTCCAGCTTGGCGGCATTGACCGGTCGGCCTGCTCCGCCGCAGGTGCAGCTAAAGCAACCGGGCCCTCCGGCGCCGCCTCATATTCGTTCACTCCGATGTACAGGTTCGAAGCGGATGCATAGACGTGCTGCCCGGAGCCCAAGTAACTGGTCACCTGCATGTTTTTCCCGGGTTCCCCGAGGTTGAGGCCGCCAATAAGCAAGTAATTCGGTTTTACAGCTTTCGGAAAGTAGCGAACGTCTTCCAGCCCGATCGTTTGGAAGTTTGTGCCGGCGTTCGAATCCCGGTAAGCGGGCAGGGAGGCGTCCGTACCGGCGCCTGCTTCAGCCCCGTTCGGGCGCATCAGCTGGAACGAATTCATGTACTTGTTGGTAATCACATACAATGCGTCTCCGATTTTACGCGAAGATATGTAGTTGCCCTCCAGCTCGGTTTCACGCACCGGCCTCAAGCTGCTGCGGTCGGCGAGATCGTATACGATCGTCTTGGTCGTAGAACGGCCCGGGTTCGGGCGCACCGCGATCTTCTTCAATTCGCCCCCGGCCGGTGCAACGACCGGCATCCGTTCGACGCTCGCGGATGAGCCGGAATCGACCGCTGCGGAAGGGTTCGCCGATACAGCGGGCTTATCCCCGAGCAGCGGCATCGGTTCCGGCTGAACCGGTTCGCCAGACTGCGGATGGAATGTCGTACCGATCACGACCAAATGCCGGTCGTCCACATACAGCTCGCGCGGATAAAAGTTGCGGTCGTCCACATACACCGTACCGACGACGCTCATGTTGTCGGCGGGAACCGCCGACGTTACGATCACCCGGTCGCGGTTCACTTGGTAAATGTATTGGCCGTCCGTCTTGATGATGTCGGCTTCGTCGACGCCTTCGACCTGCACGTTCGTGCCCGAATACCCGGCACCGCCGGCGGCGTCCGCAGACTTGGCTTGTGCTGCTGCAGCCGGAGCGGCAGCTGCCGCGGAGGACATCGCCTTCTCGGCGACCGCACCCGTGGCGGCGAACCCGCTGCCCGAATCCGTGCCGAAGCCGGACTCCTTCAGCAGCTCCTGGAGCCTGGCGACGGATCCGACGGTCGGCAGGCTCTTATCCGCGTCCACGATACTCACCGCTCGATTCGCTCCGTCCCAGTAGACGTTAAAATCGAACGACTCGCTGAAGAAACGCAGCGGCACGAGCAGCTTGTCCTGCACCGTTACCGGGGCTTCGGCCAACGTGACGGCGGTATCGCCGCGGTAGGCGGTCGTGCTGCCGACGGTCAGCTGAATGGATCGCTCGCCTTTAACCGCTGTCGCCGTCTTGGCGGCCTGCTCCCACTCGACCGTTACCCCAAGTGCCGTCGATACGTCGCGCAGCGGCACCATTAATGTGCTGTTGACAAGCTGCGGTTCGACGGAGAAACGGACAGGTCCACCGTTCAGACTTAAAGAGATGCCTTGTTCCGTTTGCGCCTGCGCTGCTGCGGGAATTGCGCCCGCCAGCAGGGAGATGACCAACAGCCTCGCCATCCATGATTGGTTCTTGCTCACCTAAATATCCCTCCTTATACGGGTTTACGATCAGAAAGAAATCGATCCGATTACTCTTCTAACGAAGCGCGCCCGCCAATTGTTTCAATAAAAAAACGCCCGTTTTTCCATTAAGGAAGGAGCGTTTGAACTATGCGGTCAAAAACCCCTTTACCTGGTTTCGCCCTTCTTGTTTCGCTTGATATAAAGCCCGGTCCGCTCTGATGAGCAGCTCCTGCGGCGACAGCTCCCGGCTCGGCACAAGCGTCGCAAACCCCAGACTGGCGGTTACTATCGTCGATACGTCCGAGCATGTATGCGGAATGCCCAAGCGCTCGATTTCGTATCGAAGCTGTTCGGCTACGAAGGCGGCTCCGGACTCGTCGGTCATCGGCAGCACGATAATAAATTCTTCGCCGCCGAAACGGGCAATGAAATCGCCCGGACGTTTGGCCGCACGGAGCAGCGCTTCCGCTACCTGCTGAAGGCATAAGTCTCCTTCATGATGGCCGTAATTATCGTTATACCGTTTAAAATAATCGATGTCGAGTAAAATAACGGAAAGCGGGGTGGCGAACCGCAAGCCGTGTCTCCATTCCCGCGCGTAATTTTCATCGAAGCTGCGCCGGTTGGCGAGGCCGGTGAGCGCGTCGATCGACGATATTTTTTGCAGCAGCTCGTTCGTTTTCAAGAGCTGTTGTTCGTTTTTTTTGCGTGCGGAAATGTCGCGAGACACCCAGACGAACGGTTTCGAACCGGGCTCCGGCGTACTGACCCTGCGAATATTCGTTTCCAACCACAGGTATTCGCCTTGTTTCGTACGCATTCGGTAGGGAGGCAAGCTCATCTCGGTCGCCATGATCGAGTAATCGCCGGCATCCTGTATAAGCCGCAGGTCCTCCGGATGGAAGTAATCAAAGATGTTTGTGCCGATAAGCTCTTCCGCCTCGTAGCCGAGCAGCGTCTTGCTCGAAGGCGAGGCGTACAGAATATCCCCTTCGCCCGTATGCTTGGAAATGATATCGCTGCAATGCTCCGTCAGGATCCGGTGCAATTCCTCGCTTTCCCGCAAGGCGGCTTCGGCTTGACGGCGATCGGTGACATCGCGGAAAAGGACCGAGAACGAGTCGGCCAGCGGGGAGGCGTTGATTTCGATCCATCGGTTGCCTGGTTCGTCATACAGTTCAAGAAGGTTTGGCCGATGATCGGTCAGTATGCGGCTGCAATGTTCAGCAATCGCCTGTGCCGCTGCTTCCGGAAACACATCGGTGAAGCTTAACCCGATCAAGTGGGCACGCGACCGTCCGAAGAACATTTCTGCGGAACGGTTCACATAGGTAAAGCGGCTTTGGGAATCAACCGCAAAGAAACCGTCGGTGCTATGCTCCAGCATATCGATCATTTGGGCGAGCGAGCGTTCGGCTCCCGTTTGCAAGGGCTTATGCTCGGTGATAGCCTGCACCTGAATGAAATACAGCTGCCGCCCGGGGGATGTCCGGAGGACCGAGACGGCAACGTTGGCCCAAATGGTATTCCCGTTACGATCGACGAATCTCCGTTCCTTCGGATCGGCGGATGGGGCGGACGTCTCAAGCCCAATTGCGTCCAAGACCTTCGGCTTCGCCTCATACAAGCTCTCGATATCTGCAGGGTGCCTAATGCTATCGACGTGCTTGCCGAGCAGCTGTTCCCGTTCATAGCCCATGATGCTGCAGAAGGCAGGGTTGAGGGAAACGAACGTTCCTTCGGCCGACAGAAAGGCCATGCCTGTTAAGGATCGCTGAAACGCAAGCGTATTCAGATGTTGTTCTTGGCTTTCCACCCCGGGGTCGCTCATGCTGTAGGCACCCTTCCTGCACGAAGTAGTCGTTCATGCCATTCCTACATACATTTTAATGGAAAGAGCCAGTTTACTTCAATGAATAATCCTTCTTTATGTACGACTTAAGGAAGATTTGATGTAAATTTAATTTTTTTTAAACGTTCTCCGTACCGCGAGCGGCTGTACCATGGGAATCGGGAGAAGCCGGAACGGGCGCGGCTGCCGACTCCGCCTGTTCGCGCTCCAGCTCGCTGACCCGCTTCTCCAACTGACGAATGGTGCGCTTCAGCTTGAACTGCCGGAGCATGCCGAGCAGCGATGCGATGAGTCCGCCGAGCAAGGTGGAGCCGAGCACGACGAGTATTAACGGAATATCCGCCTGGGTGACGAGGAAATTGACACGCACCGGATCAACGTTGATCACGGCAAAGATAGCGGTAATCAGTGCAAAAATAAGCGTCAAAATGAGCATCCACTGGGCTTTCATCATGCGATCACACTCCTTCGGGAAATTAAAATTTGTCGGAATGGGCGAGAACGGGAGGGGCTGACGGAAAAAGGCTGAGCCGGGGGAACCGAACTCAGCCTGACTCGCCAGCACTTACTTCGCTAGCGATTCCATTTGTTCCAATAAATCTTTAAATACGCTCATTCCCTGTTTAATCGGTTCCGTCGAGGACATATCGACGCCGGCCCGCTTCAGGATATTGATCGAATAGTCGCTGCCTCCGCTCTTCAGGAAGCCAAGGTAACGCTCGACGGCCGGCTCGCCTTCATCCAAAATTTGCTTCGCGAAGCTCGTCGCCGCCGAGAAGCCGGTTGCATATTTATAAACGTAAAAGCTGTTATAGAAATGGGGGATGCGCGCCCATTCCATTTCAATGTCTTTATCCACGACCATGTCTTTGCCGTAATACAAGACGTTCAAATCGTAGTACACCTGGCTCAGCAGCTGCGGCGTCAATGACTCGCCTTGCTCGGCCTTCTCGTGAATGATTTTCTCAAATTCGGCGAACATCGTCTGGCGGAACACCGTCGTCCGGAATTGATCCATATAGTAGGTGAGCAGATACATCTTTTCCTTCGGATCCGTCGACTTCTTGAGCAAGTAATCCATCAGCAGCGCCTCGTTCAGCGTTGAAGCGACCTCGGCCAAGAAGATGGTATACTGTGCGTAGCGATACGGCTGGTTCGTATCGGACAAGTACGAGTGAAGCGCATGGCCCATCTCGTGCGTCAGTGTAAACATGCTGTTCAGGTTGTCCTTATGATTCAGCAGCACGTAAGGATGAGTGCCGAAGGCTCCCCAGCTGTAGGCGCCGTTCCGCTTGCCTTCGTTCTCGTAGATGTCGATCCAGCGGTTGTCGAAGCCCTCTTGAAGAATGTTCAAGTAGTCTTGACCGAGCGGCTTCAAGCTTTCTTTCACGGTCGCTTTCGCTTCCTCGTACGTGATGTCCAGCTTATATTCCTCGACGAGCGGAGCGAACAAATCGTACATGTGCAGCTCATCGAGCTTCATCAGCTTGCGGCGGAGCTCCATGTATCGGTGCATCAGCGGCAGCGCTTCGTGAATGGCGTCAATCAGGTTGGTATAGACGCTTTTGTCGATTTTATCGCCGAAGAGCGACATCTCGAGCGCAGAAGGATACTTCCGGGCTCTGGAGTAAAAAATGTTCTTCGTCACGTTGGCCGACAACGTCGCCGCTATCGTATTTTTTTGCTTCGCGTAGGTCGCATACATCGCCTCGAACGCCTCTTTGCGCACCGTACGGTTGGGGCTCTCCAGGAATTGGATGTAGCGGCCGTGCGTCAGCTCGACTTCTTCGCCTTGCTCATTTTTGACCTTAGGAAACTTCAGGTCCGCATTGTTCAGCATGCCGAAGATCGTGCCGGGTGCCTGCGCCAGGTTGCCGACTTGCGCCAGCAGCGACTCTGCGTCCTTGCCGAGTACATGCGGCTTCTGGCGAATCAATTCTTCCAGCGTGCGCTTATAGAAAGAAAGCTCCGGGCTTGCTACGAGCTTCTGAAGCTGTTCGTCGGATAAGCTCAAAATCTCCGGCGAGATGAACGACATCGCTTCGTTCACTTCAACACTCAGCTTTTTGGATTTATCCGATAAGGCCTGATACGCAGGGTCCGTCATGTCCTCGTGATGCTTCAGGTTCGCATAAACGTACAGCCGTTCCATATGTAAGGAAATCTTGTCTTCCAGCTCGAAGCACTTCTTAATAGAGGCCGGGTCACTCAATTTGCCCTGAAAACGCGCAATATCTTTCACTTGCTCTTTCACTTGACGATACTCTTGATCCCATGCCTCCTGGCCCTTGATTAAATCCTCTAAGTTCCAGCGGTGCTCGTCCGGGACCTCGTTACGTTTCAGTACTTGATTCATGGGTGCCCTCCTTGTCATATGATTAGGTGTGGCGGTTTGATCCGCCTGGACCGCTGACGCCGATGGCATCAGCAAACAAGCGCTTAGCGCGCCGCACAGCCCTAATGGAATCCATCGCATCGCTCGTTCACGCTCCATAGGAAGAAGAGGTCGGTCAGAAAACTTACGGGATAGTATGACCGGAGCGAGGCTTAAATATTAGTATAGGGATTCCGGACGCCGAAGTCTAATCGCTTGGTGCTTAGACCGGATTCGCAAGGAATGAATAGATCAGCAGCCCGAACGAGAACGCGACCATCACGAGCGCCAGAAGGGCGAGGGGCCGTTTGACGCCGGACGGCAGCGTATCCTTCTTCATAATTAATATCAAGGCCAAGCAAAAGGAAAGGATGATGAAGGTAACGATCGACGTGGCATTGTTCACAAAAATCACCTCTTATCTATGTAATGTATGTTCGCCGCCTAGCGTTATTTTCCTTTTTTTGTACGGACGGCAAAAAACCGACCCCCTGGAGGGATCGGCTTTCAAGAGTTCCGTTCAGCGAGCCGTTCTAGCTTCGCGATTTCACCAATACGAGACGGCCGTCTTTATCCCGGCTTGCCGTGAAATTGTCGTCCGGCTGGATGCCGGCTTCTTTCTCTAAACCGACCGGAATCGTTAACGCGCCATGCTCATTGACCGAGACGACCGATCCGGATTTTTTCTTCAAGTAGCCAAGGGCTAGTACGCCCACGATGATCAGGAAGACAATCGCCCATTTCACAACCGGATTTTCATGGAAGTATCCGGCTACGGAGCGATCCTCCGTCAGCATCTTGGCTGCCGTATAGGCAAGGACGGCGGAACCGAGCCAGATGATGATCGGGAAGCGGTCGACGAGCTTAATGAACAGCGTGCTGCCCCATACCATGATCGGTACGCTTATGATGAGTCCGAGGATGACCAGCGAGAAGCTGCCGTGTGCGGCGCCGGCAACTGCGATGACGTTGTCGAAGCCCATAGCCGCATCGGCGATGATGATCGTGCGAATCGCGTCCGCGAGTCTTGGCTTAGCCTCAATGGCGTGGTCCTTCTGGTCGACGAGCAATTTGTAAGCGATCCAGATTAGGACGAGTCCCCCGATGAGCAGCAAATAAGGCAGCTCCAGCAGCCAGACGACGGCGAGTGTGGCGACGATTCGAATAACAACCGCACCGACGGTTCCCCACAGGATGGCGCCCTTCTGCTTGTCTTTCGGCAAGTTGCGCGCTGCGAGCGCGATGACGATCGCGTTATCGCCTGCCAGTACGAGGTCAATGAGTATAATGTTCAACAACGCTAGTAAAAATGATGGCGTTAACCACTCCATGTCCCTCACTCCTTCTTTCTTTTATAATTATTGTGTACATAAAAATGATCCTGTGCCTGGTTTGGTTCAGGTACTTTTTTCAAACAAAAAAGACCTCTACCCATAATAGGCAAAGGTCTTGCTAACAACGTGACGTTGCCAATAAAGCCGGGGCTCGCAAGAACCCGAATTGACGACTTTACTGTGACAGCTACTCCCCTTTGGAGGACATCCTTATGTAATTATCTTAATTATAGAAGCCAAACAAGCAAGAAGTCAAGCCTGAAAATGCAAAATCGGCTTTTATACTTGGCGAAACGCTTCCCAAATTTGCTCAAGCTCTTCTTCCGTGCCTTGAAAGCGTTCTTTGGAAAAGCGCTCTCCGACCCAGTGCATCATCTCCGGACGGCTGAGGAACGTATGGCATTCTTCGCCCCATTGGTCGGAAATTTCACGTAAAATCAATTGTTTGCCGTTCACTTCCACTGTCAGCATATTCCATTTATCGGTTTTGTAAATCGTATGTTTTTTAATCACGTGCGGGGAACCTCTTTTCAACATAATAATGAAGGACACAACCAGTCTCTCTACTCGCGAATCATACCTTAACTGCCGCGGAAAATCAAGGCGGTACGGGATACGGGACAATCGGCATTGCGTCCCACTCCAAACCGTGGTAATATCCTGCTAAGCTTCAGCATCGGCCGGAGGGCGGGTGGAGGCCCAGAGCTATCAAGATGAGTCGAGACGAGGAGAGTGCTTTGGAGATGAGCAAAGAACGGAAAGCGTATGAACAAATCGGCGTAGCCATGACGTGCCGATCCTATGACGAGTATGTACGGATGTTTGCCTTGAGACCCGAGCTGCTGCAAAGCGGAGCGGTGTTGGACGTGGCGGCGGGGGCCTCATCGTTCGTGGCCGAAGCATGCGGCCGAGGTTACGATGCCCGGGCGGCAGACCCGCTGTATGCGCTGGAGCCGGAAGCGATCCGCGCGAACGGCGTCCGGGAAATTGAAGCTTCCACAGCGAAGCTGGCGGCAATTCGGGAGCAGTTCGACTGGAGCTATTACGGCGATGTGGATCGCCATCGTTCCAATCGCGAGGCGTCGCTCGAACGATTTGCCGCGCACTACGAAGCGGAGCGGTCGAACGGCCGTTACGTGCCGGCTAAGCTGCCGCGCCTGCCATTCGAAAGCGGCGAGTTTTCGCTGGTGCTGGTCAGCCATTTTTTATTTCTGTATCACGAGCAATTCGACTTTGACTTCCATCTCGCGGCGCTTCAAGAGCTGATGCGCGTTTGCCGGCGAGGCGGCGAAGTACGGATTTACCCGGTGATTACGCTGGGGTGGGATCGTTATCCGCTGCTTGAGCGGCTGTCGGAAGCGCTGGGCCGGCAAGGGATTCAAGCCTCGCTGCCGGAGTCGTCGCTGCCGTTCATTCCGGGCTCCAAAGAGCTGCTGAGATTGGCGTATGAATAAGAGGAAGCAAGTTGATTTATCCTCATACTGGTGGTATAATTGAATTATTCGCCCTTGATGGCGATACATCTAGGAGGTTGTTTTCATTGAAAGGTACAGTAAAATGGTTTAACGCAGAAAAAGGCTATGGTTTTATCCAAGTTGAGGGCGGAGACGATGTATTCGTTCACTTCTCGGCTATTCAAGGCGATGGCTTCAAAACGTTGGAAGAAGGCCAATCGGTTGAGTTCGAAATCGTTTCCGGCAACCGCGGTCCTCAAGCAGCTAACGTTATCAAGCTGTAAGATTTAAACTAACTACGATGCCCGGGCTGTTGCGACAGTCGGGTTTATAACATATATCGTTGGGTAGTTGTCTTCTGCCGTATGCATCATGAGACAAATCAGAGCCTGCAAGCGGTTCTTGGAACTTCGGTTCCGGGAACCGTTTTTTTTTGTATATAGATACCTGGACAAATCTTTGACCCACCCGCGGCAGCTGGTGTAAACATAAATGTGATATTTTGAGCGATAGGGAGCGTTAGGATATGCCTAAGTTTACGCACCCGCATGAATACGAGAAGGTGAAGACCGCGCTGGAGGCGCAGGGACTGCAGTTTGCCGAAGCCTCGGTCAGCTGGATTCTGCAGAACACGATCAAGGTAGAAGGCGAAAATGCCGAAAAGCTGCTCAAAATGATGGACTCGTTCGACGATCTGGACGATGTGCAGGACGTTTATTCGAATTACGAAATGGACGAGGAAGAAATGGCCAAGATCGGCTAAAGGTTCGCGTTATCGCGTTATAGAAACTCCCCCGAACATCCAAGGATGAGCGGGGGAGTTTTTGTCATGGGCTGACGGGCCTTGAACTTCTGGAGATCCTGCGCAACGAGGCGCACCAGCGTTAATAGCGCGTATCGTTTAATCGACGATACGGAGAATATCGTCCACCGGCTTGCGGGGCAGCCGGGCCGGACGCTCCAGCGGATGGCCGAGCGCGATAACCATATTGATTTGACATTCGGGCCGGATGTCCAGGTACGTGCGGAGCCTGTCTTGCGCGAGCAGCACTGGACCGGTCATCGGACAAGTGGCCAGCCCGCGGGCGTGAGCCGCAAGCATCAGGTTTTGCGAAGCGAGGCAGCTGCTCTTGATGCCTTCTTCGTCCCATACATGGTCCGGGACTAAGTGAACCGGATCGAAGATGCGCTCGCGGAATTTGGATTGGTAAGGAGTCGCGAGACACACGATGAGCACGGGAGCGTCGGAGAAGGCCGTGGCGTAAGGTCCGAACGACTTGGTCAGCAGCCGGGCTTCCTTAGACAGGCCGCGCTGCTCCGCCTCGGAGGCGCGCTTGTGCAGCTCTTCCCATGTGATAGCTTCGATCTCCTTGATTTTGTTGCGGTTCGTGACGGCAATGAATTCCCACGTTTGCGAGTTCGTATCGCTTGGAGCATACCGCGCGCAATCGATCAGCTCCTTAATATCTTCAACGGAAACCGGTTCGTCCGAGTATTTGCGGACGCTTCGACGGTCTAACAAAATTTCCTTGAAATCTTCATAGGCAAGCACACGGGTCGCTTCAGTCATCTTTCATCATCCTCTTTCGTGTTTAACAGACAAGCACCACAAATTTAGTACTTGGTGCTAAAAGCTACACTCATTATACCGGGAGACTAAAGAAATAACAACCGCCGTTCAGCCTTTTTACGGAATGACGACGGTGTCGCCTTCCTGAAGACCGCTGACAATTTCCGTTTTCTCCGGCGTTTCCACGCCGATTTTGACGGTTCTGCGCTCGAGTTCGCCTTGTGCCGTTTCCATCATCACATAATATTCGTCTTTCTCCCGCTGTACGGACAAGGTCGGGATGACCAATACGCCGGTTTTCTTATCGGTTTGAATGGAGGCGGTCAAGCTCAGACCCGCGATAAGCCGCTCGTTCGGTTCGAGCGAAATGACGACCTCGAACTGAGCGGCACTCCCGGACGCGTCCGAGGCGCTTTTGGCGAATTTGGACAGCCGTTCGACTTTGCCCTGCAGCTTCAGCCCCTTCAAGGCGTCGACGCGCACCTCTACGGGCAATCCTTCGCTAAGCCGGAACAGATCGAACTCGCCTACCATACAGATGAGCTGGAGCTTCGACAGATCGACGATTTTGCCGATCCGCTCGCTTTCTTTCACGGACTTCGGTTCCTTCGTGCTATCGAATAAGAAAATGCCGTCTTCCGGCGCGGTAAACTGCGAAGACTTAAGCTTCTCGATCTTCTCGGTTAACTGGGTTCGTCCATGCTCCAGATTTAACCGGTTGATTTCCTCTTGGATTTTGCGGCTTTCGTTCTGCGCGAAGCGCTGCTTGGCGTCGGCTTCGGAAATGCCCGTCGAAGCGTCGCCGCTTCCTATCGTCGCTTGAAATTCACCCAAACGGATATCGAGCTCCTGCTTGCGGGCGGACGCCTGAAGCTCGGCGATTTCATTGCGCAGGTCCGTATCGACGAGCTGGAAGAGCAGGTCGCCCTTTTTCACCTGTTGGCCTTCCTTCACATTCCACGATTTGACATCGGCGGCGAAGGGGGCATTGATGTACGTTTCCTGCTGATACGATGATTTGCCTTTGACCTCGACGCTGCTGGCCAAATCTTCGCGGGTCACTTTGAATTTAAGCGCATTCGTCGTTTGCATCGCCGCCTGCTTCGATTTGTCGGCCGGTCGGCTTTGCCAGAACAATAAACCTGTCACCCCGAGGACAAGCACGGTGGCGATGGCGATGATCCATTTTTTCTTTTTCATGGCAGCATGACTCCTATAACGTGATTAATCCCGTTTGATCGCAGTTAACGCATCGGTGCGGGATGCCTTGACAGCCGGATAAATGCCGGACAGCACACCGGTCATAATGGCGAAGAACAAGCCGAGCGGCAAAATCCACAGACTGATGAACAAAATCTCTTCGCTGCCGGATCCGCCCGAAAAACGCATGATGACGATATTGATCGCCCAGACGACCCAATACGAGAGCAGAATGCCGACCAGCCCGCCAAGCAGTCCGAGCAACGCGGATTCGACCATGAACATGTTGCGGATTTGCCTCAGATTCGCCCCGAGCACTTTCATGATGCCGATTTGTCTGCGCCGCTGGTAGGTTGACATCGTCATTGCGACGACGATCGAAATCGAGGCGACGAACAGGATAAACAAGCCGGCCCCGCCAAACACGATTCGTACGATCATAAGCTCGGACTGTATCCGCTCTTCCCGGTACAGGTTCGTCTGCACATCAAGCTTGAGCTTCTTCAACAGCTCCTCCACTTCTTTGACGTGGGAGCTGTCGGTCACTTTTACTTTCACTTCGTCGTAATCGGCTGTTGTCGCGGGTTGTCCGCCGCTGTTCGGCCTTTCTTGACCACCGTTCATTAACGCCTGCGCCTCGGACAATCGTTTGCCGAGCGCGGGTGAGACATAGGCGATCTTCTGATTCGAGACGATGTCGTCCGACATGCCCTCGGGCTTCTTCAGAATGCCTACGACACGTACAGGAATGGAGACGCTCTCCCCGATGCTCGCTCCGAAGCCTTGCGGCACAAGCGTAATCAGCTTCTGGTACATGGGATAGGCGAGCGTCCGCTGTTCGCGCCAGGCTTGCATCGCTTCGCGTTCGTTCTCGTAGTTTCGTGTTCTCGACACTTGTTCGTCCTGCAGTCCCATCGTCGCCCCGTAGCTGAGGATGATCGTATTCTCGAGGTCGGACGGGCCGCCTTGCTGGAGCTCAATGCCGAAATCGTCAAGCGTGTCCAGCTCGGTTGCGTAAATTTCGTTCAAGTACCCCTTCTTGTTATCGAGCTCCAATTGAAACCCGTGTAACGTCCGATAGGTCGACAGCGCCTTCATATGCGGGAAGCTGCGAATCAGATCGATTTTGCTCTGGGTCAGCTCGTAGGGCTTGGACGCGTTCGGATCGCCGTCCGGCGCCCCGGTTTCCGGTCCGCTGCCAGAGCGGACGGAAATTTCGTCCGATTTCAGAAAATCGTACATCCGCGCCTTGCTGAACTGGTTGATCGATTCGCCGAACGAGAGGGCGACAATGATCGAAGCCGAGCCGATGGCGATTCCCATCGCGCATAAAGCGGTGACGACGATCCGGCGCTTGAGCTGATCCCAGCCGAGCTTGATGTAGTCGGTCAGCTTCATCCGGTTTCACCCGCCCATGCGCCGTCTTCGACGAGGCGTCCGTCCCGCAGTTGAATGACCCGCTGGGCGCGGCGGGCCACCTCGAGCTCGTGCGTGACAATGACGAACGTAATGCCCAGCGTTCCGTTCAGCTCGATCAGCAGGTCGATGATCTCCTTCTCGGTTTTCGTATCCAGGTTCCCGGTGGGCTCGTCGGCAAACACGATGGCCGGCTCGGTCACCAGGGAACGCGCGATGCTGACCCGCTGCTGCTGGCCGCCGGACAGCTGGGACGGGAACATTTCCGTTTTCTCGCCGAGTCCGACCTTCGTCAGCAGCGACACCGCTTTGTCCCGGCGCTCCTTTGGTTTCACAGCTTGAAATACGAGCGGCAGCTCGACATTTTCCCGTACCGTCAAATGAGGAATCAGTTCGTACGATTGAAAAATAAAACCGATATGCGAACGCCGAAATTCGGCGAGCTGATTTTCGCTCATTTTCTCGATCGGGCTGCCGTCGATGAGGATGCTGCCGGTTGTCGGTTTCATCAGGCCCGCCATGAGATTGAGCAGCGTCGACTTGCCCGAGCCCGAACTGCCGAGCAGCGCGACCATTTCGCCTTTGGCGATGTGGAAATCGATTTCATGGAGCACCGGCGTAGCTTCTACGCCGTTCTTGAAGCTGTGAGACAACTGATTGACCGCAAGCACATAACCCCTCCGTTACTTATAGTTCTACCTCTGAGTATGACGGATGATCTTTCCAGAACGTTGCACGTTGTACCGGTTCTTAAGAAATCTTTAAGAAGTGAGTTTCACCGCACCAAAAAGCCGCCCGGTTTCGCTCGACTTATTAGACGAACGAAGGGGCGGCGAATCCTGCATAGTCAGGCTTGAAAATCGCGGGCGCCGTTCGCACCGGTGCTCCGGGCGTGAAGGACGAGAAAGCAAATCATCGCTACGAACGCGAGTCCCGATCCGAAGGCATACATCGTCTGCGGGCTGAAGTCGTTAAAGATCCAGCCGCCGATCGTACCGCTAAGCAGCCCGGCGACCCCCGACCAGATGACGGCGAACACGGCTTGTCCGCTTGCCCGGTATTGATCGGGAATGACCATCTGGATGTACCGGATCGCCGTGAACAGGAAGATGCCGAATGACACCGAATGCATCAATTGCGTTACGATGACCCAGAGAGGGTTGTCGATCCAGCTCATCATCAGAAAGCGGATGCCGTACACGAGGCTGCAAACCGCCAGCAGCGGCAGCTCTTTATATTTGTGACCGTATTTGCTAAGCAAGAAAAAAGCGGGTACTTCGCTGAGGGCGGAAGCCACCCACGACCAGCCGATGAGGGAAGGGCTCGCTCCGAGCTCCTGCATGTATAAGACCAGGAAGCCGTCATTGAGCCTGTGCGCGGTAGCTACGATGAGCAGCGTCACCAGGAAGGCCAGGAACGGCCGCGAAGCGACTATCGGGACGAAGCCCGAGAAGTCGGGCTTCTTGATTTGCGGGTCGCGTGCGTCCTTCAACAGGAAGGCCAGCAGCAGCGAAATGATCAGCACCCCGACCGTCAGCACCGGCGTTAAGGTTGCACCGTAATATTTCAACAGCTGTCCGAAGCCGAGCGCCGCAGCGGCGAACCCGATCGAGCCCCATACCCGGTAGGAGGCATAGCTTTTGCGGGTTCCGCTGACCGTTAACAGAATCAAGCTGTCGTTCAGCGACATCATCGGCTGCTGGAAGAAAAAGAAGACAGCCATCAGGGCAATCGTTAACGCGAAGGCATCCGTCCGGAACACGAGCAGGGAGATCGCGAGCTGGCCGATGACGATCAGGATGAGCACCTTGCGGATCGTCCGGTACTTGTCGCTCATCATGCTCCAGAACAGGTTGGCGACGATGCCGACCAGCGGCCCGACGGAGTACAGCAGACCGATTTGTATGGTGGTGTATCCTCTGTATTGAAAGTAAAGCGGGAAATACGAAGTGATGATGGCGATCATCATAAAAAAGGAAAACGTAAAGCTTCGTAAGACCAGATCATTGCGCCTCATGGGCGATTCCGCAGTCATGAGCGTCCACTCGATTCTGTGTTAATTTTGTCCGCTGTCCGTGTGTTCGGTCCGATGCTTCCCGGAACCGTCCGATCGCGGGCCGCTGCACGCAGGACCTGCCAGACGACGGCCGCTTCGGCCGCGAGTCCCAGCGATTGCGCCAGCGCTCCGATCATCCCGTTCCAGCCTGGCGTCATGAACACGCAAACGACTAAGGTTAACAGGGTTATGCACACGTTTGCAGCTTGTGACCATACCATCGTTTTCGTTTGGCCGCTCAGCATTAACAGCCCGTTGCCGTAATCGAGCCATGGAAAAACCAGCGTCAACAGCGTAAATACGCGAAGCGTTGACAGTGAAGCGTGCATCAGCCGCTCGTTCACGCCCATCACCTGCTCCATGAACCAGGGTCCGATGTCCGTGTAGGAAAGCAGGGAGAGCAGCAGCGTCGGAATTAACGACAGCATCAAGGCGAAGCGCAGCACTTTCCGCGCATCTTTGCGGTAAAAGTTCAAGACGATCTGATGCGTGTAGGAGAAGAAACTGGTCACCAGGTTCGTCACGCTGGCGGCGATGGCAAATGCGGCGATCGCTAACTGAATATCGCTTGTTTTGCCCAGAAATGCATTAATGGCTGGCACCGACACGACTGCAATGACGGACGAATAGAGCAGCGGCTTGAAAAATCTGAATATTTGCGACGGCTTTTCAATCGGATGGTCGGGCTTCTTTTCCGGAATGTGGCGCTTCAGCAGCGACCGGCCCTCCCATATGCTGACGGCAGCCTCGATCACCATGCCGACAAGGAAGATGATGGCGCCGACTTTGCCGCTTGTTACGCCGGTGCGGATGAAATAAAGCGAGACGAGGTACATGCCGATAAGCCGGATCAGCATGCCGATTGTCAGCCACTTGGTACGCATATTGAAAATGATGACGCCGTGAAACAAGCAGCGCAGCCCCGAGAAAATGCTGACGAACATAAGGATGCGAAATACATCCATCATCGGTTCAATCAACGTCGGGTCCGCTCCGAACAGGCGGGCGAACACCCACGGACCTGCCGGGGTATAGCTTAGGATGGCCCCGAGCGCGAGAATAGTGCCGAGCACATAGAGGCTCACAACGGACATCGCCCGGAAGGAGATGCGGTCGCGAACCAGGGTAGAGCATGTTTGCCGGAGCAGTACGGCCGGTTTCTCGGTGATGCCGAGAATGCTCATCGGCAGGGCGTAGCTGGCGATGATGATTTCCGGATTGGCCGATCGCGCCAGCGTGCTGTTAATAATGACATGGGAGATGGTAACCAGGCTCGCCGATATGCCGAGCGGCAGGAAGAAGGCTAACAGCTGGCTGAACGTTACGCGTTGGTGCTCGGATTCATTCATAGCAGCCCCTCTTTTCACACAGTCCCCACATTATACCACGAACCCTGAAAATGGAGGAGAAAAATTTCGTTCCCTACTGGAACGAAGGTCTTGTTTCTGATACATTAATAGAATAAACTGTGAGTGCCTCTTGCAGGTCCGGGTTTAAAAGCTTACAAGGTGGTGCACCTCGCATGACCGATGTTTTTGTATGGGACGAACGGCTCGGCATTCCGCTGCCTCAGCTGAAGAAAGACTTCGAGGATTACTCGAAACGGGAGCAAGCCGAGCTGCTGCTGCGCTGGGAAGAGATCCGCGGAACGATTCCCGACCGGGTCAAACAAATCGAACGGATCATTATCGTGAAGCAGGACCAGTTGAATGTGGAAGACGACTTTGCAACCTCCTGCAGGCTGAACAGCGAAATCGCAGAACTTGCGAGCACGATCAATGAGCTTCATTTATGGTTCCGTGTCAATCAAGATATGGATGCCCGTGCGGCGCATCATTAAATGTAGAGACGAATTCAAGACGATAGACGCCATTAACCCCGGGAGGTTCGCGTAACGTGAGTTGGACAGAAAGCCTCGGCCGGATCGCAGCGCAGCTGACGAGCCATCGGCCTTCCTTGTACCCGACGGAGGAACTGGACGACTTGGCGGATTTGAAAATCTCCAAGCTGTCCACGGACGGATTCGAAGGCGAACGCCGCAGCTTCGCGCTTGCCGTGAAGGCTGGGCTGCATCTATTTAATGAAAGCCTGGATCATTCGCACAACCTTTCGCAAGACATCCATACGCCTGAAGGCAGCTACTGGCACGCCCTCATGCATCGGATGGAGGGGGATTACCCGAATGCAGACTACTGGTTTCGGATGGCCGGCGGTCATCCCGCTCATCAGGAGTGGTCCGATCGGATCCGGGAGCGGCTTGCTGCGTTCGTGTGGGATGATATCGGAAATCCCTCCTTTCGGGCCGCTTTCGAACAATGGTCGGCGGACGGGCGCTTCGAGCCGGCAGGCTTCAACCGGCTTATCGAAATGCAGGTGACGCGCACGAGAAATGAACGCGTGGAACAATTGCTGATCGAGCTTCAATGGGAAGAGATGCGGGCGCTGCTGCAGCACTGCTACGCGTTAAGCGGCGGAGGAGGGGATTTGTTTGAACCCCGGTAGCTCCAAAGCGGCCGTTCCGAACGGGCCTTTTCGTTTAGTCTCGAGGGTGTACCGCTACGTCCTGCCGGGCGTACGTGAACAGCTGGGTTATTGGCGCGATCGAGCCGAAACGATACCCGATCCCGAGCTGCGGAAGCAGGCCATCGACAGCATGACGGCGAAGGAATTTCACTGTATCGGAGGCGCAGTCTATGCGGCGGCTCATCCCGCGATGCGTCATGTGCTGATTCCGCTCATCGTCGCGTTCCAAACGATCAGCGACTACTTGGATAATTTGTGCGACCGCAGCACTTCGCTTGACCCGGACGATTTCCGCCGGCTGCATCAATCGATGCTGGACGCCGTCGATCCGTCCGAGCCGCTCCACGAATATTACGAATTCCGGACGGAGCGCGAAGACGGGGATTATTTGAACGATTTGGTCAAAACGTGTCAAGCCTCACTCCGCTTACTGCCGGCTTATCCGCTCGTGGCTGCCTCGGTTCGCGAACTGGTCGGGCTGTATTGCGATTTGCAGGTGTACAAGCACATCCGCAGAGAGCTGCGCGAGGAGGCGCTGCTCACCTGGTGGGAACGTCACAAGAGCCGCTTCCCGGCCATTCAATGGAACGAATTTGCCGCGGCGACGGGTTCGACGCTCGGGGTGTTTATGCTGTTTCTGGCGGCTTCGGAATCGCGCTTGCAGGCGGACACGGTACAGCGCATTCATGAGGCGTACTTTCCGTACGTCTGCGGGCTTCACATTTTACTCGATTATTTGATCGATCAAGAAGAAGATTTGTCCGGCGGTGATTTAAATTTTTGCAGCTACTATGCGAACATGGATGCCACGGTCGAACGAATCGCCGTGATCGTCGAGGAGGCGAAGCGCCATTCGCAGCTGCT
The DNA here is from genome assembly GCF_006519665.1 of Paenibacillus sp. tmac-D7. NCBI lineage: Bacteria > Bacillati > Bacillota > Bacilli > Caryophanales > Paenibacillaceae > Paenibacillus > Paenibacillus sp. tmac-D7. The sequence goes on along the minus strand of NZ_VIDW01000002.1, from coordinate 52,117 downwards.
GGAGCATCCGGCTTTCCACCGGATGATTATCGAGGGGCTGCTGGCGTTATATTTGTCCGATCCGAAGGTCAGCAAGCAGCAGGAGGTTAAGCGTATCTCCCGCCGTTTGATGAAAGGCAGCCCGTGGATGCGGCTGTTCTTCCTCGTGAACAGCGTCTGGATTCGCAGGACCACGTAGCGGGAGCGGACAGCGCCACAGCGATGTAAGACCAACCTAAGATGCCAATGTTTTATATTTATAGAGATAATAAGGGCAGCGACAAGGAGGAAACCATCATGACAGTAAAAAAAATTGCCGTTCTCACGAGCGGCGGCGACTCGCAGGGAATGAACGCGGCGGTTCGCGCCGTCGTACGTAGCGGGCTGTTTCACGGCCTGGAAGTGTTTGCCGTACAGCGGGGATATGCCGGACTTATTAATGACGATATCCGGGAAATGGATTTGCGGAGCGTCGGCGATATCATTCAACGGGGCGGAACGATTCTGCAAACCGCCCGCTGTAAGGAGTTTATGACGCCGGAAGGGCAGCAGCTCGGTGCAGACAACTTGCGTAAGCGGGGGATTGACGGTCTCGTCGTGATCGGCGGAGACGGATCGTACCAAGGGGCGAACAAGCTGAGCAAGCTTGGAATCAAAACGATGGGTCTTCCGGGTACGATCGACAACGATATTCCGTTCACCGATTTCACGATCGGCTTTGACACAGCGGTCAGCATCGTCGTTGACGCCATCAACAAGCTGCGCGATACGATGAGCTCTCACGAGCGTTCGTCGGTCGTGGAAGTCATGGGCCGCCACTGCGGCGATATCGCGCTGTACGCGGGACTGGCCAGCGGGGCGGAGACGATTCTCGTACCGGAAGTGCCGTTTGACCTGGACGAAATTTCGAACCGGATGGCCGAAAATTTCGCACAAGGCAAACGTCATAGTATCGTCATCGTCGCAGAGGGTGTCTGTAAGGGCGAGGTCATTGCCCAGGAAATTACGAAGCGCAACGGCATAGAACCACGCGTTACGGTGCTCGGGCACATTCAACGCGGCGGCGCGCCTACGCATAACGACCGGATTCTGGCAAGCAGCCTCGGCGATTTTGCCGTGCGGAGCTTAATCCAGGGCGAATCCGGCAAAGCATGCGGCGTGATTAAGGGCCAGCTGACGCTGACCGATATCGATAAAGTGGTGCACACGAAGAAAGAATTTGATATGGATTTGTATGAGCTGACGAAACGTTTATCGCAATAATAGCGGCTTGCCTTACAAGGGCTTCTTTCCCGGAAAGAAGCCCTTGTTTGTTCAGGTGGAGCCTCGCCGCCTGCCGAAGATTTGCCTCATGGTTTCCCCGTTATTTGAAGCGGAGGCAAGCTTACGCAACTGCCGTATGCGGACCCGCTTGTTCGATGGAGGAAGAAGAGGGGGCTAGCCGCCCCTTCTTGCTCGCTCCGACCGAAGCGCATTTAAAATTTCGTGCGTCGGCCGGTTGCCTTTCGCTGCATAGAACACTTTGCCATCGGCGCCGATGACAAATACGATTCGCTGCTGACCGAGCAATCCGAACAACGTTTGCTCGACATCGTACGCTTGCCGAATCGATTCGCCTTCGTCCGTGACCAGCGGGAAATCGTAGTTGAACTTATTCGCGAATCGGCGGTGCTCCTCCAGGGTGCCCGGGTTGATGCCGAGCACGAGCGCATCAAATTCGGCGTACTGCGCTTTCGAATCGCGTACGGCACAAAGCTGCTTCGTACAAATGGGCGTTTCGTCCTTCGGGTAAAAGATGAGAACGATCGGCCGACGGCCTAAATCTTCGTCGAGACGGATCGTGCCTTGCGTGCTTTCCGCAGTAAATGCGGGAGCCGGTGTGCCGACTGCCAGCATGTGTTGTTCCTCCATTTCCTGCGAAACTAGAATGGAAATCTTGTCTCATCCCTCATTGTAACGGATGAAGCTAACCGGCCGCAATTCGGGTGCCTGCGCCGCCGCCGGAGCAACCCTCCTTGGTCTTGCCAAAGCCTGGTGAATCCGGTAGGATGGGAGAGCAAGCTATGCCCGGAGAACGGAGGGATCATCGATGTACTTATACAATATGGAAATTGAATTGCAGGACCGGCAAATCCGCTTGGTGGTGTTGGCCGAACGGGACGAAGAAGCCTTCGACCAGATTGAAGGGCTGCTGGCCCGGTTTTACGTGAAAACGCCGGAGGTGCTAGAGGCCGCTATCGTCGAGAAGAAACGAGCGACCAGAGGCGCAGGCTTCGTAATGGACTTGCAAGCCTAAACCGTATGTTGTGGTAAAGCCGCTTCCGTTTTACAGTAAAGATACCCGAGTCTAACGGCGCTCATGTGAACGAGCTAAGGCAAGGATTGCCCGCCGCCGACGGCATCGTATTGGCGACGGCCGGAATATTGGGGCAGCTTGTCTGGCGCGTGGAAGAATGCGCTTGACTTTGTCGGCTTCGACCATTTCGACGGCAAGCCTGGGTTATCCGTTAGTTCAGCCGGAGGACGCCAAAACCCGAGCAAGGGTAGAGCGGCCTGTCGGCTATTTCGTTCATTGGCTCGTGCGGCTCACGAAACACAGATAAGGGAGAGGGAATCGTGGCAGCGATCCTGACGAACGATTGGGCCGATTTATTGGCCGACGAATTTAAACAACCGTATTATTTGGAGCTGCGGGAGTTTTTGAAGCGGGAATACGCTTCGCGCACCGTATATCCGGACATGCACGATCTGTTTAACGCTTTACACTTTACGGCATATGCCGATGTGAGGGCCGTCATCCTGGGGCAGGATCCGTACCATGGGGCGGGTCAGGCTCACGGTCTCAGCTTCTCCGTCAAGCCGGGCATTCCTGCGCCGCCTTCGCTGCAGAACATGTTGAAGGAGTTGCGGGACGATCTGGGCTGCCCTTTGCCCGATAACGGGTATTTGGTGCCTTGGGCGCAGCAGGGCGTTCTCTTGCTGAACACCGTGCTGACAGTCCGGGAAGGAGAAGCGAATTCGCATAAAGGAAAAGGCTGGGAGCGGTTCACCGACCGCGTCATCTCGCTGTTGAACGAACGGGAGAAGCCGATCGTATTCATTCTCTGGGGCAGCCATGCCCAGCAGAAGATGCAGCTGATCACGAACCGGCGCCATCTCATCCTGCGAAGCGTGCATCCCAGTCCGCTATCTGCGCATCGGGGATTTTTCGGCAGCAAGCCGTATTCGCAAGCGAATGCTTTCCTGCAAAGCATCGGCAGCGAATCGATCGATTGGCAGCTGCCCGATCTCGGCGTTCGCCGAGGCAGTAGCGCATAAACCATCCGCCATGCCAAAGAGAGCGGATCGCCCCATACTTGCGGTGCGATCCGCTCTCTTTTAGTAATCGACGTCCGGCGTATACGTATTCACGGCGTTCCACAGCAGAAACTCTTCCACACCGTTATCCTTCAAGGCGCGGATCTGCTCTTCGATCTGCTGCTTGCCGTACCGGATATGCCCCGGCACCCAAGTGGCGGTAAAGTCTTGAATCCAGGGGCGGACGACGGGCTTGAGCTCCTGAAGCGGTTCCAGTTTTTTGTGCGTATCTTTAGTCGCGCCGTCAATGGTGGCGTAGGGAGCGGCGTCCGGCACTTTAGAGCCGAACCAGCCGGTCGAATAATGGCTCGGATAAATCATCGGACAGATGACGTCGACGTTCTGCGAAATTTTTTGAAAATCTTGCCCGATCCCTTCGGCAGCCGGTACGGAAGCGGCATAACCGAAAATGTCTACGGACACCCTTGCGCCGAGCGGAGCGAGCTGCTCGTGTGCGTATTTGACGAACTCGGCGACGGCATCGATGCGCGTCCGGTCGTCTTTGTCGTATTTCAGGGAGTCGGCCCTTTTCTCGAAGCCTTCCGGAAACCGGACGTAGTCGAATTGTATTTCTTTAAATCCGGCTTTTACGGCTTCTTTCGCCACTTCGATATTGTAGTCCCATACTTCTTTTTTATAAGGATTCACGAAGCTGTCGGGTGGATTTTTACTATTGCCCCAGACGGAACCGTCTGCGTTTAAGAAAGAAAGATCAGGACGTTTTTTGGCCAACAAGGTATCTTTGAATACGACGATGCGGGCAATCGGGTATACGTCGTGCTCACTCAGCGTCGACATAAGCTTGCCCACGTCGGGAATAATTTTTTGCGTTGTCTCCATGGCAAGCAAGGCCGGATTCCCGGTATCGTATGTAATATACCCCCAATCGTCCTTCACATCGATGACCATTGCGTTCAGCTCGGTGTCATCCATCAGCTTGAGCAGCGTGTTCATCCGCGAGCCGCCGGCACTGTGCGCCGTCGCATAGATGCCTTTTACGGCGGGGGCGTCTTTCTGCGGGTCCAGCTTGACGGCCGGCTTAAGCGGGTCTTCGGGATTGCCGTTCGGGGTTGCGGCTGGCTGCGTTTGCTGCACGATGGCGTTCTTGGAATCTAAGGATGCCTGCACCATTTGTTCGAACGTGGCGTCGGGATGGTCGGCGCTAACGCCGCTCCAAGCCATGAATAACGCGGCCACTAAGAGTTCCATGTTCGTCTCTCCCTGCTAGTATAATATCTATCATTATACCAAAGAAACCGAAAATCGATAGACAGCTTTGATACAATTTGACGAACCGTGCTACAATGCAAAGAATGATGGCCGATGGGACATGCGATCTTAGTTTGATTAAAGGAAGGTAATGATGAACAAGCAGCTTTGGAAATTGCGGGGCCTTAATTTTTCATATTATGCAACGACCGGCGTACTTAATCCTTTTTTGCCGTTATATTTGGGGGAGCGCGGCTATTCGTCTTCGCAAATCGGGCTGTTGATGATGATCGGACCGTTCATCACGATATTCGCCCAACCGATGTGGGGATATATCAGCGATCGTTATCAAACGTTGAAGCTCATTATTTTTTGCTTGTGGGGCATGACGATATTGTCCAGTATCGGCATCTTCGGAACGAGCGGGTATATGAGTGCGTTCATCTTCATGCTCATGCTGTATTTCTTCATGCTGTCTTCGACGCCGCTGCTCGATACCTTGTCGATACGTGTGGCGGAGCGGGCGCATGCGACGTACGGCTCCGTGCGAATGTGGGGCTCGGTCGGCTTCATGCTGCTGTCCTTGTCGTCGGGTTTCCTGCTCACGGCGCTCGGAGGCATGCATAATCTTTCTTTCCTGTACTGGACGATATGGGTTCTGCCGATGCTTCTTCTACTGCTGCTGCGCGACGAGAAGGGGAAAGGCGACGCTGTCGTATCGTTGCGCGCTTTCGGCAGCATGCTGCGCAACAAACAGTTTATATGGTTTTTATTTCTCATTTTCCTGATCATGGTTCCGCACCGGATGAACGATTCGTTGTTTGCTTTGTATTTAAAAGATTTGGGCGGCTCCGATGTGATGGTCGGCTGGGCATGGGCGCTTGCCGCAGGCAGTGAAATCCCTACCTTTGCGCTGCTGGGGCGGTATTTGAACAGGTTTCACGAACTGGCTCTGCTCGGCATCGTGGCGGTGCTGTATACGATCCGCTGGTTGTTGTACGGATTTATTCAAGACCCGGTTATTCTCATGTTTTTGCAAACGACGCAGAGCATCACCTTCGCCGTGTTTTGGATTACCTCGGTGCATTACGTCGTACGTCTTGTACCTGACCATCTGCAATCGACGGGACAATCGATGCTGTCCATGGTATTTCTCGGATTGGCCGGGATCGCGGGCGGCTACGCCGGCGGCTTCGTCAAAGACGTATTCGGCGGAAATGATATGTATCTCTTCGGTGCGGTGATAGCCGGCCTCGCCGCTGTGCTCACATTCGGTACGCAGGCTTATATGCGCAAAAAAAACCATCCTGCCGTGTAGGCGGATGGCTTGGAAAGGCTCCGGTCAGGAGCTTTTCTATTTTTGCGCGTTTGGCTGTTGTGCCGTATCGGAAGCAATTGCCAGCTCTTTTTTCGGAGCTTCCAGCTCACGGTTGTCATTCGTGTTTCCACTGTTGTTGTTCGTCGCATCCTTGAACTCGCGGAACATCTTGCCGAAGCTGCGGCCGAGCTCGGGCAGCTTGTTCGGTCCGAACAGCAGCAGCAGCACGACAGCAATTAAAATAATATGCCATGGGGATAAGGCGCCCATTCATGATCCCTCCGATTACCGTATTCTATGTCATATCATATCACATTTAGGCGGAAAGCATAACATGGAATTATTGCGAAATGTTGAAACTCATAAATAAAACGCCCCCTTCTTAATGAAGGTGGGCGTCTTTCTGGTGCTCGGATATGCTGTATTGAATAATTTCCATGGCGTCCTCGGCCTCCAGGGCAGCGAGCCCGTTTCGCAGCACGATCTCCGACTCGAGTTCACGCTGCTTGAGAAAAGGATATAATTCCGGCGTTAATTTCATAACAATCGTCGAAAGCTTTACTGTTTCCACAAGCATCACCCTTCCCGTCATCTGGTGTTGAGAGATCAGGAGCCACTTACGAGCCATACAGGTAAAGCCGGGGAAATCAACGGCTATGAAGTTACAATTAGATTATAACATAGATTGTTTAAGTTGACAGCGGTACTTTTGTGCCAGCGGACTGCTAAAAATAAGCTAATTTCTGCGAAATAAGCCCATAACGCCGACGGTTTCGGTGATATTCACGAACGCTTGCGGATCCCATTTGCGGACGAGCTGCCGGAGGTCGGCGAGCTCATAACGGGTCGTTACGGTCATCAGCATATGCTGCGGCTGCTTCGTATATGCCCCTTCCGTTTGAATAACGGTAACGCCGCGGTGCAGCTTTTTCATTTTTTGCAGCAGCAGATCCTTCTTTTGCGTGACGATATAGACGGTGACCTTCAAATGCCGGATATGTATCGTGTCCACGACCTTGCCCGTAATAAAAATAGTTACCATCGAATAGAGGGCGAGGTCCCAGTTGTTCTTATAATAGCCGAGCATTAAAATAACGACGCCGTTCAAAGCGAACAGGACGGTGCCGAGCGGAAAATCCCGTTTACGGGTCAATATCGATCCGATGATATCGAGGCCGCCTGTCGAGCCGCCAGCCCTCATGGTGATGCCCGAACCGATACCGAGCAGCACGCCGCCGGTAACGGCGGACATGATCGAATCGTTCGCAACGGTATCGACGGGTACGATCCGCATGAACCATGTCGTTAAGATAACGGAAAGCGTGCTGAGCACAATGAATTTGCGTCCGATCGAAACCAGTCCCCAAATCAGGACAGGCAAGTTCAATACGAGGTATAGCAGAGAGATGTCGAACCCGGTCAAATACCCGATCATCATCGCAATCCCGGACAAGCCGCCGCTGAGCAGCTGGTGGGGGATGAGGAACAAATTGAAGCTGGCCGCAATGAAAGCCGAGCTCAAGACGGTCACGAGAATGGAACCGATCCACGAGCGCTGCAGCTTTATCATAGGAATCCTCCGTGAATGCGAAACGTGAAGCTCTCTCACGATTGTCGCGGAAAGCTTCACGTTTCGATTGTTATTTTCGTTTAAAAGAACCGGATCGCTTGCTTGTACTCGGCTTGGACGATCCGCTTGACGGCGCTTTGCCGTAGCTTGGGGTGGAGCCGTCGTTCCGGCGAACCGAGCCGCTGCTGCTTCCGGCGCCCGTACTGGGCTTGGTTGGCGTCGTTGTGAAGCTCCCTTTGCGATCGGACGTCGAAGGCGCGGTCTGCGCCGGCGTCTTCGCGGGAGCGGAGGCGCTCGGATAAGGCGCCGTCTGGTATTTGCCGTAATCGTCGTAACGCTTGCTGGACGTGTAGCCCCGGTAGTCATATCCCCGGTGGCTGTTAAACCAGCCTCCGCCAAAAACAGATTGAATCAGCGTAGCGGTTAAATATCCTTGCAAGAACGAAGAGTCGTAATTATCTTTTGCATATTGGATCGTGTCTAATTCAACAAGCGTCGTATTTTCGTTATCCGGGTCTTTCTGGACATGAATGATCTTGTTGTCGTATACGAGAAACATCCGCTCGGTCGATTCTTTGCTTATTTCCTGCGGTTTCTCTTGCTGTTCCAGTTCATGAGCTACAGTAGGCACATCTTTGCCGGTTACCGAATAAATTTTGGCAGTGCTCTTGCCTTGGCCCTGAACATCGATCAACGAATAGTTTTCCTTAATAAAATTGCCTGAATCGCCGCATCCGGCTAATAGCGCGAATACGAGCACAAGGGCGAGCCAACGGGCTGCACGCTTCATTGAACAGGGTCACCTCCTCGCAGAACCATCGTATGATCAGGCGAAACGAATCAATGAGAGTTCGGTTCGCTCGAAGCTTTCAAAAATTTGATTAAACCGGCAGGCGTCCGTTCGCCTTCCATCGCCACATATTTACCGTCTTGCCATTGCAGGAAAAAATAACGATCCTCCGTCCCGAAATAACGCCAAAACATCACTTGGTCCGCGGCCCGGAAATCCGTATTGCCTTCGGTCCGCACCGTGTCGGTCCGATTGTGCTCAAGCTCGTACGTCACCTCGCCGCCTGTGTCAAGCCGGGTAGGCACATCGTTAGGATCGTCCAAAGCTCCCTCCACGAATTCACAAATAAAGCATTCGTACGTACGTCCTTTTTCCACAAGCAAACAGGAGAGATGCTTGCCGTTTTGCAAATAATACGCAAAGCGATGCGGTGCGAAGCCTTGATCGAAGTACGTCAGCTTGCCGGACACGACGTATTCTTCCAGATCGACGCTCACGATGTCTCCAACCTTCGTATCTTCAAACGGATTGGAGGGTTTAGTCTCCGGCACCGACTTGTTGCTTTTCAAAATTCCTCCCACTCTTTTCCATACGGACATGGGCTGTCGCTCCTTTTCGTCAGGGCATTCTATATATGTATTATATACGATGTTCGGGGAAAACGGGTTTCAATTTGAACATTTCTGGAATATGACTTCCGCATGTGGTATAATACTAAAGATATTCTTAAGTACGGCCTTGACTGTTCATTTTGACACAGCTAGAAAGTGTTTCATGAAGAGAGTAATAAAAAGAAGATAGGAGTCGCACTTAAGGGTACAGACAATATGAGAACCCATAGAACAAAGGAGAATGAAATCATTTGAAAACGTTTAGTGAATTCGGCTTGGAGCCGAAAGTGTTGCGTGCCATTACGGAGATGGGCTTTGAAGAATCGACTCCGATTCAAGATAAGGCCATTCCTGTAGCCATGGAGGGCCGCGACCTCATTGGTCAAGCACAGACGGGAACCGGGAAAACGGCAGCATTCGGGATTCCGTTGATCAATAAAATCGACATCAAGGAAGAACGCATCGTAGCGCTCATCATGTGTCCGACCCGCGAACTTGCCATTCAAGTGGCGGAAGAAATCGAAAAGCTCGGTCGTTTCAAAGGCATCCGCTCGCTGCCGATCTACGGCGGTCAAGATATCGTGAAGCAAATCCGCGGCCTGCGCAAGAAGCCGCAAATTATTATCGGTACGCCGGGCCGTTTGCTCGACCACATTAACCGCAAAACGATCAAGCTGGACGACGTGCAGACGGTTATCCTGGATGAAGCGGACGAAATGCTCGACATGGGCTTCATGGAAGATATCCAATCCATCCTTCGGCTTGTTCCGGACGAGCGTCAAACGATGCTCTTCTCGGCGACGATGCCGACTAATATCCAGAAGCTGGCGCAACAGTTCCTGAGAAATCCGGAGCACGTTTCGGTTATTCCGAAGCAAATCAGCGCACCTAACATCGAGCAAGCTTACATCGAGCTGCATGAGCGCCAGAAGTTCGAAGCGCTGTGCCGTTTGATCGATATGGAATCCCCGGATCTCGCGATTATCTTCGGCCGCACGAAGCGCCGTGTCGACGAGCTGTCCGAAGCGCTGCAAAAACGCGGTTATACGGCGGAAGGTTTGCACGGGGACTTGTCCCAGAACCAACGCGATAACGTGATGCGCAAATTCCGTGACGGAAGCATCGATGTACTGGTCGCTACCGACGTAGCCGCACGCGGATTGGACGTTTCCGGCGTAACGCATGTCATCAACTTCGACTTGCCGCAAGATCCGGAAAGTTATGTGCACCGGATCGGTCGTACCGGCCGTGCCGGTAAAGAAGGCGTGGCCTACTCGTTCGTAACGCCGCGCGAGATCGACCACCTGTACTTTATCGAGAAAATTACCCGTCATCGCATTGCCCGTAAGCCGATGCCAAGCTTGGCCGAAGCGATTGAAGGCAAGCAAAAGCTGACAGCCGAGCGCGTGCTTGAAGTGCTTCAAAAAGAAGAACATAACGAATATAAAGGTCTTGCGATCTCGCTGTTGGAGCAGCACGACTCGGTTCACCTGCTGGCTTCCGCTTTGAAATTGCTGACCGGCGGCGATAAGAAGGAAGTTGAAATCGAACTGACGCCAGAGGATCCGATTCGCGCTAAGAAGCGTCGTCCGGACATTCGTTCGAACGGACGCAGACCTTCCGGCCCTTACGGTACGGCAGGCGGCGCACGCCGCAATGACCGTCCTTACGGTGGTGGCGACCGCGGCGGCTCCCGTCGTGACGGCAGCCGTGATGGCGGACGTCGCGAAGGCGGCTACCGTGAGAACCGCGATTATCGCGGCCGTTCGGATAACCGTCAAGAAGGACGCAGCGACCGCGGCGGTCATACGCGTTCGTCCAATCGCTCGAACGAAGAAACGCTCGTATAATACACGAATCGCCCTAGTTACCAAATCGGGAAGGCTCATGCCTAAAGCATGGGCCTTCCTGATTTTATAGCCGTATTTGAATTTCCCGGACGGGCATGGACGGCTACCTGGATTTCCGGAAATAAGCTATTAAGTTTGGAGACATAAGGAGGCGTTGTAGTGGAGTTTCGAGGAGTAATGGGCGGATTTTATCGGATTTCCGAATGGATTATGCGGTTGTCCGTCATCAATTTATTATGGATCTTTTGCGCGATACCGTTCTTTTTCCTAGGTATTTTACTGTTGAATTCGACAACAGAGCAGATGGTCTACCAAACCTTGTTCTTAATGGCTGTCGTTTCGCCGTTCACCCTCTTTCCTTCGACGGCGGCCATGTTTAGTGTCGCGCGTAAATGGGTGACGGGGGATGAGGATGTGCCGCTGTTCAAGACATTTTTCCGCGGCTACAAGTCAAACTTCGTTCAAGCGATGATCGGCGGATTTATTTACTTGCTGTTTGGCGCTATCTTGTACGCCAATTTTCAATTTTACGGGAATCAATCCGGGCTGTTCGGCATTTTACGTTTTTTGGTGATGTCGATTTCGGTGCTGCTGATCATTTCTTTGTTCCATTTCTTTTCTATATTGACGCATTTGCATATGAAGATGCTGCAGATTGTCAAGAATGCGGTGCTGATTACGATCGGAAGCCCGATTCGCTCCTTGTCCATGATTGTGCTGGTCGGTGTTGTGCTGTTCGTGAGCACTCGCATATTCACGTTCCTGATTCCGTTCTTCACCGGCAGTCTAATCGCCGTCATTTCGTTCTGGCACTTTAATCTCATCTTCGGCAAGCTGCAGGAAAAGCAGCAGGCTTTGAGCGGGAAGGAAGAGGCGGACGAAGGCGATGCGCCGTCGGACCCGGATGAAGCATCGAAGTCTGGCGACCTTCTTGCGGCGGATGCGGCTAAAGATAACGCCAACCAAGCGGACAAGCAATAAGTTCCCACCGTTCCATGAACTTCATCCGCGGCCGAGTTTACTTTCGCTCAGCGGTAGATTATAATAAGACTACAACAAAATCCTGCGATGTTCGTTTCGGTTTTAAAGTTGTTTTGAACCAATGACTGTTTCTAGGGAGACCAACATTGAATCGCGGCTGACATGCCCTCGAAAAGGGATCTCAAAACCGGTTCTGCGGACACCCACCTGCGAGAGCGGGTTTGAGACACTAAACCGGACGGCATATGCGGGTTTTTTTGTGCCCAAAATACCGGATACATATGATGAAGGGATGTTGGAGATGAAGCTGTTTATCGATACCGCCAATGTGGAAGAAATCCGAAAAGCGCATGAGCTTGGCGTCATTGCCGGCGTCACGACGAATCCTTCGCTGATCGCGAAGGAAGGCAGAGATTTTTTTGAAACGGTACGCGAAATATCCGCCATTGTCGGCAACCTTCCGATCAGTGCGGAAGTTATCAGCTTGCAAGCCGATGAAATGGTGGAGCAGGGCAAGAAGCTCGCTTCTCTGGGCGACGGGATCGTGGTGAAAGTGCCGATGACCGAGGATGGGTTAAAGGCAACGAAACGTTTCACCGAGCTTGGCATTAAGACGAATGTAACGCTTATCTTCAGCTCCACGCAGGCGCTGTTGGCTGCACGCGCCGGCGCTACATACGTCTCTCCGTTCGTCGGCCGTCTCGATGATATTAACCAAATCGGGATGAACCTGATTAAAGAAATCAGCGAAATGTTTAAAATTCATAACATTTCCTCTGAAATCATTACCGCCAGCGTACGGACGACGACGCATGTCATCGATGCGGCGCTGCTGGGCGCAGATATCGCAACGGTCCCTTATAAAGTCATTCAACAGATGGCCAAGCACCCGTTGACGGATGCAGGCATCGAACGTTTCTTGAAGGATTGGGAAGGCGCCAATCAATCGGTTTTCTAGAAGAAGTTTAATTCAAGAGAAAGAGCCGCTTCAACTTCTGATTCGGCTCTTTTTCTTGCGAAAACGCGCATTTCCTCTTTCTCTTCCTTGTAAACAATGATATGATAAACATTAGTGTTAACTGGAATAGATACGCACTTCGCATAGGAGGGAATGCTTTGCTAAAGCGAACCTTAATCGGTCTGATTCGCAGCCATGAAACGACCGGAGAGAAAGCCAGGGATCCGCTGCTGAAGACCCGCAATTATAAACTCTCCAAAGACCAGGCCATGGATGAAGTGGTCAACATGTTCAAAAAATTGAACGGTTACAAGCTGCTCCATGAGGTGCGCAGCGTCGGCGAAATCGTATTGGAACGGCGGACGATTACCGGCAGGACGCAGGATATTACGGTGACGTTATTCGGGATCAACCCGGTCAAAACGGCCATCGATGTATATTCCGCCTCGCGCGGTTCGCTGGGGGACTTGGGCTCCAATTACCGCACCATACTGGACATCTTCAAACATATCGACAAGCGGCTCGCCGCTTATAAAATACATGATTGAATCCGGTGTTTTTCCAGGGGGGAATAAAAAAACAGCGAGGGTAGCTTCGCTGTTTTTTTTTATGACTTCATATGGATTACACGAGTTTTTTCACAGCGTCGACAGCTGCTTCATAGTTCGGGTGATCGGTCATTTCACCGAGGTACTCCACGTATTGGATGGTGTCGTTCGCGTCGATAACAAAGATAGAGCGCATCAACAAGTGCAGTTCTTGGATCAACACACCGTAAGCTTTACCGAAGGAATGATGTTTGTAGTCGGACAAGGTGATGACTTTGTCGATACCTGCTGCGCCGCACCAACGGGATTGCGCGAAAGGCAAGTCGTTACTGATGGTAAGGATGACCACGTTGTCGCCCAATTTAGCCGCTTCTTCGTTGAAACGGCGGGTTTGTGCGTCGCACACGCCGGTGTCCAAGGAAGGCACCACGCTGATGAGCTTCACTTTGCCCGCGTAATCGGAAAGCGATGCGGTTTCGAGCAGATTTTTGTTAACTGTGAAGTCAGGTGCTTTGTCTCCGGCTTTAAGCTCCGGTCCGACAAGCGTGATCGGATTGCCTTTCAGTGTCGCTTGTGCCATGTGTACATGGGCCTCCTTTAATTCTCTTTGAGAATGATTGGTATTTCACCAATTATTATTATAAACTTTTATATGAGAACTTGTCCAATAGAGCGTGCCTCAACCAAGAAACAGGGGGAAGGAATCCCGTGGAATTCAGACAGTTGCAGTATTTTGTGAAAGTGGCCCGCAAGCAGCACGTGACTCAAGCGGCGGAAGAGCTGCATGTGGCGCAATCGGCGGTCAGCCGGCAAATCCACCAGCTGGAGGAAGAACTGGGTGTCCAATTATTCGTGCAGAAGGGGCGCAATCTCCAGCTTACCTCGGTCGGAAAGTTGTTTTTGTGTCGCGTAGAAGCCATAATGACGGATTTGGAGCGGGCGATAAACGAAGTTCATGAGTTCATGGATCCGGAGCAGGGAGAAATTCGCATCGGCTTCCCGCACAGCCTCGGCATTTATTTGCTGCCCACCGTCGTGGCGCGTTTTCGGGAAACACATCCGCGAGTCAAATTCCGCCTTCGTCAAGGCACCTACAATAGTCTCATCCGCGATGTGGTGAAAGGTGAAATCGATCTGTCCTTCATTTCACCTTTTCCCGAGAAACATAACCAAGTCACGGGCGATTTGCTGCTGCTGGAAGAGCTGTACGCCATCGTCCCGCAGGAGCACCCGCTGGCCCGCAATGAACAAATTCGATTGGAACAGTTAAAGAACGATTCGTTCGTTATGTTCAGCGAGGAGTATTCGCTGCGGAGCATCGTGCTTGAAGCTTGCACTAAGGCCGGATTTACCCCGAAAATCGGCTTTGAAGGCGAGGAGACGGATACGATCCGCGGATTGGTGGCGGCCGGTATGGGGGTAAGTATGCTGCCGGAGATGGCATTAACGGAGATTAGCCAGCTGCAGCCGTCCAAGGTGCGGGTCATCGAACCGCGCGTAACGCGCAGCGTCGGGTTGATTCAACGCTCGGGGGACAAGCTGCCGCTTGTTGCCGAAGGGTTTCGTAAATTTTTACTCGAGTTTTTCATTCATCGTTCTTGATCATAGCCAGCCCATCAACGGCTGCATCACATAGCAACCAAGAAGCCCCGGCCGATGGCCGGGGCTTCTTGATGGAGTTGAATTAATCGTCGCTGCGGTTGAAGATCCAAATGTATTCTAACAGCTGCAGCACCGAGATGAGTGCGGCGGCGACATAAGTGAGTGCGGCGGCGCCTAATACTTTGGAGACGCCCTTCTCCTCATGATTACGAATGAATCCCGAGGAGATCATCAGGTCGCGGGCGCGGGAGGAAGCGTTAAACTCCACCGGCAGCGTAATCAACTGAAAAGCGACAGCGGCGCTGAATAAGAGAATCCCGATCAAGATGAGCCCGGAAATTTTGAAGAAAAATCCTCCTAACAGAAGGAACGGTGCGATGCCGGAAGAAAAGTTTACAATCGGGAAAATCTTATGTCTGGCTACCAGCATCGGATAATGAACCTTATGCTGGATCGCATGACCGACTTCGTGCGCCGCCACCGATACGGCGGAGATCGAACGCTCGTAGTATACGGGTTCAGACAATCTGACGACTCTCGCCACCGGGTCGTAATGGTCGGTCAATGCACCGCGAACCGCTTCGACCGGTACGTCATACAGTCCGTTGTCGTCCAGGATGCGCCGCGCTACATCGTAACCGGTCAATCCCGACTCGACCGGTACGTCTGAGAATTTGTTGAAGGTTCCTTTAACCCGGAAGCTTGCCCAAACGCTCAGTCCGAATGCGGCCAGAATGAGGATGGTCCATGGCGTGAATAACATATTCGACTACACTCCATTCTTTGTTTGTTTGAGGTTATATCAGGAAAGAGGGCCTTTACCCAGCAGCAGCAAGAGTGCTTCGATACAAGCAGCAGCGGATGGCGTCAGCTTCTGGTGCAGATTCTTCAGCTGCGTCGGCTTCAGCTTCTCGACAAGCGGGCCGACCTCCTTCGCTTCCCGTTCCAGCTGCTTCAATAGAACCTGCAAGGATGTAAGTTTATCTGTCACAATCTCGTCTTGGCTTACTTTGTTCCATTGACGAAGGCTGTCCTTGATCTCTTCTAAGGTATATTTCTCCCTCTTCATCGATTCAATACGTTTAAGCCGAGTCAAGGTTTCATCACTGTACAATCGATAATTTGTATTCGACCTCGTTTCCGGATCGATTAAGCCGAGCTTCGTATAATAATCGATCGTTCTGGGGCTTACTTCCGATAAGCGAGCCAGCTCGCCAATTTTATAAAGCTTCATATCCCCATGATTCGTCACCTCTTTTCACCTATAATGATACTCATTCCAAACCATACAGTCAAACGTTATGCTTTGCGTTGCGTAAATGGGCATAGAACCGATATGGCTGCCGGAAATCGGTAGACATCCAAATGAATTGTAATAATATATGACACGCATATTAGGAGTAGTACAAATTATTCATATAAAAAACGAATGATCATCTATCGATGTCAGGTTATTTTTCGGAAAACCATAAAATTAATGAAAGATCTATTGCAAAAAAATGAATATCTGCATATAATGACATTATTAATTTCATATTATGTTATATAAAATAACACAAACTAAGGAAGTGGTCGATGTGTTAAAGAAAATGATGGTTTCTTTAGGTCTGTTGTCCCTGTTCGCTCCTGCCGGAATGGCACTTGCGGCTGACGACAAAACGCCGGCTCAATTGGCTGCGGCTATCGATTCGGTTTGGGTTATGCTTGCAGCCATTCTCGTCATCTTCATGCAAGCCGGCTTTGCCTTATTGGAAGCGGGCTCGACGCGGATGAAAAATGCAGGTCACGTTGCCGGTAAAACCATCTTGACGTTCGGGCTGTGCGCCATCGCTTTCTGGGCTGTTGGTTTCGGTTTGGCGTTCGGCGACGGCAACAGTTTTATCGGTACCGGCGGTTTTTTCCTGGACGGTACGGCTGATCAGGTGAAAGCGAGCATCAGCTTGTTTGCGGAATCTCCGATTCCGATCGGCATCCTGTTCTTGTTTCAGCTCGCCTTTGCCGGCGTATCGCTCGCGATCGCATGGGGCGGTTTCGCAGAGCGCGGCAAGCTTCCGGTTTACTTCATCTTCGGTATTTTATATACGATCATCATCTATCCTATCGTTGCCCATTGGGTATGGGGCGGCGGTTGGCTCGGCTCTATCGGCATGCAGGATTTCGCAGGCTCGACAGTCGTTCACCTGCAGGGCGCGACGGCCGCTCTCGTGGCGACCCTCTTGCTGAAACCTCGTATCGGTAAATATAATAAAGACAAAACGCCTAACCTGATTCCAGGTCATAACCAAGTGCTTTCTGTTCTTGGCGTCATTATTTTGTGGATCGGTTGGTTCGGATTTAACGCGGGTTCCACGCTTAGCGCAACCGGCGACGGCTTCTTCGGTCACGTTGCGCTGACCACGAACCTGGCTGCTGCAGCAGGTGCGGTAGCGGCACTGATCGTCTCCTGGATTTACTTCGGCAAAGCCGACATTCCCAGCATGCTGAACGGCTTACTTGCCGCGCTTGTCGCCATTACAGCCGCGTGCGCTTTCGTAACGCCCCGCGATGCCATCATCATCGGCGCGATTGCCGGTATTGTTACCTTCTTCACCGCGCAATGGTTTGAAAAAGCGGGTATTGACGATCCGGTTTACGCTTTCTCCGTACACGGGATCGCAGGGGTTTGGGGTACGTTGTCTACAGGTATTTTCGCAACGCCGCAATTGGTTGAAACGGTAGGGATCGGTAAAGCCGGTTTACTGTACGGCGGCGGGTTCGAGCAATTGGGCGTTCAAGCGCTCGGCGTTGTCGGGGCGTTCCTCTTCGTGCTCGTGCTTTCCTTCATTATCTTGTACTTGATTAAAGCGACGATCGGTCTGCGCGTAACCGAAGAAGAAGAAATCATCGGTTTGGACCTTTCCGAACACGGCACGTACGGCTATCCCGAGCAAATGAAAAAAGCGGCAGCCGGCGGCCAAACGCACAGCCTGTAAGAAAAGCCTCGGAATCTGTACAAGAAAAATCAGCTATAATTCTCTCACGGGAAGGAGATGCAGGCATGGAGCGTCATGCGTGGGACAGCATCATCCAAGAGGTCAAAGAGGCCCGGGACTTCAGCCAGCTTAGAGCTTTACGCGATCGCGCTCACGATGTATTTCTCCTGCATCTTCCTTCGGAAGAACCGTTCGAATGGAACGGAGGGGTGAATCGGCTTCACGATACGATTATTTACCGGACGATCGAGATGACGGAGCGAATCCTCTGTGAGGAGAGGAACGAACAGGTTCCTCTTCCCTATGCTTTTTTGCTATTCGGCAGCGGCGGACGAGTAGAACAAACATTGTGGAGCGACCAGGACAACGGTCTGATTTACGCCGATCCGGGGGATGAGAAGGAAGCGGAACAAGCGAAGGCGTTTTTCAGCGTGCTGTCCGAACGTATATCGGCCAATCTGGAGACGGCGGGCTATCCGCCATGCAGCGGCGGGGTGTTGTGCACGAACGACAAGTGGCGGCAGCCGCTATCCGGTTATTTGGCGATGACGAACGAATGGTTGGCGGAGCCGAATTGGGAGAACGTCCGGTATTTGCTCATCGCTGCCGATTTGCGCACGATTTACGGCGACCGCAGCCTGGGAGAGTCGCTCATCGACTCCTTCGTTTCCTACAATCAAGCGCATCCGCTGATGTACAGGCATATGCTGCAGAATACGCTGCACCACAAAGTGTCGATCGGCATATTCGGCCAGCTCATCAAGGAGCGGTATGGTGAGGATGCCGGCGGTGTGGATGTCAAATACGGCGCCTATATCCCGATCGTCAACGGAGTCCGGCTGCTCGCGCTGGAAGCAGGCATTCGGGTTACTTCAACGGAAGGGCGGATCAGGCTGCTTCTTGCCCAAGGGCATGTGCCCGACGAAATCGGTCACGACTGGCTCGATGCGTTGGCGGCTGCGCTAAAGCTGCGCTCGATGACCCCGTTCCAGCTGGAGGAAGGCCATTATACGTCAAGAGGCAAGCTGACGGCGGATTTATTGACCAGAGAGAGAACGACCGAATTGAAATTGTGTTTGCGGATCGGAAACGAGCTGCAAAAATACGTCAAAAAGGTCGTACATTCGGAGATAGAAAATCGGAAGAAAGCGGGTGAATGCTGGTGATGGATAGGAGGCCGCCGGGAAGAATGTGGAGTTTGTACAAAATGGGCGGGCTTACGCCGGCGATCACATCGATGTTTGATATGCAAAGTGCACAGCAGATGGCTTTTATTCGGTCCATCATGAAGGAACAGCGAAAAAATTCGTTATATGAAATTCCGCTCCATACGCTGGAACTGGTCGTATTCGATTTGGAAACGACCGGTTTTTCGCCGTATAACGGAGACGAAATCATTTCGGTCGGCGCGGTAGCCGTCAACGGCTCGGAAGTGGAAGATCAACAAACGTACTACAGCTTGGTCAATCCGAAACGCAATATTCCGGAGGAAATCGAAGAGCTGACGGGCATCACGAACAAGGAAGCGTCCGCCGCGCCCGAGCTGCTGCATGCTTTGCGCGGTTTCTTGGAGTTCGTTCAGCAGAAGGTGCTCGTTGCGCACGGCACCGGGCATGACAAGCACTTCTTGAACGCCGCTTTATGGCGCACCTCCAAGGTGAATTTGACGCACCGGCTGCTCGATACGATGATGGTCGCCAAATGGTTGAATCCGAAATTGAAAGCGTATGATCTGGATACGCTGCTGGATCATTACGGCGTTAAAGTGACGCAGCGGCATCATGCGCTGGAGGATGCGAGAATGACAGCCCGCTTGTGGTCGAGGCTGCTCGAGCAAGCGCGTGAACGAGACGTTCAGACGCTTGGCGATTTGTACATGCAGCTCAGCAGACATTAAAAAACCTTCGGAACGAAGTCGAATCCGAAGGTTTTTTTGCGCTTATGGACTGTTGTCGCCAACGCGGAAAACCAGAGGAAGGCTGACCGGTTTCTTGTCCCCGCCGCAGGTGATGGTGTAAGCTCGCACAGCCGGCGACTCCAGGTCGGATAACGATACGATCCAATAACTCGCAATACCGTTCCACAACGGGTCGAGATCGAGCGAAGATGGAACCGGCGGCGCTTTCGGGTGCGAATGAACGATGCCCAGCAATGCTCGACGTGTTCCCGCCGGGTGTTCTCCCGAGCCCCGCGTCAACGCCCGAATCAGCTGCTGCGGATGCATCCGAAACCGGTGCCCGGGGTCGGAGGCAACGTTAGCGATAGGCAGAAATTCGTCGATGATGGGCGAAACCAGGGATTCGCTTTGCGTTGAATCGCCGCCGAATAGCAAGCCGCAGGCTTCCAGCGGGTAGGCTTCCCGGCAATGGTCTATCATCTTTTGCCAAACGGCGGACGTCAGTGTAATCGATTCGGGTGGCATCGGGCGCTGTTCGCCTCATCTCATTTTTACCTTCCATTATAAGAGCAACCGCTCCGGATGGCTAGCTGCCTCCAAGCTTGGCAGGCGGTTTGATGAAGAAAAAGACGAGAACGAGCGTGATCGCGGTAAGCGATGTAACGGTAATAAATACGATTTGATGCGACTTGTCCATCATCCAGCCGAACAAGGGCGGACCGAACGCCACACCCAGGAAGCGCAGGCTGCTGTAAAGCGACGTAATCATTCCCCGCTGGTCGCGTTCGACCGAGCCCGTAATCATGGTGTTGAGGCACGGCAGAAGGAGCCCGGTTCCAATGCTGCTGAGCGTTAGAAGACTGATGAACAGATAGATGTTTTTGTTATAAAAGAGGATGCATAAGCCGAGCGAGACCGTCATGACAGCTAATCCGATCGTCATCAGCACTCGCATCAAGCTGCCGTTCTTCTTAATCATGGAGCCTGTCGTATACGACGTGATCACGAGTCCCAGCAAGGGGATGGCCAGCACAAGACCTTTCATGACGCCGTCGATATGGTACGGCGCCGCTTCTAGAATGTCCGATAAATAGAAGAGAACGCCGAACAGGACGAACAGCGCTACCGAACCGGCGACAAACGAAGTGACCAGCCAGCGGCCTTTTTTCTTCATGACCGTGCCGATCTGCCGGATATATTCGGACAGCTTCGGGGGTTCGTTCTTGCGCTCCGGTTCCTTCAGCAAAAAAACAACGGCGAGCAGGGAAAGCAGGCAAAACACCGGAAATGCGAAAAAGGCGGCATACCAAACAATTAACGCCAGCAGCGAGCCGAGTATCGGGCTGACCACTTTCCCGGTGCCGTTGGACGCTTCCGTCAAGCCTAGCGCCTTGCTTTCCGTTCCATCGTTATACAAGTCGCCCGCCAGTGCCATCGCGATCGGCGCCGTGCCGGCGGCGCCCAGGCCTTGAATCGCTCTGGCGACGATAAGCACGGTGTAGGAGTTCCAAACGGCCCCCAGACCAGCCAAAATGCCGGCTGCTCCGTAAATGATGAGCGAAGGGATAATAATCGCTTTGCGTGAGAACCGGTCCGACAAATAACCGGATATCGGGATCACAAGGCCGGCTGTGACGGAAAACAGCGTAATCACAAGGCTGCTCTGAAATTGGCTGATCCCGAGCTTCTCTTGAAGTTCCGGCAAGATCGGTACGAGCATCGAATTGCCGAGCACCAGGACGAGCGGTACCGTTGCAATGGCGATGAACTCCCAGATCAAACCTTTGGAGCCGGCGTTCGCTTGCTGCTTCGCGGTCGGCTTGGATTCGGTTTGGTCGCCGGCTTCGGAT
The DNA here is from genome assembly GCF_006519665.1 of Paenibacillus sp. tmac-D7. Taxonomy (NCBI): domain Bacteria; kingdom Bacillati; phylum Bacillota; class Bacilli; order Caryophanales; family Paenibacillaceae; genus Paenibacillus; species Paenibacillus sp. tmac-D7. The sequence continues at coordinate 30,625 of NZ_VIDW01000002.1, read as the reverse complement.
TGGCGATTCATTGTGTAGTTATCCGCTGTTATATCGCTTTCGAAGAGGATGGACAGTTTCTTCTTTTTCGTTTTTTCCATTGCTGACGGGACCTCCATATGCGCCGATAATAAGATTAATGTATCCTGCGCTCTGGAAGCCATCCTTGGAAGCAGGCTGGAACGTTTTCCATGGGATTCATTTCGCTGCAGCTGGAAATAATAGTAGGCATCCCTTGTTGGCGCGCCGGAGGAAAAGCAGGAACGCAAGATGGAGGAGAACATACGATGAAAAAAACAATAGCATTGGCGGTTGCGGCTTTGGTTTTGGCGGTTACCGCCGGCTGGCAATGGCAACGCATGGATCGCCAGACGAAGGTCGCGGCAGCGGCGGCGGCTAAACCGTCGGTTGCGGTCGATTTGCCGGTTCCTCACCATGTAATAAAAGGCTTGGACGGTAAAGAATACGTGATCGGAGGCACGCGCGACAAGCCGCTGCTGATTAATTTTTGGGCGTCTTGGTGCGGGCCTTGTCATGAGGAGGTGCCGGCGCTGAAACATGTGTACAAGCGTTACAAGGATCATTTCGATCTGTATGCGGTGAACGTTACGAAGGGTGATTCGATAAAAGATGTCAACGCGTTCGTTCAAGGACACGATCTGCCTTTTCCGGTCCTGCTCGACACGAGCGGCGAGGCGGCGAACGATTTCCGCATTTTGTTCGTCCCGACAAGCTTTCTCGTTGACAAGCATGGACGCTTGGTGGAAATCGTCCATGTGCTTGCTCCCGATGAGCTGGAGGCTAAAATTAAGAAGCTTATTGACGCTTCGCCGGCTTCCTGAACGTAAAAAAGCTGCAGCCTGCGCATCGGAGCGCGGACTGCAGCTTCACTCGTTCTAGTGGTTGACAAGGCCTAAGCGTTCTTTAGACTCTGCTTGCTTGCTCGCGGCTCTTGTTTGGTTCAGCAAGGCATAACGGATGCTGTCGACAAGCGCTTGCCAGCTGGCTTCGATAATGTTCTCGGAGACGCCGACCGTGCTCCACGTATTCTGGAAGTCGGACGATTCGATCAGTACGCGAACCTTCGCGGCCGTTGCGTCTTTCTCGTCAAGCACACGCACCTTATAGTCGGACAAATGCATGTTCTGGAGGCCGGGGTAGTACTGCAGCAAGCATTTGCGCAGGGCGTTGTCGAGCGCATTAACCGGGCCGTTGCCTTCGGCCGCGTTATAACAGGTTTCGCCGTGGACTCTCACTTTCACGATCGCTTCGGTTAATACCGGCTGGTTCATCGTTTTGGCGACCATAATTTTGAACGATTCGAGCGAGAATACTTCCTCCAGCTTGCCGTATGCGTTGCGAATGAGCAGCTCCAGCGTAGCGTCTGCACCTTCGAATTGGTAGCCTTGATGCTCCATTTCTTTGATCTGCTCGATCAACTGCTTGGTTTGCTGGTTGTTCGTATCGAAATCAAGACCCATTTCCTGCGCTTTGAATACGAGATTGCTTTGACCGGCCAGCTCGGAGACGAGGACACGCTGTTTGTTGCCGACAAGCTCGGGCTTGATATGCTCGTATGTGCTGGAGTTGCGCAGGATGGCCGAGACGTGAATGCCGCCCTTGTGAGCGAAAGCGGCCGCTCCTACATACGGCTGGTTCACCGGCATATGCATATTTGCGATTTCGCTGACGTATCTGGCGACGCCGGTTAAGCTGGCCAGCTGTTCTTCGCTGATGACGCTGTAGTTCAGCTTTAATTGAAGATTCGGAATAATGGACACGAGGTTGGCGTTGCCGCAGCGTTCGCCGTACCCGTTAATGGTGCCCTGCACTTGCGTAGCGCCGGCCATGACAGCCGCGAGGCTGTTGGCGACGCCGAGCTCACAGTCGTTATGGGCGTGGATACCGACCGGCGTCGCGACCGATTGACGGACGACCTTCACGATTTCCGTAATTTCGTGCGGCAGCGTGCCGCCGTTCGTATCGCACAGCACGATCCAATCCGCGCCTGCTTCCTCCGCTTTGCGGATGGTAGCCAAGGCGTAGTCGGGGTTGCTTTTGTAACCGTCGAAGAAGTGCTCGGCGTCGTAGATAACCTCGAGCCCGTTCTGCTTCAAGTAACGGACGGAATCGAAAATCATCGCCAGGTTTTCTTCCAAGGTCGTTTGGATCGCGGTATGAACCTGGAAATCCCACGACTTCCCGAAGATGGTGGCAACCGAAACCCCGACTTCGATAATTCGGTTCAGGTTCGGATCTTGATCCGCGAGCGTTTCTTTGCGGCGCGTGCTGCCGAAGGCGGTCACCTTGGCGTGCTTGAGCTTCAAATCTTTGACGCGAATGAAAAACTCGATGTCTTTGTTGTTGCTTCCCGGCCAGCCGCCTTCAATATAAGTAACTCCCAATGCGTCGAGCCTCTGGGCGATTTTCAGCTTGTCTTCCACGGAAAGGCTGACGCCTTCTCCTTGCGTTCCGTCGCGGAGCGTAGTATCGAAAATTTTAACGGTGCCTGTCATGGGAATCCTCCTGTTTCGTGAAAGCCTATCGATGGCAAAGTATAATTCATAATTATAGCACATTGTTTCTTGTTAGGGATATTATAGAATATAAAATCATGCCGTCAGGGCGGCAGTTGACCGACGCCGCGAGCCGATTTATGCTAGAGATAGCGAAGTGAGGAGGTGACCCGGGCGATGTCGGACGGAACCCAGGAGACGCGGATGCCGGCGAACGGTTATCCGCTGAACGGCAGAGTGATTCTGCATATCGATATGAACGCGTTTTATTGCTCCGTGCATGAAGCCGTCGAGCCGGAGAAGTACGGCGGCAAGGCGCTGGCTGTGGCGGGAAGCGTGGAGCTGCGCAAAGGCATCATCGTGACGTGTTCGTACGTCGCCCGGGCCCGCGGCGTGAAGACCGGAATGCTCGTTCGCGAGGCGTTGAAGTTATGCCCGAATTTGATTTTGATCCGACCCGATTTCGATTTATACCGCCAGTTCTCCCGCCGCTTTATGAAAATCGCTTATGACTATTCGCCGCTCGTGGAAACGATGTCGATTGATGAATGTTACGTTGATATTACCGGCTCGAAGTCGTTCGGCACGCCCCTGCACATTGCGCAAACGATACAGAGCCGCATTCGCGAGGAGCTTAGCTTGCCTTGCTCCATCGGCGTCGCCCCGAATAAGCTGCTGGCCAAAATGGCTTCCGATATGAAGAAGCCAAATGGCATCTCCGTGCTGCGGAAGCGGGACGTCCCCGGGGTGCTATGGCCGCATCCGTGCGCCTTGCTGTTCGGGATCGGGAAGAAGACCGCGGATAAGCTGAAACGGCTGCAAATTCATACGCTGGGTCAGCTGGCGCATGCCGATGAGAGGCTGCTGACGAACCACTTCGGGGTGATGGGCGCCTGGCTGAAACGGGCGGCGAACGGCGAGGACGACGCCCCCGTCAACCCGGAGCGCGAACAGAGCAAATCGATCGGCCATACGACGACGCTGCCCGTGAACTATACGCAGCGTGCTGATCTTCACCGCGTTTTTCTGAATTTGGCGGATCAAGTGGGGCGCAGACTGCGCAAGCAGGAGCTGCTCGCGCACACCGTGCAGGTGACGATTCGCGATCCGGATATGAAGACGATTACGAGAGCGGCTAAGCTTACGGAGCCGTCGGAGAGCGCCGACGACTTTTACCGGATGGCGTGCAAGCTGTTCGATGCTTATTGGAAGGAAGGGGACCCGGTGCGCCTGGTCGGCCTTACGCTGCAAAATTTGACCTCGCGGCAGGAATCCGCCGTGCAGCTCGATTTATTCAGCTATCAGAAGCAGCCGGTGAAAGAAAAGCTCAACCGGACGCTCGACAAGCTGCGCGACAAGTACGGGGAAAGCGCGGTGTTGACGGCCGGGATGCTGGGCGACGATCCGTCGACGCTGATCCGTAACGCCAAAGTGCGCGGCACGTCGCTGCAGATGGATCACTTGCGGCTCAAGGGGCTCGAGGTGGAAGACGATTCCTGAACCATTTGCGTTCGTTTTGTTTTAAGGTTGGGCCGTTCGGGTTAATATAACGTATAGAGAGGCTACCGTTCTCGTTCCGTGAACGATTTGTTTCATACTTTCTATTTGAACTTTCTTGTTTTTTATAATATTATATTTTAGGATAAGGTTACACAATCAAGGGAGGAACTTAGACATGGCAAAATATACTTGGGTTGAAAAAGACACCTGTATCGCGTGCGGCGCATGCGGCGCCACGGCACCTGATATTTACGATTACGATGATGAGGGCCTTGCTGAAGTTATTTTCGAAGGCGACGGCAACAAAGGCGTTACGGAAATTCCGGAAGACCTGTACGATGATCTGCAAGACGCGCAAGACGGTTGCCCGACTGACTCTATTAAAGTGGCGGATACGCCTTTTAACTAATCGATTCGACCTGCAACTTAAAGCCTATTCCCGGCCATCGGGGGTAGGCTTTTTTTCATATGTTTTTACAATTCCTTGATTCTTTAAATGTTTTTGTATGTTAAAATATAGTGGCGTATACTGATCGCTGGGGGCTATTCATGAAGAAGAAGGAAATGAGCAAGTCAACCGTCCTTTTTATTGGCAATGCAATCATCATATTGTTAGGTATCGTCATACTGGCGTCCGGTTGGTTGAAGGTGCTGTCGAATGAGATATATATGTGGAATTTGAAAGGTACGATGTCCCAGCAGCCGCATGAGGATATCGTCGTCATCGGCATCGACGAGCAGTCGATTAAGGAAGTGGGACCTTATCCGTGGGACCGGAAGGTTTACGCGCAGCTGATTCAAAAGTTGGAACAGGGCGGGGCTAAAGTCATCGCCTTCGATATCGAGCTGTACACCGAAAGCGACAAGCCGGAGAGCGACCAGGCGCTTGCCGAGGAGCTGGCCAAGCATAAGAACATTATTCTTCCTTCGCACGCGCTGGTGGAAGGCGAATTCAACCGCAGCACGACGGTCAGGGCCGGCGAATGGATGGAGGCCCGCGGGGTGCAGCAGCCGATTCCGATATTTAAAGACTCCGTGCACCGGGCGCACATCAACGCAACGTTCGACACTGACGGCGTCGTCCGCTCGAACTGGCTGCAAATCCATACGCCCGAAGGCCTATTTCCGTCGATGGGCTTGGCGATGGCCCAACTGGCGGGCGCCAATGTGGATCGCTACTTGAATTTGCCGATGCTGAAAGACCGTCCGAAATCGGAGATGCTGATTCGATGGGACGCCAAGGAGTTTGACTTTGAAACGATTCCTTTCAATAACGTGCTGCAAGGCAAAGTGCCTCCGGCGACATTCAAGGACCGGCTTATTCTGGTCGGTTATGTGGCGCCGGGCTCGGATGAAGGCATTACCCCGATCGAGAACCATATGCACATGGTTTACGCGCATGCGAACATCTTGAACCAAATTTTGAAAGATCAAGTCATTGCGCGGGTGAACGGGCTGCTGGAGCTGGCGCTTGCCGTCGTCGTGGCGCTGTTCGCCGTCATCGCGACCTGGCGGCTCCGGGCGACTTCGGGAGCGCTTCTCCTGCTCGGCCTCATGATTGCGCTCCTTGCGGGCCAATATTTCCTGTTCTCCTCCTCGCTGCAATATATGGATGTCGTAGGCGCGCTGGCGTGCGGATTGCTTGCCTACCTCGGGAATATCTCCATGAAGACGTACTTCGAGACGAAGCAGAAAAACTACATAACGAAACAATTCGGCCGTTATATCTCCCCCGATCTGGTTAAAGAAATAGCTACGAGCGAGCAAGAAATCAAGCTCGGCGGCATCAGTAAAGAGCTGACCGTGCTGTTCCTGGACGTCCGGGGATTCACTCCGCTATCCGAGAGGCTCGAGCCGGAGGAGGTCGTCGATTTCCTCAACATGATGTTCAACCTGATTACCGAACGGGCGCTGGCCAACCACGGCACGATCGACAAATTTATCGGCGACGCAGCGATGATTCTGTACAACGCTCCGCTTGACGTTCCGGACCATCCGTACTACGCGGTGAAGACGGCATTCGAGATCCAGAAGGGCATGGAGAAGGTTCGCGCCGACGTGCTGGAGAAGTATGGCGTAACGATTGCGGTAGGGATCGGCATCAACACGGGGAAAATGGTCGTCGGCAACATCGGCTCCTACCTGCGGGTCGACTACACGGCGATCGGCGATAACGTCAATACGGCGGCGCGGATCGAATCGAACACGCAGCCGAATCAAGTGCTTGTTTCCGAAGCGACGTATGAGCTGACGAAGGCGTACTTCGAATACAACTTTGCCGGCGAGAAGCTGATGAAAGGGAAGAGCGTGCCGCTGAAGCTGTACGAGGTGTTAGGTATACGGGGAGCTCCGGCGTCAGCTGCGGAAAGGAAAACCGGCGTATCCTAGACGAGAATGGGTTCGATTTCGATTTCGATGGTTCTTATACATCGTAAAGAGAGGAGTTTTGCAGTGAGACACGAAACTGAAGCACATCAACGGAAAGGCCGGAGGACGGTGTCTTGGGCCGTAACGGGGACGATGGTTTTGTCGCTGCTGTCTTCGGCATTCGCCGAACCGGCTTCCGCCAAGTCCGTTCGTTCCGCCGTCGTTGTTGAAGTGAGCGGCGACGTCACCTACACGAAATCGGGCGGATCCCGTTCCAATACGGTTTATCAAGACTTGACGCTGAATCAGGGGGATACGATCTCCACCGGTCCCGGAGCGTCGGCCGTGCTGCGGATCGTCGACCGGAACGATGAGCTGACGATCGGGGAGAACGCCGAGGTGTACATCTCCGAGCTGATGGAAGACGGGGGCGCGAAGAAATCGAAGGTGAAAGCCTGGGCCGGCTCCATGTGGTCGAAAGTGAAATCGCTCGTCAGCTCGGAAGACGAGTTCGAGGTGGAGACGCCGACGGCGGTCATGGGTGTACGCGGAACGCAGTTCTTCATATATACCAATCCGTTAACGGGTAGAACGACCATGCTGGTTGCCGCGGGGGTCGTCAGGGCGACGACCGTAACTTCCGGTACTTCAGGGCCCGGCGAATCCAGTTTACAGCTTACAAATACCGCAGCGGTGTATCCGGCCCAGCAGATCAATCTGGACACGCGAACGCAAGCGCCTGATTTGCGTACGAGGGTTGAATATGCGGATATGAATCAAATCGTAAACCAGGCTTCGCCCAAGGTAATGGAAGCTTTCGTGAAAAACATTCCCGACATCCAGCGGGAGCTCGATGAGATGAAACAAAAATTGCAGCAGCAGTTCGAGCAAGGCTTGCAGAAGCCGGATGAGTTTGCGATCCTCAAATTTCTGTCGGAGGACGATTTGGCGAAAGTGATGAACAACTTCGATGCCGCTATCCCGAACCTGGTGAAAGCTGCCATCGATGAGAAGAAAATTGATCAGAAGATGGTGGATCAGGCGAATCAAAACATTGAAGACCCGCTCAAAAAGATTGATTTGAACAAGATCCCGTTGCTGGACAAGAACGCGGGGATCGACCCGGAGGTCGAGAAGGCGAAGCGGGAGCAGCCCCCTGCGCCGCCGAAAACCGGTGAAGACAATCTGCTTCAGGCCAACAAGGATAAGCTGAGTTCTCTGCTGAATCGGCTGGAAGAAGACAAGAAGCGGATCAAGGAAGCGAACGATGCAGCGAAGGCGGCGGCTAATAAACAAGCCGAGGATGCGCTGTTAAGCCGTATGACGGATGAGGCCAGAAAAAATTTCGAACAAACGCAACAGAACAATCCGAATCCGGCGCCAACCCCCGCGCCAGCTCCATCTAATTCTAGCGGGGATTCCGGGAATACGCCTCCGGGCGCTCCCGTCGTGAAGAGCGCCCCCCCGGAAGGCGTTGAAAAACCAAAGCGTAACCGTCGTGCTTACCGCAGAGGCCGGTTCGAAAATTAAGCTGAACAACGAAACGAAAGACGTTGTGAACGGAGAAGCTGCGTTTACGGTTACCGTACCAAGCACCCTTGGGGTTTACCGGCTGCATGCGGTTACGATCAATTCTGCCGGAACAAGCGCAGACAAAGAGATTGCGATCGAAGTGGTTGAACCGAAAGTGACCCTGAGCCAGGTCGGCGTCAAGGAAAACAATCAAATCATGCTGAAGCTGGAGATGGAGAACTTCCTGGAAGCTCTTCCGTTCTATGCGGTTCAGGCGCATGTCGCTTACAACAAGGCCGATTTGAACTACGAGGCTCCGGGCGCAGGCTTGCCTAGTGATGACGGAACGATATTCGACGGGGCAAACTCGGCGGAAACGTTAACGCAAGAGGTCGGAACGACGGAGAAGCAGCTGATTTTCGCCGGCACCCGTTATGAGACGCCCGGCTCCAGCCCGGTGCCGCCAATCAACTTGAAGGGCGAAACGGCAACGCTGCTCTTCGCGCCGTTAACCGTAACGACATCGGCTGCTTCGACACAAGTCAAGCTGATGTATGTAAAGGTCCTTGACAAAGACGGCCGCACCGTATACGAATTGCCGGTCAGCGCGGCAGCATCGGCCGCTGTGACGTTAAATTAAAGCTTCAGCGGCCAGAAAGGAGCACCTCATGAATAAAGCCATGAAAATCATCGCCTTGTCCATCCTCGCATCCGTTATCGCCGGAGGTACCGGAGCGTCTGCAGCGGGCTTGTACGCGGACGGTCTCCGGGGAGCGGATCATCAACTATTGCTCCAAGTGACGACATACGCCGGAACGGGGGATATCGGCAACGTCAACGGCAGGACGAATGCGGCGCAATTCCGGCTTCCGGCAGGTATTGCCGTCAAGCCGGACGGAGCGGTTCTTTTCAGCGATTCGCGCAATCATCAAATTCGCAAAATCTACAGCGGGCTGGTTACCCCGTACGCCGGCATTTATTACGAAATGGACGCTAAAGGGTTCCCGATCGGCGGGCGATTGGACGGCGCAAGCGACTTGTCGCTGTTCTCCGGCCCGCAGGGAATCGCGACCGACGCGCAAGGCAATGTATACGTCGCGGATACCGGCAATCACTCGATCCGCAAAATCGATCCGTCCGGCAACGTCAGCACGATTGCCGGGGACGGCGTTCTGGGCAAGGAAGACGGGCCGGGATCCAAGGCGCGTTTCAACAGTCCGCTGGATGTCGCCGTCGCGGCTGACGGTACCGTTTATGTAGCCGATACGCTGAATCATGCGATTCGCAGCATTTCGCCAAGCGGTCAAGTGACGACGTTAAATGCGGCATCCGGACGGGCGGTCGAGGTTTCTCCAGGGCAAGCGGCGCCGGCGGGAGATTTCGCCGACGGAGCTTTGGCTCAGGCCAAGTTTAACGAGCCGAGCGGGCTGGCTTTGGATGGCAAGGGCAACCTGTACGTCAGCGACGCGGGCAATCAGCGTATCCGTTATATCGATCTGCAGCAAGGCACCGTCACAACGGCAGCCGGCAGCGGCAAAGCGGAAGCGCTCAAGGATCTGTATGTCCCGGGCGGATTTGCCGACGGGGAGGCGTTGAACGCGGCGTTTAACTTCCCGCTGGGCTTGTCGGTTACGGAAGAAGGCGGCGTGGTCATCGCCGACAGCCAAAACCATTCGATCCGTTATTTGCTCGACGGTCAAGTATCGACGCTTGCCGGCGCGCCGGATCAAACGACGGGCGAGGCCGACGGCATCGAAGGCTATGCGCAGCTGCATCGTCCGACGGACGTCGCCGTGCTGGAAGACGGCAGTCTGCTTGTTTCGGACGCTTACAACAATAAAATTCGTCAAATCCGTCCTTTCCGGCTTCCCGCCAACCTGCCGGACGATACGAACGTGAAGGTCGTTCTCGATGACAAGTGGATCGAGTTTGATGCGCTGCCCGAAATCGGGAACGGACGGACGATGGTTCCTGTTCGGGCGATCACGGAAGCGCTCGGTTACAACGTAACGTTCGACGATGCGGCTAGAGCCGTCCAGCTGAGTAAAGACGGCGTAACGATTGAGCTTTACATCGACCGCACCGGCGTGAAACGAATCGAGCAGGGCCAAGCGGGCGTCGAGAAAAGCACGGATGCCGCCCCTTATATCAAACAAGACCGCACTTATGTGCCGGTCCGTTTCTTCGCCGAAGAAATTGGCTTGGATGTTGAATGGGATTCTAAGACACGCACCGCCATCTTGCGGACAACTGGCAAATAATTGCCGCTGAACGGAACAAGGCTTATTCTGTAGAGAGAGCGACTTTACTTTCTTCACAGAATAGGTCTTTTCGATTAAGATTACATGTACATTCAGACGTCAAAGAACAGAGGTGAACGGCTTGCCGGACGAACGAGAGCGGTTGCTGAAGCGTATCGAACAATTGGAAAAAAGAAACCGTGACTTGGAGCTGCTGCTGGAATCGGCATCCGAATTAAATCGCGGCGGTGCGGAACCGGACCATCCGTTCTCGATGAATTTGATTCATTCGCTCGTATTGGCGCTGGATTCACGCGATCCTTATACGGCCGGGCATTCGTCCCGCGTTGCGTTGTACTCGTTGTGGATCGCCCGGAAGCTTGGAATATCCGAGGAAGAATGCAAGCATTTCCACCGCGCCGCGTTGATGCACGACATCGGCAAGATCGGCGTACCCGATCGTATTCTGCTGAAAGCGGAAAGCTTGAACGACGAGGAGTTTCAGGAGATGATCGCGCATACGACGATCGGCGCCCGCATCTTGTCCAAGATGGAGCCGGAAGAACGTATGCTTCAGGCGACTCAGGTTGCCAAATATCATCATGAGAAGATGAACGGCTCGGGGTACCCCGACGGCTTGCGCGGGGATCAAATTCCGTTCTTCGCGCGAATCGTCGCCGTGGCCGACGCTTTCGACGCGATGACGACGGACCGTCCTTACGCGCGAGGGCGCAGCTACGAGGAAGGCATGTCGGAAATTATACGCTGCAAGGGGACCCATTTCGACCCCGAGATCGTCGATGCCTTTGAGGCGGTCATGCGAGAGAAGCTTCGCACGGGAACGGTACTGCGTTCATCGTCAAGCCTCGAGGAGAGGTAAGAGGGAGCGCTTCATGAATAAGGCAAGAAGAAGCTGAAACCGCTGCAGAGCGGTTTTTGGCGCTGCTTCCGCGGCTCCCCTTCACCTTCACAATTAAAAGCCGCCGGCCGATATTATAGGGGAGAAGGGTGGAAAGCGAGGGGGAGTTCGTGAGAACGAAAGATTCCGACGAACAACTGCAGCAGTTTTTTAAACAGGATCCGCAATATTTGAAAAAATACGTCCGGGAGCATCCCGATAATAAAATGGCCTGGTACTTGCTCGGCCGGGAGTATGAGGAGCAAGGCAAGCAGGGCAAGGCGCTGTACTGCTATGCGCAAGCCGGCGAGGTGTACGAGGCCTATGAAGAGCAGAAGGTCGTGCTGCCCGCGGAGGAGGCGGCTTCGCCCGGGCCGTCGAAGCCGCCTCGGGCGTCTCGCCGCTGGGGGATTCGGTTCATGCGTCTCGCCGTAGCGATGCTTGCGCTCGGAGCTGCGCTGCTCTCGGCGCCCGGCCTGCAGACGCGAACGGTGGAGGAGCTGGCGCAGCCTGCGGCCGTCGTCCCTGCGGACGTCACGCCGGCGCAAATTCAGGCGACCCGGGTGTACTATTTGGCCGGGACCAAAACGCCGGAGACGATCGGCCAAGCGCTGCAGCACATGCTGCTGCTCGAACGGGTGAGAAGCTTCGGCATCCTGGTGCGCGGCATCCCGCTCAGCGATTCGACCTGGATCGAATGGCTGCGAAAGCCGGAGACGCTCTTGTCGGTGGAGGCGGAGTCTGACGCTTCGCGGCAGCAAATTTTGTACCACGACGCGGAAAGCTGTCAATGCGAGCCGAGCGACGCTCAGCGGGCGGACGGCGTCGTAGCGGCATGGATGTCTCATCAGGAGCAGCAGGCCGTGCTTCGCTCGGCGGTGGCAGCCTACATCCGGCGCACCGGACAAGCGCCTACGGAAGCTTCGCAATTGACGGCGTCGTATCCGGACAACGTGCTGCCCGGGTTGACGCCTTATATGTCGGAGCTGTTCGCACGCGACTCGGCGGCTATAGCGCAAGAGATGCAGGGCTGGAACGAGCGCTCAGCCGCGCAGGCGGGCGGATCTTCGCAAGGTCAGACGCCACCCGGTGAGCTTCCCGAGGGATTGATTCAACCGCTCGCCGAGCCGCTTGAAATTAAGATAGACAAAACGGCTCACCGGCTGGCGGTCGTGAGCGGCAGCATTGTCGTGCGCGAATACCCGGTCGGTCTCGGCGGTTCGCGGACGCCGGAAGGGAGCTTCGTTATTTCGGAGAAGGTGCGCAATCCGAACGGCCAATCAGACGGCGATTTCGGCAGCCGAGGGATGACGCTGTCCGATACGTTATACGCGATTCACGGGACGAACAAGCCGAAGAGCATCGGCAAGGATCAGTCGCTCGGCTGCGTCCGGATGCGCCAGACAGACGTGGAGGAGCTGTTCGACATGGCGCCGCTCGGTACGAAGGTGACGATCGGCCGCGGCTTGCTGCCTGCCGCCACGTCCGTCAGCGCGACCCCGTTGAAGCTGCCCGCTCAAGCCGACGATACGAACCCGAACAAGGTGTATAAATGGCTCGATTAGACGACGTTCCCCTCGCTTTTGGCGTTCCGTTCAACGATGATGGCGTGATCGTAAATTTGAGCCGCAAAGATGGAGTACGAAAATATTGCAAAGGACAGGTGCCTGCCGGTAACCTGTTTTTTTTTGCATGGCTGAGGGAAGAATCGATTTCCAAAAAATTCACTTGCATAAAGAACAAGTGTTCGGTGTATAATGTGAAACGAGAATATATGTTCGTATGATGGTGGTGGATGTATGAGTGTTAATCCAAGTATTGAAACCGAAGAAGATATTCAAATCATCAAGGACTACACCTTGCTGCCCATTTTGCTGGATATGTTAGCCAGAGATATGGATACGTTAAAAATGTATCAGGACAAAATTGTTTTCCGTCATGTCATTTTTTATCTTAGGGAAGTTGAAGATTCCATTTATTCAAAATTGCAGAGCATTAAAAGTAAGATGATCCAACAAAATATTAAAGTTTTGAGTACAGAAATGAATGCGCAGGGTATTCAGGTAGAATACAAAGTCCGCGGCTACGTTCATCATTTCAACATGCTGAGGAGTTTGATAAAGGCTGAGCTCATGACCATGCTTATGAACTTACGGAGGCAGATAAGATGAGCGAGAACAGCGAAAGGACTATTTTTCTAGCGGATTGCCAGAGCTTTTACGCCAGCGTAGAGAAGGCGGATCATCCTGAATGTAAAAATAAACCCGTTGCTGTTGCCGGTGATCCGGCACGCCGCTCAGGTATTATTCTGGCTGCCTGTCCCATCGCGAAAAGCTTCGGGGTGACTACGGCGGAACGGTTGGGCGAAGCCCTTATCAAGTGTCCGGAGCTCGTTGTCATGCGTCCCCGGATGCAGCATTACATTGATGTCTCACTGATGATTACGAAGATTTATGAGGAGTTTACGGATCTTGTTGAGATATTCAGTATTGATGAGCAGTTTTTGGATGTTTCTGCAAGCTTGCCTATCTTTGGAGATCCTGAAACGATCGCTAAATCTATTCAGCAAAAGGTTCTTAGTCAAACCGGAGTATGGGTTAGAGTAGGCATCAGTTCTAATAAAATACTTGCTAAAATCGCGACGGATATATGGGCAAAGAAGAATGAAAGTGGCATCTTTACCTTGTCAAAAACAGAAGTCGAGACTTTGCTATGGCCACAACCCGTAAATAAGATGTTCGGTGTCGGTTCACGTATGACGGCACATTTTGCTCGTCTTGGAATGCACACCATCGGCGATATTGCCAGAACGCCGCTGCCGCGTCTTAAAGATAAATTTCGTGCTCGCTTTGGCAAGCAATCGGATATTCATGCAGAGGTGATGTGGCGGACGGCGAACGGTCTGGATGATAGCCCGGTTACACCCGGAACATTCAACACGCCGCCAAAATCAGTCGGCCATATGATGACTTTACCTAGAGACTATGTGGAGACGTGGGAAGTGAACACCATTTTACTGGAGCTCACAGAGGAGGTATGCCGCGACTGCCGTCGTAAAGGATATATGGGCTCTGTAGTCACGGTCAGCTGCATGTGCAGTCCCTACGAAGCACCGACCGGATTCTCGCGCCAAATGAAGATGCAGGACCCTACTAACCACACCAATACCGTATTTGAAACCGTAAAAATGCTTTTTTATAAATTCTGGAATAAAATGCCCGTGCGTCGTGTCGGTGTGACATTAAGCCAGTTAATGGACGATCAGGATTACCAGCTTACCCTCTTTGAGGATCAGGTAAAGTCCAGAGCCTTGGAGAAAGCTACGGATAGTATAAAAAATCGATATGGCAGCGCCGCAATCGTAAGAGCTTCATCGCTTACCGCTGCCGGGCAAGCAGCGGATAGGTCGATGAAAATCGGAGGGCATTATAAATGAGCAAAAAGCTTGAAAAGAACGGGCTGTGGGAATCCAGCCGGATGATGCTTCCGCAACATAAAGAGGCATTTCAGAACAGACTCAACGATAAATCAGTTCAACATAGTCGTCCGACAACGGAAGAAATCAACATGATGAGAGATTATGTGTTATTGCCCATCATGCATTCGATTATTATAAGAAAGGCTCGGGAAGTGGAACGCTCCTCCGAAACCTTGAGATTGCTCTATTCTAAAGCGGCTCAGGTTCTGGCGAAAAACATTCATGTAGACTTGTCGAAAGTAAAAAAATACTTGTTGGAAAAAAACATCCGTGTGTTTGAAGAGGAAAAAGATGATCGGATGATTCGCTACCGATATATCTGCCGTGAGCATGAAGATAGTTTTACAATCACCAGAGACTACATGCGTGCTGAAATAAGTGTGAGGATTGGACGATACGCCGACAGTCTTGTAACAAACATGTATAGCGCGGGAAGACCGGATGAGCAACAAATATAAACCATGCAGAAGCCCGACGGAAACATTTCTTCCTGCGGGCTTCATGTATTGAAATCCAGTTGGAGCCGGTTGTTATCATTTTGATAAAATGAAAGCAGCGTATTGACGATCCTTGGAATGAGGTGCTATAGTAAATCAACAACATTAATCCGAGTAAATATATATGAATTGTTTACAAATAGGATGGTATGGCCAGTCTACCCGGCAAAGAGGAGACTTCCACCTTTTTCATTTTTGAAGAAGGTAGGGGGTCTCTTTTGTTTTTGTTTCATCATTCGAATCATCCGTCAACCAACTCCACTTCACAAAAAGAGAGGGATTCCCCATGTCCAAACGAAAATTCGCAACATTCTGGCAGCCTTGGGTTTTGCCTGTACTGATGCTGGCAGCTTGGCAGGCGTTCGGCGCTGCAGGCGTTTTATCTCAACGCATACTGCCAACGCCTCTGGAAGTCGTGCAAGCGCTTGTCGAGGTGGTCAAGGACGGCACGCTGCTGGAATATGTAGGTGCCAGCACGCAGAGGGCGTTCTTAGGCTTTCTGATCGGAGGAAGCGTTGCTTTCTTCATTGGATTATTAAACGGCATTTTCCCTGTAGCCGAACGGTTTATTGATACTTCGGTCCAGATGCTGCGCACGATTCCTCATCTGGCGCTTATTCCCTTGGTTATTATGTGGTTCGGTATTGGCGAAACGTCCAAATTGTTTCTGGTAGCTCTCGGGGTGGCATTTCCGATTTATCTGAATACATTTCATGGCATACGCTCGGTAGATCCGGGACTCATCGAGATGGGACGGGTTTACGGGTTAAACGGAGTTTCCTTATTTACCCAAGTGATATTGCCCGGTGCGCTATCCAATATTTTGCTCGGTGTCCGGTTCTCGCTAGGCATCATGTGGATCACGCTGATTGTCGCGGAGACGATTGCTGCCGATTCCGGGATCGGCTATATGGCTTCCCACGCCAGGGAGTATATGCGAATGGACGTCGTCGTGCTGTGCGTGATCTTGTACGCGCTGCTCGGCAAGTTATCCGATCTTGCGGCGAAATTCCTCGAGCGGCGGTGGCTTCAATGGCATCATAACTACGTGAAAAAAGCGTGAAGGGGAGGTCATGGACATGACGGTCAAAGAAGGCGGCGTTAAGCTGCATACTCGTAATTTGGGCATAACATTTGGTACAACAGAGGTGCTTACAGATATTAACTTTCAGGCGGAACCCGGTGAATTCGTCGCGATCGTTGGCAGGAGCGGATGCGGCAAAAGCACGCTGCTTCGCTTGGTAGCCGGCTTGGAGAAGCCGTCGGACGGTCTGATTATGATCGAAGGCAACGCAACGAAGGGCATCCATCCCGATATCCGGGTACTGTTTCAGGATTCCCGGCTTCTTCCCTGGAGGAAGGCGGTCGATAACGTCCGCATCGGCGTGAAGTCCGGCGACAAGAAGCTGGCGCATGAAGCGCTGAAGCAAGTGGGCTTGGAGGAGAGAGCCGGTGCATGGCCAGCGGTCCTGTCAGGCGGTCAGCGGCAGCGCGTAGCGTTGGCACGTGCTTTGGCCGGAAGCCCGAGATTGCTCCTGCTCGATGAGCCGCTAGGCGCCCTGGATGCGTTGACGCGAATCGAAATGCAGCAGTTGATTGAACGGTTGTGGAGCGAGCAAAGATTTACCGTTTTGCTCGTCACGCATGATGTGAGCGAAGCGGTAGCATTGGCGGACCGCGTAGTGCTCATTGAGAGCGGGAAGATCGCGATGGATGTGAAAATTACACTCCCGCGTCCGAGAGAACGCGACAGTGGATTTGCCTATTTTGAGAAGGTGATTTTGGATCGCTTGCTCTTGAAGGAGCCAGGCGCAATAGAAGCCCAACGGGAGCTTTCGTTTTCGATTTGATAAATCCATACTCTATAAAGGCGGGGAAAACAATGAGTCGATATGATGTGAATCTGAACGCAGATGTGTTGGTAATCGGCGGAGGTCCATCGGGGACCTGGGCGGCGGTAACAGCAGCTAGAGAAGGTGCGAAGGTTGTATTAGTCGATAAAGGCTATTGCGGAACGAGCGGCGCTACGGCTCCATCCGGCACAGGTGTTTGGTATGTGAATCCGAATCCCGAGGAGCGGGAAAGCGCAATGAAAAGCCGTGAAGCGCTGGGGGGCTATTTGGCCGATCGCGGCTGGATGCAGCGGGTGCTTGACCGTACCTTTGCCAATACGAACCAGATTGCGGATTGGGGCTACCCATTTCCTGTCGACGAAGCGGGGCTGTCTCAGCGCCAAAGTCTGCAAGGGCCGGAATATATGAAGCTGATGCGCAGACAGGTGCAGAAGGCGGGAGTGAAGATCCTCGATCACAGTCCGGCTTTGGAGCTCCTCGCGGATGAGCATGGTGTGGCCGGAGCGACGGGAACGAACATTCAAACGAAGGAAACGTGGCGGGTCGATGCTTCAGCCGTCGTGATCGCGACCGGCGGCTGCGCATTTTTAAGCAAAGCCTTAGGGACGAATGTATTAACCGGGGACGGCTATTTGTTGGCCGCTGAAGCGGGGGCCGATTTCTCGGGCATGGAATTCTCTACCGCGTACTCTCTGTGTCCTGCATTCTCTCCGGTGACGAAGTCGGCCTTCTACACCTGGGCTACCTTCTATTACGAAGACGGCCGGGTGATCGAGGGCGCAGGGTCGCAGCGAGGCCGCTCGGTGATCGCGCGGACGCTGCTCACCCAGCCCGTGTACGCCCGATTGGATAAGGCCGACGATGAGCTGAAAGAGGCGATGCGCAAGGCACAGCCGAACTTTTTCCTTTCTTTCGACCGACTCGGAATCGATCCGTTCACGCAAAAATTTCCGGTTACGCTTCGCTTTGAAGGAACGGTTCGCGGAACGGGCGGCATCCATATTATCGATGAAAGCTGCGCGACCAAGGTACCTGGATTGTATGCTGCCGGGGATGCGGCGACACGTGAGCTCATCTGCGGCGGGTTTACCGGCGGAGGCAGCCATAATGCGGCTTGGGCGATGTCCTCCGGCTATTGGTCCGGTGAGGGAGCGGCACGCTATGCCTTGAAATTGGGAGCGCATGCCGCCAGCCGCAGTGCGCAAGGGTTCTCGGAACGAACCGGCATCCCGACACAACCGGCGGAGCGCAAGGGAGGACCGGATACGAGTGAGATCGTGAAGGCCGTACAGGACGAGGTGTTCCCTTACGACCGGAACTGGTTCCGCACAGGAGCAGGGCTTGAAGGAGGGCTTCAGCGGCTCGAGCGCGTCTGGAATGAAGTGAAAAGCGGACTTCAGGCCGGGGACGGCAATACCGTTCGGGTCCGGGAAGCGGCGGCAATGACTGCGACGGCCCGTTGGATGTTTATAAGCGCATCAGCGCGTCAGGAGACGAGAGGGATGCACCGTCGCGAAGATTTTCCAGGGTCCGATACCAAGCAGCATTATCGCCTGCTAAGCGGCGGTTTGGATCAGCTCTGGGTTCGACCGTTATCCGATCAGGATGCCGGTGCCGCCCACTCCGGTATCCATTCCACATTCACCAAGAAGGAGGCTGTCATCTAATGATTGAAATCTTAAGCCAAGACCGCTGCGTCAACTGCAACCAGTGCGTGTCCGTCTGCCCGACGAATGTATTCGATCCGGCAACCGAAGACGGCGGCGTTCCTGCTATCGCCAGAAAATCCGACTGCCAAAGCTGCTTTATGTGCGAATTGTACTGCCCTACGGATGCTTTGTTCGTATCGCCATTTGCCGAGCAGGAAGCGGAGTTCAACGAGTCCGCACTGATCGAAAGCGGACAGCTGGGCAGCTACCGTACCAACTTGGGCTGGACCCGGGGCGCCAAATCAACGGCGGCGGATGACGGTTCTTATCTTATATTTCGACGCATGCACAGGCACTAAACCAGGCACAACCTTATTAAACTAGACAGACAGGGGGCATTACTATGAATTCATCCCGCAAGCATTGGACTTTAACTGCATTACTCCTTACATCTGTATTTGCCTGGGCTCTCTCCGG
Source organism: Paenibacillus sp. tmac-D7 (assembly GCF_006519665.1). Lineage (NCBI taxonomy): Bacteria > Bacillati > Bacillota > Bacilli > Caryophanales > Paenibacillaceae > Paenibacillus > Paenibacillus sp. tmac-D7. The sequence continues at coordinate 11,659 of NZ_VIDW01000002.1, read as the reverse complement.
ATGCGGGACTTCAGGCTCCAAGCAACCGGCAGCAGGCGATGCAGCCGCCCCGGCGCAGGGAGCAGGCCAGACATCCGAAGCGAAGACGACGCTTGAACCGAAGCTTCGTATCGGGTATATTTCCCCTAACAACAAAGGTACCATCACGGGGGTAGAAGGCTGGGCGCAGAAAAAAGGCTACCTGGAATCCGAACTCAAAAAATACGGCGTCACCGATGTTTCGGTGAAATCTTTTCCTAACGGACCGAACTTGAATGAAGCTCTCGCCTCGGGTGCTCTGGATGTCGGAATTTACGGCGATACGCCGGCAATTAATGCCAGAGCGGTCGGCTTGAAGACGAAACTGATTAACATTACCCAGTCCGGTATGAATGCCTGGCTTGTGGCTAAAGCGGATGGACCTCAAAAGGTGGAGGATTTGAAAGGCAAAAAAATCGCTACAGCCGATGGCTCCTACATGAGCCGTTACCTGAAAGGATTGCTGCAGGAAAAAGGCTTGGATAAAGACATAAAGGTCGTTCACCTGCTCCCTGCTGACGGCGAAGCGGCTTTGGCGCGAGGGGATATTGAAGCTTATGCTTACCCGACAGGGTTCGGCCCTTTGATTATCAGCAAAGGCTATAAAGCGATAGATGAAGCAAAGAGTCATCCGGATCTTCGGGGCTCGAGCGTGACGGTGGCGAGTGAAGACTACCTTTCCAGGAACCCTGGCTTCGTGCAAGTATGGAACGGAGTGCGGCAAAAGGCAGCAAAAGAAATTCAGTCCAATGCCGATGAATTCTATAAGCTGTATGCCGAGTCCTCCGAATTCCCGCTGGATGTAGTTAAAGCATCCTTCGATATTAGCCAGTGGCAAGTCGAGGATTTTTCAGCGGACAGTCTGAAACTTCTGGAAGGAACCAAAAAATATTTGTTCGATAACGGCATCATCAAGAAAGACTTTAATCTTAACGATTGGATCTATAAGCCTTAGGCTTAGGCAGCAAAAAGGAACGATTCTTCCGGTCAACTGGAGACATGTTCACCTGATGAGGGGGCATGTCTCTTTATTTTTCTCACGAAGAAAGGAAGGGATTTGACGATGAACATTGAATGGAAGTGGGATGCAGCGATTCCGGTTGCCATAGAATCTTTAATCAGGCTTGCGGACATAGCGAACGGTTATAAAAGCAGCATCTTGTTTGGTAAAAAGCAGATGTATATTAACGGGAAGGTGTCTTCCCAGGTCGTCTCCTTATTCTTAACGATGAAATGCGACCAAACCTTGAGCGTGAACGTAGAAGGCGAGGATGCCACTGAAGCTTTCAGATCCATTCATGCCTATATTCACGAACTGATGCGGGAGCCTGACGCCGTACCTGCGCAAGCAGCGCAGATTAAAGCGGTACATCATCACCCCTTTACTCAAGCGATGTAACACTCATCGTAACGGAATTCATATTCAGGAAGCGGCGCATTTTTTCACGAATGCATCTGTCAAGGAAGTCAATGCTGAAACAGACCGCATGCATCCATTATTTGAGCATACTTCCTTTCAAAGTCCATAATATTTAATCATGGAGTGAAATGGAGGTGCAGCTATGTCCAATGGATTCGTTATGCGTTCTTTAGACGAAGTTCGGTTTTGGTCACGTATAATGAAGGAACATTCACTTTTTCTGAAATTAGGGTTTCGTTGCGATGACACCCAGTTAATAAATGAGGCGAATCACTTTTACGCGGTGTTTGAGGAAATTGAAAGAAGGTCAAACACATTTACACCTGAAACAGACCCTGAAGTAATCAAAAGATTCAATGTAGAAGTGCACAATGCGGCTTCCCATATATGGGCTTTTAAAAGAAAAGTGTTAGGATTAATTTTAAGTTGCCAACTTCCAGGAGCCAATAACTTTCCATTGTTGGTCGACCACACGAGTAGAGAAGCATTTTACTTTAGAAACAGATTGGAAGAACTTAATACTGGAAGATTAGATCCTTTACCCGATGCAATCATTAATGAAAATGTATTTTTCTTAAGGATAATGGCTGACCATGCAAAATTTATTGGACATTTACTGGACCCCTCTGAACGGCAGTTAGTTGAACAATCACGTAACTTTAGTCAAGATTTCGACCAATTGCTCTTTCAAGCAAGAGATTTAGAATCCATGCGACCTCAATCCCAGACAGTTCCTTTACTAGACCAATTCCTTGACCAGAATCGAATTTCCGTAAAATCTCTTCGCGATTTTAAAAAGACGGCTAAAGAATTAATCGAGTCTTGTCGTATAAAGAGTATTATTCATCCCCTGCTGGCAGACCATGTATTTCGGGAAGCGGAGCGATTCCTTCTCATTATAGATATGTTAGAAAGTAGTTTGACAAAAACTCCTGCGAGATAAAACATAAGAGTGTATTATAAATAACCCTGAGAACAACTCAGGTATGACTCCCGTTAGAGCTCAAAAAAGGAAAACATCTCCCGCGCCTTCGCTTGGGCTACGTCCTCCAATTTTATTTCCAATTATAAATTAAAGCACATACGCGTGTAGCATGTAGTTCTTCAGATAAACCACTAAATTATTCTAAGCACTAAGAAAATACTTTATTTCGTATTATTAGGTCAGCCAAATTTGAAGTGCACCCCGTCAAGTAGACAGTGGAATAAAATAAATTGATTAAGCTGCCTTAGCTCGAGCTTCCATCGGGCTAAGGCAGCTTAATTTCTTCTGCAACCGCTCGTAGTTATAAAAGTGAATGTAATCCTCGATATCCTTCTTTAATGCTTCAAAGGTCTGGTATGTGTGGAGGTAGTATTTCTCGCTCTTGAGGGTGCCCCAGAATGCCTCCATGGGGCCATTATCGATGCACTTTCCTACCCTCGACATACTCTGCGTCATCCCGTGTGCTTCCAAGCGTCTTTTAAAACCCCATGAGGTATATTGAAAACCTCGGTCACTATGCAGCATTGGCGATGTGCCGGGTGCGGCTTTCAAAGCCAAGTCCAGCGTTGTGAAAACGAGGCTATTGTTGTTGGAATGGCCTAGGACGTACGCCACAATCGATTTATCGTGAAGATCTAAGATGGCGCTGAGGTAAGCTTTCTGGCCCTGGCCGTACTTCATTTCGGTTACGTCGGTTACCCACTTCTCATTCGACTTCTCAGCAGTGAATTCTCGGTTCAACAAATTCTCTACGATCTGTTCAGGCGTGGATTTCACGTATTTCTTTTTCTTCCTGCGAATAACCGACCGAATGCCTGCCAATTTCATCAGGCGATAAATCCGCTTGTGATTAATCGCGCGATCCAGTTGTCTTCTCAAATGAAGGGTTAATTGGCGGTAGCCAAAGATGCCCTCCACCTTCTCATAATGCAAGATCATGGCATTTGCTAGCTTTTCGTTTTCTTGCTCCTGAAAGCTGGGTTCCCGATTTAACCACTTATAGTAGCTCGAACGGGGAATACCTGCCATTCTGCATAAAAGTTGAATGCTAACGCCTTTGTTTTGCTGTACGGATTGAATAGACAGGTAGACGTTCTCCTGACGTATCCGGCTTAATAACGCCTCCTTTCGAGCTCCTCTAACTTTTTTAACAGGGCATTCTCCGCGCGCAGCCATTCGTTCTCGGCTTCTAACTTCTTTAAGGCGAGTCTTTGTCGTTCTACTTCACTTAACTCTTCGGCTGCTTTAGGATAATCGCGATTTTGAGAGAGACAGTACAATACGATATCGATCCGTTCTTCCCAGGTTGTCGTTCGTCCCTTTGTCATAGCGGCTACGCCTCCGTTCTTGTACGGTCTTAGACCGCTATGACTATTATACTTCTTAATCCAGCTCCTGAGCTGTGTACGACTTGCAATGCGGTACGTTCTAATGATTTCGTTCTGCGAGTACTTCCCTGAAAGATAATCTTGAACCGCTTGAAGTTTAGTTTCCGCCGTGTAGCTCTTATTGCCTGAACGAAATTCCAACCCTTCGGCCCCGTACACTTCATAACGCCGCCGCCATTCCTTTAAAGTACTGACGTTAATGCTATATTTATAGGCTATCCCGCTTAGTGACCCTTGCCCCGTTTCAAGTTCCTTCAATATGGCTAACTTCTCTTTTCCGCAGTATTCGTTAATTTTGGACATGAAAAAACTCCCCTTGGTAGATAGGTTTTATTATTTCACCTGTCTACCTAATGGGGAGCATATCAATTTCTGGTTGGCCTTTTTTCTTAGGCGTCATATGATGGCGGTAAGCCGGGAGAACGCAAACTTAATTTTTCCCGCCGCGGCTATGAGAGTCGGCGGCAGGATTGAGAAATAGGTGAGGAGGCTGGTTGCGATCCTGCAGGAGGCCAAAAATAAATAGCCCGAAAAGGCCCGAAGGATGCTTTCTCCCTCGGGCTGACTTTATTCGGCGCTCATGGAAAAATGATTACTATCGAGCGCTTCAACTGTTTACAATGAGAAGGACCGACATGCCGACAATAATGAGGCCAAGGACGGAGGCGACCCAGATGATCAGCTTTTTGTTTGGCTCTTCTTTCGCTTTGCGCTTTGCGTACGGAGTAATTTTCTTTTTGGACATCGACATCAGCCCTGCCTTCCGATAGGTTTAAGCATATTCTACCATATTGTAACCGCTGGAGCGTCAGGGTTTTGTTGGGTTGTCCTCTTTATTTTTCCGCCGTAAAACGATAAACTGTCATCTAGAGAGAGTTATCGTCAGCAAGAGACGGACGGGAAGAGGGCGAGAAGCATGTTGTACAAATCGATAGCCAAACCGGTGCTGTTCCGAATGGACCCGGAGAAGGCGCACCATCTCACGATCGACGGGCTGCATACGTTCGGTAAAATACCGGGAGGACGGCGGCTGCTGCAGGCTGTATGGGGCGTCGGCGTTTACCCGGAGCTGGAGACGGAGCTTTGGAACATCAAGTTTACGAACCCGGTGGGCCTTGCCGCAGGCTTGGACAAGAACGGCAAGGCGGTTCCGGGCTTTTCCAGCATCGGCTTCGGCTTCATGGAGGTCGGGACAGTGACCCCGAAGCCCCAGGAGGGCAATCCGCTGCCGCGGCTGTTCCGGCTGCCCGAGGACGGGGCGCTGATCAACCGGATGGGCTTCAACAACGTCGGCATCGAGGGCATGAAGCGCAATTTACGGAATCAAGGAAAGCGGACGATTCCGCTGGCGATTAATATAGGCAAGAACAAAGCGACGCCGAACGAACAAGCCCACGAGGATTACCGCGCATGCATTCAGGCCCTGTATGGCTACGGCGATTTTTTCGTGGTGAATATCAGCTCGCCGAACACGCCGGATCTGCGCAATCTGCAGCACGGCGACGACTTGTCGCGTCTGCTCGCCGCCGTCAAGGACGAGATGGACGCCATGCATGCGAAGTTCGGCGGCCGGGAGAAGCCGGTGCTCGTCAAGATTGCACCGGACTTGACGCCGGAGGAAGTCGAGTATACGGCGGCGACGATTTTGCGCAGCAACGTGTCGGGCATCATCGTGTCCAACACGACGATCTCGCGCGACGGCCTGGCGAATGCGAACCGCGGCGAAACCGGCGGACTGAGCGGCAGGCCGTTGACGGGCAAGTCGACGGAACTGATCGGGACCGTGTACCGCTTAACCGAAGGCAAGCTGCCGATTATCGGGTCGGGGGGCATATTTACAGCGGAAGACGCCTATGCGAAAATTCGCGCGGGAGCCAGCCTGGTCGAAGTGTATACGGCGCTCATTTATGAAGGACCTGCATTGGTGAAACGAATCAACCGCGGCTTGCGGCAGCTGCTGCGGCAGGACGGCTTCAAGCATATTTCGGAGGCGGTCGGCTCGGCGCATACGGGAAGATAGGGAGGATTACGGATGGATGGTCGCGATTGGAAAAAATTCCTTCTGCCATACGAGCAGACGGTCGAAGAATTGAAGGTCAAATTCAAGACGCTGCGAAGCGAATTGAAAAGCCGCGAAGAGTATTCCCCGATTGAATTTGTGACCGGCCGCGTGAAGCGGGTTTCCAGCATATTGGAAAAAGCGAAGCGGCTTAACGTGCCGATGGAACAAATCGAGACCGGCATCGAGGATATTGCCGGGATCCGCATCATGTGTCAATTCGTCGAAGATATCGGGCAATTGGCGGAGCTGATCCGCGCCCGTCAGGATATGACGTTAGTGTATGAAAAAGACTATATCACGAACAAAAAGCCAAGCGGCTACCGCAGCTATCACATGATTGTGGAGTATCCGGTGCAGACGTCGCTCGGCATGAAGCGGGTGCTGGCGGAAATTCAGCTGCGTACGCTGGCGATGAACTTCTGGGCGACGATTGAGCATTCGCTCAACTACAAATACCGCGAAAGCTTGCCGGAGGAAGTCGTCAGCCGGCTCAGCAAAGCGGCGGAAGCGGCGTACAAGCTCGATCAGGAAATGAGCAGCATCCGCGACGAGATCATGGAGTCGCAGCAGCTGTTCGAGGACAACTCCAATATCGTCAACCGGGTGCTGAACAACATTCAGGTGTTGTATTTTTACCATCGGGTGCGGGAGGCCGCTCAATTCCAGCTGCGTTTCAATGAACTGTGGGATACGAACGACACGTGGTTATTGAAAGAATTGTCCGATCAAATCGAAGAGGCGATCAGCCGGGCGAAAAAGAGCTCGTTGTCTTAGCATCGGCTCGAAACCGGGGAGGGTTCATCTTGACCGCGAAGTACGATCGGTTGTATGTGCTGTTCGTGTACTATTTCAACATCGCAAGGGATTACTTCGAATGCCATGAGGTGATGGAGGAGCTCTGGCTCGAGGAAGGACGCGACACGTTGTATCAGGGCCTGCTGCAGGTAGCGGTAGGCCTTTATCATTACCGGAACGGCAATAACGGGGGCGCGGTGAAGCTGTTCGCCGCGGCGTTGGAGAAGCTTGAGCAGCAGCCGGAAGAGGTGCTTGGCATCGATCTGGAGGCGCTGCGGCAGGACAGCCGGGCCTACCTGGGCAAGCTTCATCGGCTCGCGGAGGAGCCATTCGCCTTCTATGACCTGGACATCCGCGTTCTCGATCCGGAGCTGAATGCGCTCGTAGAGGAATACCGCCTGCATCCGCCGCAAGAACACGAGGAAGACTAATCAGCGCGCGTATAGAGCGAAGCTCGAAGGAGGACGAGACGGTTGATTCATGTGGAGCACCTGTCCAAGCATTATCGCGTGCACGAGAGGGAGCCCGGACTACTGGCGTCTTTGCGCAGTTTAGTGAGCCGCAGCTACCGGGTGGTGAAAGCGGTCGACGACATCAGCTTCCATATTCCCGCGGGCCAAATTGTGGGCTTTCTCGGTCCGAACGGCGCCGGGAAAACGACGACGATGAAGGTGCTGACCGGGCTGCTGCATCCGACGGCCGGACGCGTCGAGGTGGCGGGGTTCAAGCCGCAGGAGCACCGGAACGCGTTCAAACGCCGAATCAGCCTGGTGATGGGGCAAAAAAGCCAGCTGATTTGGGACGTGCCGGCATCGGACAGCTTCCTGGTCAATAAAGCGATCTACGAGATCGATGACGAGACGTACCGGAAAAGCCTCGGCGAGCTGGCCGAGCTGCTGGAGCTCGAGCGCGTCCTGCATAAACCGGTGCGGCAGCTGTCGCTCGGCGAACGGATGAAGTGCGAGCTCGCGGCGTCGCTGCTGCACCGGCCGGACATTTTATTTTTGGACGAACCGACGATTGGCCTCGATGTACAAATGCAGGAGGTTGTGCGCCGGTTTATTTTGGAATACAACCGGAGCGTCGGCGCGACGGTGCTGCTTACGAGCCACTATATGGGCGATGTGACGGCGCTGTGCGAGCGCGTCATGGTCATCGGAGGCGGGCGGCTCTTGTACGACGGCGGCATCGCCGAGCTGGTCGACCGGCATTCGCCCCGCAAGCGAATCAAGCTGCAGCTGGCCGAAGGCGGCTCGGCGGAAGCCATTCGGGCAAGGCTGGCCCGGGAGCCGGCGGTGACGAACGTGATGCTGGACGACTATCCGGTCGCCCTGTTCGAGGTGCCGCGCGAGCAAGTATCCGCCGTGTCCGCGAAGCTGCTGGCCGATTTTCCGGTACTCGATCTGACGATCGAGGATCCGTCGATGGAGACGGTGATCGGGCAAGCGTTCGCGCAGACGGACGGGGCAGGCGGTTCGGCAGGCGCGGTACGCAAGGAAAACCGGCAGGAGGAACGCGAGACGTCGGAGGTGGGGCGCGAATGAGCGGCCGGGAGAATGGTCTCGGGCAAGCGGCGGACGCCCGCACAGCCGGGGAAGCCTGGCTGCGGTTCCGGCAGAAGTATGCGGCGCTGCTGAGCGTTGAATGGGCCGTCATGCTGGCGTATCGCAGCGAAAGCCTGATCTGGATGATCGGGTCGTTCGTCCAGCCGATCGTCAGCCTCTCGGTATGGCTGTCGATTGCCGGCGGCGGCACCGTCCGCGGTTATGGCGCGAACGATTATATCGTGTACTTTATCGGCGTGCTCGTTGTCGAGAGGCTGTCGCGGTCGTGGGACGTGTGGGAGCTGGACAGCGAAATCCGGCAGGGCACGTTCTCGGCCAAGCTGCTTCGCCCGTTTCATCCGATGCATTGGAGCATTGCGCAAAACATCGTCTACAAGCTGTTTTTCGCGTCGCTGCTCGTTCCGTCCTGGCTCGTGCTTGCGTGGATATGGCCGGTGCTGCGGCCTGCGGCGGACGGGGGGATGATCGGGCTCGCCGTACTGGCGCTGCTCGGGTCAAACGTGCTGCGTTATTTGATCGGCTACGAATTCGGTTTGCTGGCGTTCTGGACGAACAAGGCTACGTCGATCTTTGCGCTGTATGAAGGCTTGCATTTGTTTTTGGCGGGACGCATCGCGCCCTTGTCCATGTTTCCGGAGGGGCTGGTTTGGGTCGCCTCCTGGTTCCCGTTCTATTCGACGGTCGGATTTCCCGTCGATTTGCTGACGGGCAAGCTGGCGGGACGCCCGGATTTAATCGGGCAGGGCTTCGTCCAGCAGCTGGTCTGGATCACGGTGCTGATCGTGATTTTCCGCATCCAGTGGAAGCGGGGACTGGCCAAATACTCCGCGGCGGGAGGTTAGGAGAGATGCGCAAATACGGGCGTACGCTGCAATCATTTTTCCGGGCGTGTCTGGTCGAAGAATTCGAGTATCGGGCCAATTTCGCCGCCAACGTGCTGCATACGCTGTTCGGTCTGGCGATGGCGGTGCTGACGGTGCAGCTCTATTTTTACCGGACGCAGCAGATCGGCGGCTGGTCGTTCGACGAGGTGCTGGCGCTGCTCGGCGTATTCACCGCCGTACACGGCTTTATCGATTTCTTCCTGCAGCCGAACATGAGCCGGCTCGTGGACCATATTCGCAAAGGCACGCTGGATTACGTCTTGACGAAGCCGATCGACAGCCAATTTTACGTAAGCTTTCGGCATCTTGTATTTTGGCGTCTGGCCGACGTCTTGCTCGGTTTCGGGATGGTGGCCTTCGCGCTCTTGCGCATCGGCTATACCCCCGGCTGGCGGGAGCTGCTGATGTTCGCGGCGGTATTCGTTGCGGCGCTGGCGGTCGTGTATTCGCTGTGGATTGCGATGATGACGGTATCGTTCTGGGCGGTGAAGGTCGACAATTTATCGTTCCTGTTCACGACGTCGTTCGAGACGGCGCGTTTTCCCGTTTCGGTGTACCCGGGCGCGCTGCGGTTCATCCTAACCTACGTGTTCCCGGTGGCGTTCATTACGACGTTCCCCGCCGCCGCCATCGTCGGACGCATCGGCTGGACGGAGGTGATCGTCAGCGGGCTGGTCGCGCTGATCGCCCTGGCGCTTTCGCGAATGTTTTGGCGGTATGCGGTCGCGCATTATACGAGCGCGAGCAGCTAGACCTGCTCATACGAAAGGCTGCACCCGACGTTTGACGTCGGTGCAGCCTTATTCGGGTGCGCCCAGCAGAGCGTTAGTATGAATAATTCGTCTACCCAGGCTTCATCGTGCTCCCGGCCGGTTTAAGATTTGTGCTTGCTGATGAACGATTGCAGCGCTTCCTTCGTTTGCTCGCCGACGAGCCGCTCGACTTCTTTGCCTTCTTTATAATAAATCAAGGTCGGTGTGAACTCGATGCCGTATCGCTTCCAGCCGTCTTTGAACTCCTCGAGGTTGAATTGTTTGATGTCGGCGCCCAGCTCTTTGGCCACGGGCATCAGGATCGGCGTCGTCACCTTGCAATGCGGGCAGGTGGAAGCGAAGTAATAAATATAGAAGCTTTCTTTATTCGCAATTTTTTTATCCAGGTCCTCCGGCAGAATGATATTTTGATAGTTTGGATCGTCAAGCAGCTTCACCGTTTCCGGATGCAGCTTGTCCGGCGCGATCTTGTACACGTTGTCGGCGTGTTTGCCGAATTTGGCTTTATTGGACTGCTGGTTCAACACGAATAACGCGCCGAACAAAACGACGATGATGGATAAATAAATGGCAAGCTTTTTCATGGTTCCCCCTCTTTCTTGTCGATGTGTTCAAATAGCTACCTCTTTCTATCATACCTGAAATGGGGTGTAATTTCGAATTTCTTGACCAGACCCCTGCCCCCAATCGGAACCATCCCGGGTTGCGGGGACTATCGGATTCGAAGTACAATGGGAATCATCCGGCATCCGGGTCGGGACCAGAGCCGATAGGCGGCTCCCGACGGCCGGTCTGGATGTCCACATTGACGGAAACGGGTTGAACGAAACATGACAGGGCGCGATCTGCCTGCGGTATTTTTGCAGCATATGGAACGGTTGCTGGAAGCGGATTTTCCGGCTTTTTTGGCTTCATACGACGAAGCGCGGTTATACGGCTTACGCGTGAACACCTTGAAGCTGTCCCCCGCGGCGTTCGAGAGGCTGTCGCCGATCGGGCTGCGTCCGATTCCTTGGGCGGAAACGGGGTTTTATTATCAAGGCGCTGCTCCTCGCGGCGGCTCGGAGACGGAAGGATCTGCGGATGAAGTCCGGCCGGGGAAGCACCCGCATTATCACGCAGGGCTGTACTACATTCAGGAGCCGAGCGCGATGGCGCCGGTCGAGCTGCTCGATCCGAAGCCGGGCGACCGGGTGCTCGACTTATGCGCCGCTCCCGGCGGCAAGACGACGCAAATCGCCGCCAAGCTGCAGGGTGAAGGGGTTGTCGTGACCAACGACATCCATCCGGACCGGGTAAAGGCGCTGGTGAAAAATATCGAGTTAAACGGGGTCCGCAATGCAGTCGTGCTGAATGACGATCCGGCGAAGCTGGTTGATGCGTTTGCCGGCTATTTCGATAAAATCTTGGTCGATGCGCCTTGTTCCGGCGAGGGGATGTTCCGTAAGGAAGAGGAGATGGCCAAGGCGTGGGAGCCGGCCTGGACGGCCAAGTACGCCGCCATGCAGCATACGCTCATCGCTCAAGCGGCGCGTATGCTTCGCCCCGGCGGAAGGCTTGTGTATTCGACCTGCACGTTCTCGCCGGAGGAGAACGAAGACATCATCGCCGCGTTCCTCGCGGAGCACCCGGCGTTCGAGGTGGAGCCGGTGGAACGGGCGGACGGCCGCGCCGCGTGGTCGGCAGGCCGGCCGGACTGGGTCCGCGGCGCAGGGGAGCCCGCTGCCGCGGCAGTCGCCGGCACGGTCAGGCTGTGGCCGCACCTCGTG
>NZ_VIDW01000019.1:0-97982 GCF_006519665.1 Paenibacillus sp. tmac-D7 | reverse complement strand
CTTCCGGGACAGCCCCATAAGTTATGTCTTGGTTCTCTATTTTTCCAGTACGATATCTTGCAAAGTAATGGCCCGTTGTGTAGAGCTTTCGAAAAACCCGGGTTGGGGTGTGAATAAAACTGCGAATTATGGACCGTCACAGAAAAAAATAAATAATCTGATTATTTTATCCTTTACATAAAATATGGAATTATATATAATAATTTCATCAACGCAAGCGTATGCATTATAAAGTGAAGGATGTAGGGGAGTATGCCGATTACAACAAAGGATATTGCGCGAATTGCAAACGTAAGTCAATCTACAGTATCACGTTGCTTAAATAATAGTCCTACAATTTCAGAGGAAACCAAGAAGAGAGTACTGCAAATCGCCCAACAAAACGGCTTTCAATTCAATGCTAACGCAAGAAGTTTGAGTACTAACAAAACGCACACGATAGGCGTCATTTTTCCGAGAATTTTGCTTGACTACGGGTTTGATATTAATTTCAAATCCTGGCAAGATGAGTTGATGGAAAATCTGGAACGTCTAAACCTAGACGTCATCGTATCCTTATTTGAGAATAGATTTACGAAGCAAAATAATATTAAAAAGCTAATTACGGGAAGAAAAGTTGATGGGCTCATTATTTTGCAACCGGAGTTAGATCGTGACACCGTAGCTTTTTTGGAGAAAATGAATGTCCCTTATGTTTTTTGCAAGTATTTGCCTGATATTTACAAAACCGAGGAAGTGGATTTTGTTTATGTGAATCAATTTAAAGGAGGGTATTTGGCTTCCGAACATCTGTTGAATCTAGGACATAAAAATATTTTGTGTATTTCCGCAAATGTTGGAGGCGATGAGTTTAGATTAAGAACGGAAGGTTTTAAATCGGCTTTCACCGATCATGGTCTTGAGTTTGATGATAAGATGTTGTTTTTTGGAGATACAACTTTTAAGTCGGGTTATCAGGTTATTAAGGAAAACGAAGGAGTATTAAAAGAAATTACGGCTATCTTTGCTCAAAATGACTTGATGGCGTTAGGCGTAATCTCAGCATTGAAGGATCGGGGAATTGATGTGCCGAACGATATTGCGGTGGTCGGTTACGATAATATCGAGATCTGTGAATTTTTCAAACCACATTTAACCACAATCCATCAACCTACTAAAGAGCTTGCGGAGTTAACTTGTGATCGATTAGTAGCGCTGTTAAACTCCAAGAAGTCAAACGTAAAACAAAAAACAGTAATTGAACCTAAATTAGTCATTAGAGAATCATGTGGCAGTCAAATAAGCCGAACATAACATCCTACTTCTTGTTATTTAAAATCAGGTGTAATCTTTTAATTTTTTTTGAATATAATGCAACCGTATGCGTCATAGTATACAGTGCTGCATTTACTTTTTTCAGATTTATGCATACGGTTGCTTAAAATCATACATGCGTTTGAATTTGATACTAGAAAGGATGTTGAGTGTGGAGAAATGGTTAGAGGGAAAGATATGTATGGTTACCGGGGCTGCCAGAGGAATGGGAAAGGCATTAGCCATGAAGTATGCCGAACATGGAGCCAATGTTGTATTGATGGATGTAAACAAGGAAAGCGTTGAAGCAGCTGCAAAAGAAATCGAAGCCCTGGGGGTACAAGCATTGCCTCTCAAGGTAGATGTAACTTCTTCGCTAGAGATTAATCACGCATTGGATGAAGTTGAATCCAGGTTCACAGCAATTGACGTATTGGCAAATTGTGCCGGCATCTCTACCTCCAGTTTGATCCTGGATGTTGAAGAAGAAGAATGGGATCGAGTTTTCAATGTGAATTTGAAATCGGTTTATTTACTCAGCAGACGTGTAGCAAAAAATATGATTAACAACAACGTTAAAAACGGGAAAATTATTACAATTTCATCTCAAGCCTCGAAGATTGGCGAACTTGGAAACGGGCCGTATAGCGCTTCAAAAGCAGGGGTAAATTCGCTAACCCAGGTGCTTGGTCTGGAACTAGCGGAATATGGGATTGCGGTCAATGCCGTTTGCCCCGGCTATGTAAATACCGAAATGATCCAGCAGGTGTTCCAAAAGAGAGGACCGATCGAGGGGATGACGCCAAAAGAATATGAAGAAACATTAACAAGTCAGGTACCGATGAAGAGAATGGCGGAGCCTGAAGAAATAGCAGAATTTATGCTGTTTTTAAGCAGCGAGAAAGCAAATTATATTACGGGAGTATCATTGACCATTGCCGGTGGAAAAACAATCATTTGATGGAGAAGGAGTGATCGTAGTGCGACTCTGCCTTGTGACAGATTCACTGGGGAACATGTCTTTTATAGAAATGCTTGCTGCATCCGCATCTTTAGGCTATGAGTCTTTAGAGTTTGCATGTGGTAATTGGTCGAAAGCACCCCATATAGACTTAGATGAACTTCTGGAGAGTGAATTGAAACGAGATAAATTTGTAAGCGCTATCAAAGTTGAGGGACTTGAAATAGAAGCATTGAATTGTTCTGGTAATCAATTAGCCCCAAATGAAGAAGGAAGGGCACATCAGGTAGTAGTGGAAAAAACCTTTAGACTCGCGGAACTGTTGGGAGTAAAAACGATTGTTATGATGTCTGGACTTCCAGGTGGAGGTCCGAAGGATACAATCCCTAACTGGATCACAACGAGCTGGCCGCCATTGACTACAGAAGTTCTGAACTGGCAATGGAATGAAATCGCATTCCCCTATTGGGAAAAAACGGTGAAGCAAGCAAAAGAACATGGGATCGAAAAGATTGCTTTAGAAAATCATGGGTGTCAGCTGGTTTATAATCCGCTGACGCTGTTCAAATTAAGAAACCAGGTGGGAGAAATGGTTGGAATGAACCTTGATCCAAGCCACTTGTTTTGGATGGGAGGAGATCCAATTTTAGCTGCAAGACATTTAGGAGCTGCGATTTATCATATTCATGCCAAAGACGTACGTATTGAAAGAGGATTCGTTGGAACGGACGGGGTTCTTGATACAAGAACAATAGATCGTTTTTTTGAACGTTCATGGAATTACGTAGCTTTGGGCTATGGGCATGATGTTCATTGGTGGAGTGAATTTTTTACGGTGGTTAGAATGATGGGTTACGATGGACCCATAAGTCTTGAGAATGAAGATTTAAGTATGGATCAACTAACTTCGGTAAAGAAATCTACTAAAGTATTGCAAGAAGCTATGCCGCTGGATTTTGATTCTGCTAGAGGAGTAGGCTTACTATGAAATTTTCTATCTGCAGCTGGACATTTGGAAATGAGCCCATCGAAAAGGTCATGAAATTTGTATCTGAGACAGGTTATGACGCTATTGAAATCCGTGCAGCAGTGAATGAATATAATTGGAAGGAACTTTTACGCCTATCGAAGGATCTGTCCTTAGACATCGGAGGATTAACTGGAGATACCGGCTGGCCTTGTGAAGAGCAGGATTTGGCTAATCGAAGTGCGGCTCATCGTCAGCGTGCTGTTGAATATTTCAAACGGCAAATAGAAGCGGTGAAAGAAGTCGAAGGCAGCTATCTTGTTGTATGCCCCTCGGCTGTAGGGAAAACAGCTTTGATGGGAAATCCGGGGGAAGATTGGAAATGGGCGGTTGATTCCGTTCAAAAATTAACAGATCAAGCAAGTGAATGGGATGTCACACTGGTAATCGAGCCTTTAAATCGTTATGAAAGCTGTATAGTGAATACAGCGGAGCATGCCTTGCAATTTGTTCAAGAGGTGGGGCATCCCAACGTAAAAACGTTATTGGATTCCTATCATATGAACGTGGAAGAAAAAGATATGGAAACGCCGTTCTTCACCGTGAAAGACCATTTGGAAATCCTTCATGTTGCAGACAGTAACCGGCAGGCGTTAGGAAGAGGCCATATCAACTTTGCTCCATTTGTATCCGGTATCCAAAAGGCTGCGTTTAACGGAACGGTTGTTGTTGAATGTTGTGCTCCTGGTGCCAATCCTTTTCAAGCTGATAAGGGACATCCTGCGATGGAATGGATCTATACCTATGCGACGGAATCGCTCGCGTATTTAAAGAAACACTTCAGATCGTAATGCACAATCCTATCTCAATTAAGGGGGATTTATCCATGAAGGCGAAAAGAAATCTGGTCATGTTGTTTACCTTGTTTTGTTTGGCGCTGATTTTCTCCGGTTGTTCGAGTGATGCATCCAATTCGGGGACCCCATCCGCTGCCTCATCTGAAACCCCGGCAAAAAATAAAAAGAAAGTGGTAGGTGTTTTAATCGGGGATTTCAGCGCACAGTTTCAAGCATACATCATGGATGGAATGAAGGTGGAGGCCAAAAAATATCCCGATGTTCAATTTGTTTACGTAGATGGAAAGTTCGACTCCACGGTTCAATTGGGTCAGGTTGAGAACTTTATTGCCCAAAAAGTGGATGCCATCATTTTCGTACCGGGAGATAGTGAAGGTTCTAGGCCGGCTGTGGATTTAATCGCCAAAGCAGGAATTCCTCTGATCAATGTAAACACCAAAGTACCGAATGCCGACCAGGTTGCTGCTTACGCATATGCAGGTTCCAGTTCTGTAGAATCCGGAGAAATCTTGATGGAAGCAATGGCCGAAGTTATGGGTGGAAAGGGTAATATGATTGAATTGCAAGGCTGGTATGGTCATGAACCTCAGATCGAAAGACACCAAGGTATTGCAAATATTCTTAAAAAGCATCCTGACATTAAAGTTCTTGCAGAGGATTCCGGTAAATGGAATAGAGAAGAAGGCATGAAGAAGGTTGAGAACTGGATTCAGTCAGACTTAAAAGGAAAATTTAATGCAATTGTTGCTCATAACGATGAAATGGCGGTCGGAGCTGTAAAAGCACTTGAAGATGCCGGTTTACTGGAGCAAGTTGTAGTTGGAGGCATTGACGCAACACCTGACGCTTTAAATATGTTGAAAGCAGGTAAACTGAAAGTTACTGTGTTTCAGGATGCTTTTGGTCAAGGCGCCAAAGGTGTGGAACTTGCTGTTAAAGTACTGAATGGTGAAAAACTGGAAAAAGAATATATTATTCCTTATAAACGTGTCAAACCTGAAGAAGCCGATAAATATCTTGCCATTTACGGCAAAAAGTAAACTTTATACTTACTATAAAGAAATAGGATAGGTACCAACCGCTTCATGTTGGTACTTGTCCTCCTGAAATGAGGGAATAGGATGCAAGAACAATATGTACTGGAAATGGAGCATATATCCAAAACATTCCCGGGCGTACGGGCTTTAGAAGACGTAAGTTTTAAAGTTAGGAAAGGAACCGTACATGCTTTGATGGGTGAGAATGGAGCGGGAAAGTCTACACTCATGAAGATTTTAGGGGGCATATACTGGTCTGAAACCGGACGGATCAAGTTAAGGGGCAAAGAAATTGGGATGCTCACTCCTAGAGATTCTCTGAAGAACGGAATTTCTATGATACACCAGGAGTTAACTTCTGTTTATGATATGACCGTTGCAGAAAATATTTTTTTAGGAAGAGAACCTCTTTTCGCAAAATTTTGGGTAAATGAGAAAAAGTTAAACGAGGACACCCGTCATTTATTAGAAAGCTTAGAAATTTCGATTGACCCGAAAACGAAAATGAAAGACCTCTCCATTGCAAGAATGCAGCTGGTCGAGATTGCCAAAGCGATCTCTTACAATTCCGAAATCATTATTATGGATGAGCCAACCTCGGCAATTACGGACCGGGAAGTTGCTCATTTGTTTAAGATCATACGCTCACTTACGAATAAGGGAGTATCCATTATTTATATTTCCCATAAAATGGACGAAATCTTTGAGATTGCTGACGAAATTACGGTGTTAAGAGACGGGGAATTGGTAGATAGTAAACACGTAAAAGAACTGACCCAACAAGATTTAATTTCCATGATGGTTGGCAGGGAGTTGAAAGAGCTGTTTCCCAAGAAGGAGGTTAGGATTGGGGAGAAGGTCTTAGAGGTAAAAAATCTGTCTTTAAAAGGAAAATTTAATAATATCTCATTCCAACTCCGAAAAGGAGAAATACTTGGTATTGCAGGCTTGATGGGATCAGGAAGATCAGAAGTCATGGAAAGTCTTTTCGGACTCGCTAAACCGGATGAAGGGGAAATATTTTTCCATGGTAAAAAAGTGGATATTAAATCTCCAGAAGACGCTAAAAAAAATGGATTGGCATTTATTACTGAGGATAGGAAATTAACAGGACTGTTTCTACCCCATTCTGTAAAAGACAATATGATCGCAGCGAGTTTGGAAAAACATGCGAAGGGAATATTCATGAATGAAGGGAAGATCAGAAATGAATGCAATAAACAAAGGGAGCTCTTGGGGGTTAAAACACCTGATATTAACCAGAAAGTTAAAAATTTAAGTGGGGGAAATCAGCAGAAAGTATTAATTGCGAAATGGCTTTTAACGGATGCTGAAGTCATCATCCTGGATGAACCTACAAGGGGAGTTGACGTAGGAGCGAAGTCAGAAATACATGCTCTAATGGGTAAATTGGTCGAGGAAGGCAAAGCTGTCATTATGATTTCCTCTGAGATGCCGGAAGTGCTAGGGATGAGCGATAGAATTATTGTGATGCACGAAGGTAAAATTTCTGGAGAATTATCAAGAGCAGAAGCTAACCAAGATAAGATTATGAAATATGCAACCGGATTCGTGAATTGAAACACTTACATGTATCATCAACGGCTGAAAATAAATGAATGAGTTAGGAGTGCATGATATGGCAACCCCCAAAATAGAGGCATCCAATATGGAAATCCCCAATAAGCAGTCATTATTTGATATTAAAAAATTGCTGCATATTCTTAATAAGTTCACGATTTTCTTTATCCTGCTGGCCATGGTGATCATATTGTCGATCATTGAGCCGAACTTCCTTACGTCAGTGAACTTGCTGAATATTGTCAGACAAATTACTTTGATTGCCATTATAGGGTTCGGCTTGACGATGATCATTATAACAACCGGTATTGATTTATCTCCAGGGTCAATCGTAGCCATTGTATCCGTAGCATCAGCCATGTACGCGCATCCCGGCGAATATCCTTTGGTAGTATCCATTATCGTGGGGCTTTTACTTGGTGTTGCAGCAGGATTGATTAATGGATTAATTGTCGCTAATTTGAAAATACCCGCTTTTATCGTTACGTTAGGCATGATGATATCTGCCAGAGGGGTTTCCTATATATTCAGCGATGGGCATCCTATTACAGGTTTTTCAAAAGAATTCGATTTTATTGGCAGAGGATATGTATTTGGAATTCCTTTCATGATCTATGTGCTGGTGTTGGTCGGGATCGTGTCTCATATCATCCTTAGACATACCCGACTCGGGAAAAGCATCTACGCGATCGGCGGGAATGAACAGGCCGCGGTTGTATCCGGTATCAATGTGAAAAGAACCTTGCTGTTTGTATATATGTACGGCGGTTTAATGGCAGGCGTAGCCGGCATTATGTTGGCTTCTCGAATCGGGGCGGGACAGCCAACCGCCGGTTTAGGTTATGAATTGGATGCCATCGCGGCTGTAGTCATCGGTGGAACAAGTTTGATGGGCGGCGTTGGTACGATCGTCGGAACCTTAATAGGAGCTCTCATCATCGGTGTTTTAAATAACGGAATGGATTTGATGCATGTGTCCGGGTATTGGCAGCAGGTATTGAAGGGAGTAATTATTGTAGGGGCCATCATACTGGATAAATATAGAAATCAATAAAGAATGAACAAGGAGGGGAAAATCTTGGCCAATACAAGTAAAAGAAGAGACTATAGCCTTACTGGACCGGAAAACAGGAAGGCAGAGGAAAAGGGACTTTCCGCTGCGGAGTGGTACACTTGTCCGATTCCTCGTCAACGGTTGAAGGAGCTGATGAAGCGAAAGGACGGACCGGCCATACGCGATACGCTAATCTGGTTCGCTGCTCTTATTGGCTTGGGGGTTGCTGCGTATTATTCATGGGGGACTTGGTGGGCGATTCCGGCATTCTTTCTTTACGGCGTCGTATACGCTTTGCCCGGCAATTCGCGGTGGCACGAATGCGGTCATGGAACCGCCTTCAAGACGCCTTGGATGAACGAAGTCCTTTACCAGATCTCCTCATTCATGTGCTTGTTTCCGGCGACGCCTTGGCGATGGAGCCATGCCCGACATCATACCGACACCATTATCGTCGGCCGCGATCCCGAGATTGTCGCCGAGAGGCCGCCAATCTGGCGCATCATACTCATGGAAATTTT
Organism: Paenibacillus sp. tmac-D7; assembly: GCF_006519665.1. Classification (NCBI taxonomy): domain Bacteria; kingdom Bacillati; phylum Bacillota; class Bacilli; order Caryophanales; family Paenibacillaceae; genus Paenibacillus; species Paenibacillus sp. tmac-D7. The sequence continues at coordinate 89,711 of NZ_VIDW01000019.1, read as the reverse complement.
TCGTTTGCATGGCGGACCACGAGACCTCAAAAGGGTGATCTTACATTTCTTTGGCAAAATGGACAAAGAGGAAGAGAGCTATATTCCTGTCTCAGAGCGCAGAAAAGTGTGTTGGGAAGCGCGTGCATGGGTATTCATCTTTCTGGCGGTCATAGCTTCATGTGTTTATATGCAAAGCATACTGCCGGCCATGTTTATCGGTCTTCCGACATTTTATGGCTTCATCGGGGTTCTCATTACCGGGTTTATTCAACATTTGGGTCTAAACGAAGATGTGCTTGATCATCGTTTAAACACGCGTACCGTCTATATGAACCCGATTTTCAGGTTCCTTTATTGGAACATGAACTATCACGTAGAGCATCATATGTTCCCGATGGTTCCGTATCATGCTCTGCCAGCCTTGCATGAAGAGATGAAACCTGACTGCCCGGCGGCAAGCCCTAGCACTTGGGCAGCCGTCAAGGAGGTTTTCACAGCGCTGCGGAAACAGCGAAAAGACCCCACGTATACGATTGTACGCCCTCTACCCAGCACGGCGCGCCCGTATCGGTATGGTCCGCATCCGTTTGGAACGGTGGCAGGGAGAGAGGTTGATCCTATTTGGAGGGAATCCGTATGAATCATGAGAATTGGATTGAATCATGTGCGGTCGACGATATCGACGAGGAGGACGTCATCCGTTTTGATTATGGTGAAAAAACTTTCGCGATCTATCGTACGGACAAGGACGAATTTTACGCGACCGACGGCTACTGCACCCACGAAAAGTTTCACTTGGCAAATGGCCTGGTAATCGGCACCCAAATTGAATGCCCTAAACATAATGGACGATTAGATTTTATAACGGGCGAAGCAAAACGCGCACCTATCTGTGTGAAGATTAAGACTTATCCGGTTAAGGTTGAAGCAGGAAAGGTTTTTATAAAGATGGACTAGGGTCTTGGGACATGAAATTACAAAAGTTAGGGCTGCCGCGGTCACGGCAGCCCTCTTTCCGGCGGGAGGACATGTGCCAAACATTTAAAAATATATTGACACCGCTTCCAAAACAGATTTAAAATGGAAGCAGTTGGTGATATTTTTTTAGAAACAAATTAGATCGATCTAAATCCAGGTGATTCCGGTATTTTAACCTTCGGGCTTAACACTTGATGCTTTTAGATCGATCTAAAAATAGAAAGCTTTAACATCAAAGGTGGGATAACATTGCTGGAATTATTCCTGAATAAGCCAAAGCAAATGGAACTAAGAAGTATGGAAGCATTACCGGCCTTGAAGGACGACGAAGTGAAGATCAGATTGGTGTATGGCGGGATTTGCGGTTCGGATCTTAGTGTGTTTCTGGGGAAATTGACGCATGCTTCTTATCCGCTCCGACCGGGACATGAGCTGCTTGGGCATATCATCGAGGCGGGAAAGAACGTTCCTTACGAGTTGGGGACAAGGATTATCGTCCAGCCTAATTCATACTGCGGTGAATGCGTAAACTGTCTGAACGGCCAAACCAATATTTGTCCGGAGAAGAAGTCGCTGGGCGTGACCGTTAACGGCGGCTTCTCCGAGCAATTTATTATTTCATCGAAGTATGTCATGCCGGTTCCCGACGATCTTCCCGATGAAAGAGCGGTTCTGGTAGAGCCGTTTGCCGTCATTGTGCATGCGTTCAAGAAGGTTCACATAACGAAGGGGACAACCGTTGCTGTTCTCGGGTGTGGAAACGAAGGCATGCTCGCCGTCGCCTTAGCCCATTATTTGGGCGCCGACGTTACGGCGATGGACATCAATCCCATCAAACTGGAGCTCATTAAAACGCTTGGCGACATCAGGGTGATTCACCCGGATGAACTGAAAGGGGAAACGTTTGATATCGTTGTTGAGGCAGCCGGAGCGCAAAGTGCGTTCGAGAACGGGCTGCGGCTTGTGAGGCCAGGGGGGCAAATGGTTCTGATCGGACTCACGCCAGAGGCAACCATTCCGGTCATCCGTGTAGTAAGAAGCGAAATCACCTTGTATGGATCGATCATCTACAACATTCCCGATGACTTTCAGCACGCGATGGAATACTTAAGAGATACAAACTTTAACGTCCAGCCGATCGTATCCAAAATCATCCCATTCACCGACTATAAACATGCGTTCGAGGATGCGTTGTCCGGCAACTATGGGAAGGTTGTGTTGGATTTCAAGAAAAATCCTGTATAATTAGTTTAAACCGTTAGTGGAAAAGGTGAGAACTATGAAGCAGGAAAGAGGATCTCGTGTAACCTTGCAGCAGGTGGCCGATCATGCCGGGGTATCGCGGGCAACCGCCTCACTGATCGTACGAGGCAGCAATCTGGTAGCCGAGCGTACACGTAAGAAAGTGCTCGAGTCGATGAAGGAGCTGGGTTATGTATACGATCGCGTTGCCGCGAATTTACGTTCCCGCAACTCATCGACAGTCGGTCTTATCATCACGGAAATTGGCAACCCTTTCTTCTCGGAGCTTCTGGTTGGTGTCCATCAGGAACTGGATACCAAAGGGTATACGGTGATTCTGGGTACTACGTTTGAGTCCGCAGAAAAGCAGGATCAGCTCTTGTCCAAGATGTTGGAGTACAGGGTAGGCGGGGTTATTATGAGCCCTGTTTCAGGAAGCTCCCCGGCTGTCATCGACCGGTTGAAACAATGGGATATTCCTGTGGTCCTTGTAACCAAGGAACCGGCCAACTCGAACTCCGATTATGTCGGAATAGATAACGTGCTTGGAGGAAAGTTGGCTGTCGATTATCTCATTGAGAAGGGGCACCGCAGAATTGCTTTTCTTGGCGGTCCTTCTGAATCCTCCGCAAGGATGGATAGACAACGAGGCTATATACGCGCTCTGCAGCAAGCTGGTTTGCCGTTTGACGATTCATTGGTTGTGACCAGTGCTGCCACACGACAAGGCGGAAGGGAAGCACTGCAGCAGGTCCTTAATCAGCCGAATCCTCCTACGGCGGTATTCTGTTATAACGATGTCGTCGCATTCGGTGTCATGCTGGGCTTGAAGGAAGCCGGCTTGATGCCAGGTCGTGATCTGGCGGTGGTCGGCTATGACAATATTGAAGAGGCGGCGATGACGAGCCCGGCTCTCACGACGGTTATGGCTTCACCCATTCTTGTCGGTACTAATGCGGCGAATCTGCTTCACAAACGGATTATGGGTAATGAAGACCATGTTCAGCGTATTATTTTAAAGCCGGAACTTGTTATTCGCGAATCGTGCTCGATGTGAGCATGAACATCGTGTAAAGCAAACATGCAGCTCGTCAGTTCACCCGGATGCAGCTGTATTTTACCTGCCTGATTTAGATCGATCTAATCTTTGTTTTAATTCAATATGAAAGGAGTGAGCATGGTGGAGAAACCCTATTTAGTCGTCGTGAACGGCCCTAACTTGAACCGGTTAGGTCTCCGCTTACCTGAGCTATACGGTAGTCAAACCTTAAGCGATGTCATTCAGCTTGTTCGCTCCGTTGCAGACACTTATAGAGTCGAAGTTCGAGATATTCAATCCAACCATGAGGGCGCTTTGATCGATTTCCTACAGGAGCACGGTCCGGGCGCCATGGGCATCATTATTAATCCCGGGGCGCTAGGCCATTACGGGGTTGCATTGAGGGACTGCTTGGAGGATATTAAACGGCCGACCATCGAAGTGCATATCACCAACGTTCACAAGCGTGAGACATTCCGGCATCATCTCGTATTATCCGCGGTCGTTACGGGACAAATTGTTGGTCTTGGCGTCGATGTGTACCGGTATGCCGCAGAAGCGCTCTGCAATCGAATGAAGCGGGAAGAGGCAGGGGGGCAGCCTTAATGCGGCAAAGCTTACACGATTTCATGCGGGTGGGTATCGTACAATTCATGGCGTTTCCTCAATCGAAATCCAGTGAACATTATGTGCGCACCATTTCTACTATTATTGAGGATGAATTTTTCGACGCTATTGAGATCACCTCCGCTCCCGATCCGGAAACGGCCGATCAGGTTAAACAATTGCTGCAAAGCTCCGGTGTTACAGTGGGCTTTAGTGCGCATCCGGTTTTATTGGGGAATCAAGGAAATCTCAATGCGATGCAGGACGAGGAAAGGAAACGGTCGATTGAGCTGGTGAAAGGAGCTATTGATCAAGCCTATCATCTTGGGGCGGCAAATCTAGCTTTGATGTCGGGGAAAGATCCCGGTCCTGCATGTAGAGAGCGATCGGTCGGATACTTCATTGAATCGATTCAAGACATTTGCAATTATGCGCGTTCCAAAGGCGATTTGGAAATTTTGTTGGAACCGTTCGATCATCAAACGGATTTCCGCTGCTTAATCGGACCTTCCGAATTGGCTGTTGAAGTCGCACAAGAGGTTCGGAAAGTCGATCCTACATTTGGTCTAATGGTTGATCTTAGTCATTTGCCAATGCTGGGCGAATCTCCGTCCGAAGCTTTAACCGCGACAAGAGATTACCTCAAGCATGCGCATATGGGGAACTGCTTGATCCGTAATTCGAATGACCCCTTGTATGGCGATAAACATCCTCGTTTCGGATACCCGGACAGCGAGATCGGCATTTCAGAATTAGCAGAATATCTTCGTGCGTTGCTTGATATAGGCTACTTACAGGAAGGGAGAAACCGCACGCTTTCATTTGAAATCAAGCCCGCTCCTGGAGAATCCTCGGAGGTGCTTATTGCACAAGCGAAACGCACTCTACGAGCTGCTTGGCAGCAGGTATAGGAAATCTTTTTGGGGGGGTGGGGAGACATTGGACAATTTGAAGATTCGAAATATTTATTGCGTAGGGCGTAATTATTATTCCTTTGCGAAAGAGATGGGAAATGCGATTTCGGAAAGTCCGATCATCTTTTTGAAGCCCACGCATTCGTTGGAGCCCATGAACGGCAGCGTCATCGCGTTGTCCGGAAAGTATGGAGAAGTGAATGGCGAGGCGGAGATCGTACTCCATATGGGCAAAGACTATGTGCCGGGTATTCAGGTTGAAGAGCTGGTTGACAAAATGACCATTGGCATTGATTTTACTTATCGGAATGTATTGAACGAAATCAAGAAAAAGGGGCAGCCCTGGCTTCCTGCCAAAGGGTTTCGGAGCTCCTGCTCAATCGGCGAATTCCGGGAGATTTCCGGGCAGTCCGACCTGACGAAGGATTTTAGACTGATCAAAAACGGGGAAACATTACAGATCGGGAATATCAAAAATATGATTTTCTCTCTTCAAACATTGATTGATTACATTGCCCTAAACTTCGGCCTAGGAACTGGCGATCTCATTTATACAGGGACGCCCGAGGGGATTGGTACACTGCAAGATCATGATCATTTAGAGATTCAATGGGGAGAAGAAATTCTCGGTTCATGCCAAATTATATTGAAATCATAATGGAAAGGTGGATTTGATATGTCGCTAGAGTTAGCCCTGTTAAGCTCGCATGCACCATCGCTTTTGTACGAGGATAAGGTGCCTGACTTTCAGTTGTCGATCGTGGATGCGTTTCATCAACAGCGGGCAAAAATCAAAGCATTAAAGCCGGATGTCCTTGTTCTTATATCCAGCCATTTTCTTACGAATTGGAATCATTATGTGGATGCTACGCCGTTCCATAAGGGCTTTTTGACAGCAAGGGAACACCCGGATATGATCGCAAACATTCCGTTTGATTATCCGGGGGATGAAGAGCTCGCTAATGAGTTAGCTGAAGCGGGAAAACAGGCGGGCATCCCTGTAGTTTCATTTAATGAACCAACCTATATATGGGATTATGGTACGCTTGTCCCGCTTCGGTATTATATACCGGATGGAGATATTCCGGTGATCGATCTATCGTGTAATATGTCTGCCAGTCTGGAAGAGACCTATAGGTGGGGGCAGCAAATCGGCAAGGTGCTTCGGGCAAGCAAGAAACGGACTGTTTTTGCCAGCAGCGGAGCGTTATCGCATCATCTCACTCGCGGCCGCTCAAATATGCCTACGATATCCGAGAAGGCATTGGACGACAGATTCATTCAACTTCTCGTAGAAGGCAACTATGTTACCGCCTGGGAAATGCTTCCTCAGTTCTCAGTGGCTGCTGATGTTGAATCTGGAGGAAGACACGTAGCGGCACTATTAGGAGTTTTAGGTCAAGATGAGTTTCATGCTTCCTATTTAGGCTATGCGCAATCATCCGGCAGTGGAAACCCCCACTTTTTCTTTGAACTTAAGTAAACAAGGAGGAGCTTTCTCAATGAAATATTTTGCAGTGATAACGAATATGTTGGATCTGGAAAAGAATCAGAAATACCGCGAGGAGCATTTGGACTATTTAAAGGATCTTAGCAAAAAAGACCATGTATTCGCGAAAGGAAGGTTTTCCGATGCGAGCGGGGGGCTTGTTATTTATAAGGCGGATACGCTGGATGAAGTGCGATTATTCGTTGAGAACGATCCCTTTATTGTTCAGGGTGCACGCACTTATGAAATTCGCGAGTGGGAAATGAAGCTGGTTGAATAACGTTTGTAAAATTCAAGGGAAATCATTGACAACGCTTACAATAAAAGCTTACAATAATACTATTCTTAGATCGATCCAAAAGCGGAACAGTAAAAAAAACTATGCAAACAGAGGGTTGCTCCAAAGTAGATTTAGATCGATCTAAAATTTGTCATATTGCCTTCAATCATCCGGTTTGAAAGCGCTTAATATCTTCTGGAGGTGACCTGGGAACAAGATTGTGGTTTACTGCTGAAGAGAAATCAAGGGGAATCAGTCTTATCGGTTGTCTCCAATCACGTAGTCCCATACTAATGAGCGAGGTGCAATCCATGAAAAAATTATTCATTTTACCGGTAACCGCTATGCTTGTTCTATCCCTGATGGGCTGTGCTCCAAACAATACCCAAACGAATGCAGCCCCCAAAGGGACTGACGCAAGCACGACCAATGCGGGCTCGGGTTCAGGCGGCCAAGCAAAAGTGAAGGTCATGAAGATGGCGAGTGCAAACGCCAAAGACCGCTCTTTAACAAGAGGACTTGTTAAGTTCGGCGAAATCGTCGAGAAAGAAACAGGCGGTTCGGTCAAAGTGGAAGTTTTTGCCGATGGGCAATTAGGCGGCGATATTGCCGTATTTGAAGGCATGAAGATCGGATCCATCCAAGGCGCGACCATGTCAACGGGGCCTATCGCTTCATTCGCCAAACGATTCAACGTCTTCGACCTGCCTTTCTTGTTCAAAGATACGGATACGGCCTACAAGGTCCTGGACGGTAAAATTGGCCAGGAGCTATTGAATGATCTGCCTGCTGCGGGCGTCGTCGGATTATCTTATATGGAAAACGGATTCCGTGATCTTACCAATAATAAAAGAGAAGTAAAATCGGTTGACGATGTAAAAGGATTAAAAATCAGAACGCTGGAAAATGAGCTGCATATTGAGCTGTGGAAGACGCTGGGGGCCGTACCTACGCCTATGGCTATTACCGAGTTGTTTACCGCTCTTGAGCAAAGGGTGGTTGACGGACAGGAAAATCCTTCGGGTAACGTGAAGCTCAACAAGTTCTACGAGGTACAAAAATACATAACGAAGACCGGGCATGTCTACAATGCGAGCCCGCTGCTTGTCAGCAATAAATTCTGGGAGCAATTATCCGATAAAGAGAAGGAAGCCTTGAAGAAAGCCGCAACAGAAGCTACGGCCTGGCAGCGCCAGGAGAATCAGAAGGAAACGGCCGACGCGTATGATTTCTTAACGAAGAATAAGATGACGGTCACCACATTGTCACCGGAAGAGAAACAGAAATTTGTTGATAAATTGCAGCCGGTTTACGACAAATACAAGCCAATTATCGGTGAAGATCTCGTTAACAGGTTGTTGGAAGCCGTAAAATAGTTCAGGAACAAGCAGGCTCTTAGGGAGAAATGATTCCTAAGGGCCCTTTAGCAGAAGAACTGGAATCGGAGGATAGTATGGAAAAGATAACTTCGCTTTCAAAGCTGATTATCAATGTGCTGATGGCGCTGTGTTTAACCGCAATGGCGATCCTCGTATTCGGCAACGTCGTGCTGCGCTATCTCTTTGATTCAGGTATAACGTGGTCGGATGAAATGTCCCGCTTTCTATTCGTATACCTGGTGTTTTTTGGTGCGATTGTAGCGGTAAAAGATAATGAGCATCTTGGCGTCGACACCCTGGTGAAGAAGCTGCCGCCGTTCCTGAAGAGGGTTGTCTATATGGCGAGCAATGCAGTCGTTGTTTACATGCTTTACCTCGTTGGAGAAGGAAGCTGGAAGATGACGCTTCTTAGTGTCCATACGCGCGCTCCGGCCACGCAGTTGCCTCTCTCCTTTGTGTATTTCGTCGGGGTTATTGCCAGCGTCTGCATGGGTATCATTCTGATTTCGAATATTATCCGGGTGAGTATCGACAAAACTTATATCGACAAAGTTTCCCGGGTCGTCGAATCGGAAGAAGAAATCCAGCTAAATAATAGCGAAACGCCAGAGCGGCAGGAGACGAAAGAGATCGGCATGAAGCTCGAAAATCATCAGTTGCATACGGCGGAAGGGGCTGATCGGTAATGACTCCTGTAATCTTCCTTGGTTCTTTATTAGGGGCAATGGCATTCGGAATGCCGATTGCGTTTGCGCTTCTGTTAAGCGGCGTATGTCTCATGATGTACATGGGTATGTTTGACACCCAAATCATTGCTCAAAACCTGATTAACGGTGCAAACAGCTTCCCTTTACTGGCGGTTCCCTTCTTTATTCTGGCCGGTGAGTTTATGAACGCCGGCGGAATATCCCGAAAAATCATACAATTCGCTTTAACCCTGGTCGGACCCATTCGCGGCGGTTTAGGATATGTCTCGATCATTGCCGCCGTCATCTTTGCCGGATTGTCCGGATCTGCAGTCGCCGATACGGCAGCCCTTGGCGCCATCCTGATCCCGATGATGGTCAAAGCGGGCTATGACCGGAATCGCTCCGCCGGATTGGTCGCAGCCGGAGGTATTATTGCACCGGTAATTCCGCCGAGTATCGCTTTTATTATCTTTGGCGTGACAAGCGATGTTTCCATTACAAAGCTATTTTTGGGCGGTATTGTGCCGGGTTTAATGATGGGCGTCGCTCTTGTATTTACCTGGTGGTTAATGGCACGCAAAGAGAAGGCGGAGAAAATGCCGCGCGCCTCGTTTAAGGACATCATGATCGCATTAAAAGAAGCGTCATGGGCCCTGATACTGCCTGTGATTATTCTTGCAGGCTTACGGGGCGGTATCTTCACACCGACGGAAGCTGCGGTAGTAGCCGCAGTGTACGCCCTATTGGTCGGGGTGTTCATTTATCGCTCGCTGAGCTTTACAACCGTTTATAAATGCCTCCTTGGTGCGGCCAAAACGACTAGTGTAGTTATGTTCCTCGCTGCGGCAGCGATGGTATCCTCTTGGCTCATTACAGTGGCTAACGTTCCTGCCACGATTACGGAATTTCTTGGACCTCTGCTGGAAAATCCGATGCTGCTTATGATCATGATCAATATCTTGTTAGTTTTGGTAGGTACGGCTATGGATATGACGCCTACCATTCTCATTATGACACCTGTTCTGATGCCCATTATCATTCAAGCAGGTATTGATCCGGTTTATTTCGGCGTTCTGTTCGTTCTGAATTGCAGCATCGGACTTCTCACACCGCCTGTGGGAACGGTACTCAACGTGGCTGCAGGTGTAGGTAGAACGAGTATGGAGGGCATTATGAAAGGCGTTATGCCGTTCCTTATTGCCGAGTGCGTCGTTATGGTGTTGTTAATCCTGTTCCCAAGTCTGGTGACCGTTCCATTGGAATGGCTGCACAGATAAGCTTAGGAGGAATCGAAGTGAAGAGAAGCCTTTGTACTTCAGGATTTAAAGACTGGGATGTTGAACAAATATTGGAATGGGCGGCTCCATTTGGACTAGATGGGGTGGAACTATGGATGGGGCATATTGAACGCTATCAGGAGGAGCGGGGTCCCCTTGACAAATTAAGAGAAAAACTGCGCCGGTATGGTCTTGAAGTGCCGGCGGTCAGCGGATACACAACATTTTCCGGAGGCTTCTCGGGAGAAAAGGATTTGAAGCAGGATTTCAAGAGTATGAATCATTTACTCGACGTTGCCAGGCAGCTGGGCTGTCCGTTCATACGAACATTTCTGGGCCACGTGTCGTCGAGATGCACTTCTCCGGAGCAATGGGGCCAAGTCGTGAGCGTCATGAAGAACGTTATGCGAATGGCCGACCAGTACGAAGTAAACATTGCGATCGAAGTTCACTATGACACGTTTGTAGATAATACGGAGTCCGCCCGGATGCTGCTGCAGGCAGTCAATCACCCGAGACTTAGGCTAGTGTTTGACGGTGCGAATCTCCATGTGGAGCAGATCGATCAAATGGAGGCGCTGCCGGTCTTATACCCATGGTTATCTCACGTTCATATAAAAAATTACAACTGGGATCATGCCAATAGGTACAAGAGTGTTCCTGTCTCAATCCTTAATGGCGACATTGATAACAAGGCACTTATTCAAGAGCTTGAGCGGCGGCATTATTCCGGTTATGTATCTTTGGAATATTTTGGAGAAATGAAAGAGCTTAATATTACACGTTCGTTGCAAGAGTGGAATGAATTGCGGGATGCGGGTTTCCCGGCAAGCTGAGAATGTATATGCATTCTCTTTTTTTTATCCTCTTCTTTACATATGTAAATAAATAAAACAATTGTAAATAATGCCGTGGAGTGATACTATTTCAATTGTAGTTTTTGTAAACAATCGGAATCGTAAGCGCTTCCCCCATATTGCTGTTCCTGATTTTCAGATCAATTTACAAATGTATTAATATATTGACAAATGATAAAATCAGGAGTAAGATGTGGTTACAAATGTATATCTTAATGACAAATGTAAAGGATATCCGTTTATTACTTGTCAAACATTCTCTAATCAGCACACGTTTCAAGGATTTTTCGCATAAAAGAAAGCGCATACAGTTATGCCGAACTATGAGCAAGAGGGGTTGGTAGGTCATGGTCGAGAACTCGGTTTGGAGTATTGACTTTTGGGATTTAGTGTTACGATTGATTGCCGCAGTTGTCCTTGGAGGTTTAATTGGTTTAGAAAGGGAAGTCAGCAACCATGCGGCTGGTTTTCGTACTCATATTCTTGTCTGTATCGGTGCTGCATTAATTATGCTGCTATCGATTTATGGCTTTTCTGATTTTGTAAACGAAATCAATGTCCGAATAGATCCATCCCGTCTTGCTGCTCAAGTCATTAGCGGTATCGGTTTTCTGGGCGCAGGTACGATATTGCGAAATGGACTTTCGATATCGGGATTAACAACGGCTGCCTCCTTGTGGGTAACGGCCGGAATTGGTTTATCGGCAGGTGCAGGGTTTTATAAAGGGGCGCTGGTTGCAACCTTCCTTGTCTTGGTATGTCTCTTTCTGTTGAACAAAACAGAGAAGTTGTTTAGCGCAAAGCATAAAAACCTGCTACAAATCACGATTGAAGACAACTCCACGTTGACCGGGAAAATTATATCCGAGTTGGAAGCAATGGGTATTCAGATTAAAAAAGTATATTTTTCGGAGGATGAATCGGTTGGGGAAGGATTTAAGACGGTACATTGCAGCGTCAATGGGATGGATGAAGCTGCTCTTCAGGAGTACGCATCTCAAATCATGAAATGGACTGGCGTCATCAAGATCGAATCCACGATGGATGGACAAAGGATTAAGCTCGTGGGAGCTAAAATTACGGTGGGGGGCTGATGATCAAATAACAATATGCGGATAGTTATAAGAGGTTGCGGTTTGGAGTTCATTTCAAAAAAAACAAGTAAAGGGTGGGTACATTGAAAAAACTTTATAAAGTGATGATGTCTCTCGCATTAGTTTCTCTCGCAGCTGGTTGCGCATCGGGCGGTAATGAGCAAGTTAAAAATGCTAATGAAGGAACGAAGCCTGTCGATAGTGCAAAAGAAGTGAAGGAAGTCAGCGGGACTGTGAATCTGTATACCTCTGAATCCCAAGACTTAGTTAACGAAATGATCCAGGATTTCAAGAAGAAGCAGCCTAAGATTGATGTGAAAATATACCGTTCCGGAACCGGTGCCGTTATTTCGAAAATCGAAGCGGAACAGATGGGCGGGGCTATCCAGGCCGATGTCATTTGGTTTGCCGATATTGACTATTATTCGAAATTGGCGAAAAAAGGGATGCTGGAAAAATATGATTCGCCTGAAGCGGCTAACCTGGATAAGCGCTATGCATATGAAGACGGAAAATATTATGAAGTACGTCAAATTTTCAATGTCATTGGCTATAATACATTAAAAATTAAAAATGCCCCTAAATCCTGGCAGGATCTCGGATCTCCTGAATATAAAGGGAAAGTCGCTATAGCAAATCCGAACTATTCCGGCGCAGCATTCTTAACATTAGCATCGCTCGTCAATACGAATGGGATGGGATGGGACTATTTCAGCAGCTTGAAAAATAATGGCGTTAAGTTTGAACAATCCAACGGTAACTTGACTAGTAAACTTGCAACAGGCGAATATTATGGCGTTTCAGTTGTAGACTTTATGGTCAGAAACGCTAAAAACAGCGGTTCGCCGGTTGAAATCGCTTGGCCTAGCGAGGGTTCCGTTCTTATTCCTACGCCGGTAGGCATTATTTCCGGATCTAAAAATAAAGAGGCTTCCCAGAAACTGATGGATTACCTCCTCTCCACGGATGGTCAGAAGTTTTTCGTGAAACAAGGCTACATTCCAGTCAAAGGGGATGCAGGCGCGCCTGAAGGATCGCCCAAATTGGACAGCATTAAAGTGATGCCGTTGGATATGAAATTCCTTGAAGATAACCGCGAATCTTTAAAAACGAAGTTTGGAGAATTATTTAGCGAAGCCAAATAATATGATTTCGAGTTAGGAAGGATTTGATCGTATGATCGGTAAGCCGCAAGGATTGACCTCCGGTCAATCTGCTGCCAAAAGCTCCTTTGATTTAGCTTCAATGGGTCCCCGCCTTATTTGGTGGGGGACCTTTGCCCTACTGGGATTTACCGTGTTTTATCCCTGCTTGGTGCTCGTAATCAACAGCTTTAAAGCGGATGGAAATATAACCTTTGCCAATTACGTGACCCTCTTTAGAGATCCGGCCATTTTGACTAGTATGACGAACAGCTTGAAGGTTGTAGTGCCTTCAACCATAATTGCAACAATACTGGGTGTTTTGTTAGCCTGGATTGTTGCGCGAACGAATATCCGTGGCAAAAAAATATGGCAAACCCTGCTGGCCACGCCCTATTTGATCCCGCCATTTGTCGGTGCCATATCCTGGACCTATCTGCTTGGACCTGTAGGGCTGATCAATGGCTGGTATATGGATATTTTTCAACAAACGGAGCCTCTGGTCGATATTTATAGTATGAGCGGTATGGTGTTCGTGATGTCGATCTACGGCTACACCATTCCTTACATTGTCGTGCTTCCTGCGATTCAAAAGATAGACGCATCGGTTGAAGAGGCGAGCCGAATTTCCGGCGCCAGCGTTTTACGCACGATGAAGGACATTACATTACCTTTGATATCCCCGGCCATATTGGGGGGAATGCTGCTTCTATTCATGAATTTGTTGGCGGATTTCGGTATTCCTGCGGTGTTAGGCTCTCCGAACGATATCAATTTGATGACCACTCAAATTTATCAAACGATTATCAATGTGGATAAGCCGAATAGTCTTCAAATTGCAGCGGCCAATTCCATGCTGCTCGCTCTATTCGGTATCATAGGACTGCAATTGTATCAAAAGATTATTAAATCGAGCAAATATGTCGTGGTTAGCGGTAAGCATCCTTCAGGGGAGAAAACTTCGCTTGGTTCCTGGAAAACTCCTGTATACGTGTTCTTGATCATCATTATCTTTGTCACAACGGTAGCTCCAATCTGTGCGGCGATATTTACTTCCTTGTTAAAAGCGTTTGGTGCTCCGAATAGCTGGTCGAATCTGACTTTCAGAAATTATGAAATGATCTTTGAAATCGAATCGGTTCGAAGAGCTGTCATGAACAGTTTTTCTCTGGCTGCGATTGCCGGCTTCGTCATTGCCGTACTAGGCCTCCTTTTATCCTATATGATTATTCGCGGAAAAATGGTTGGATCTCAACTAGTAGAATCATTAGTTGCCATTCCTTATGCGGTACCCGGCACTATTGTAGGCTTGGCGATGATTCTCGCTTTTGTGAATCCGGTTCCAATTGTAGGCTGGAATTTATATAGCACCTATATGATATTGCTTGTTGCCTACTTGGCCAGGTTTATGAACCTCGGGCTGCAAACGATTTCCGGCGCGATGGCTCAAATCCATCCATCTCTCGAGGAAGCGAGTCGGATTTCCGGCGCCTCCCAGATGAGAGCCTTTTGGGATATTATGATTCCCTTGCTAAGGCCCAGTTTCTATGCTTCATTTTTTCTTGTCCTTATGCCGGCTTTGGGAGAGATCACGTTATCATCCTTGCTATGGTCCGTCAATAACGAAACCATTGGAGTCGTTGTATTTTCAGCTCAGGAAGAAGGAAAGGTCGCGCTCACGGCGGCACTTGCCGTATTACTCATTTTGTTTGTAACCGTGACCAACATCATCTTGAAAATCGTGAGTAAGGGCCGGATTGGATTGTAAAAAATACGACATCGATGCTTCGGGGAGGATAATACTATGGGTACACTCGTTCTGGATGGCATTTCCAAGGTTTATAAGGGAAGCACAGCTGTTCATAAGGTAAACGTGACAATCGAAAGAAATGAATTCGCAACCATTGTTGGCCCATCCGGATGTGGGAAAACGACTACTTTACGAATGATTGCCGGATTTATTGAACCAACCGACGGTGTGATTACACTGGATAAGGAAGAATTGGTTAATACCGCGCGTTCCACTTTTCTGCAGCCAGAAAGGCGCGGGATCGGCATGGTGTTTCAATCTTATGCGGTATGGCCTCATATGAACGTCTTTGAGAACGTTGCCTATCCCCTTAAGCTGCGAAAGATGAATAAGGCCGATATGGCGGCCAAAACCAGGGAAATTCTGCGTATCGTCCATCTGGACGCTTACGAAAAGCGATTTCCTCATGAATTGTCAGGAGGTCAGCAGCAAAGGGTAGCCTTGGCTAGAGCGCTCGTCATGGAACCTCGCTTGCTCTTGCTGGATGAACCTTTATCGAATCTGGATGCCGCATTGCGCGAGCAGATGAGAATCGAGATCAAAGAGATTCAACGTAAAATGGGCATTACCATTATTAATGTAACTCACGATCAAGTTGAAGCAATGACGATGTCCGATAAAGTGATTGTGATGAACAGCGGGCATGTTGTCCAGGTTGGCAGTCCGATGGAGATCTATAACCGCCCCGCGAATTCGTTTGTAGCCAAATTTATCGGCTCGGCCAACGTCATTCCTTGTCAAGTGGTGGAGCGTAATTCAGGGCCGACCATGACGGTTCGTTTATTCGATACGACGCTGGAAATACCGGCTTTCGATACAAATCGGAATGAAGGATGGGTATCGGTTAGACCGCATCATATCGTGCCCGACAGTCATTCATCCCTACGTGGGAAAATTACGAATAAATTGTATCAAGGCGACAGGATTGAGTATCACTTGCAGGTTCAAAATGAAAAAATCGCTGTCGTTACGGATGCTAGCGAAAGCAACAATTACAATCTGGACGATGAAATGGGCATTAACATTCTACAAGGAGTTTGGCTCGAAGATTAAAAAAACGGTGACACCGTTAGATTTTGATGGGGTGAGGATATGAAAGTGACTGTACTGGGCTATTGGGGAGGTTATCCTTCTGCAGGCGGAGCGACAGCGGGTTATTTAATAACAACGGATGAAGGGAACATTTTATTGGACTGCGGCAGTGGCGTCATGAGCAGGTTATCCTTCTATACGAATGTCGAGTCCTTATCCGGTGTTATACTTTCCCATTTACATTACGACCATATGGCGGATATCGGTATTTTGCAATATGCGGCCGTTGGCGCAAGAAGGACAGGAAGGATGACGAACAAGCTGCAAATTTATGCGCCGGACTCGCCGGTATCGGCTATGCAAGATTTAATGGGAAACCATTCCGATGTATATGCGATTAATCCTTTAAATAAAGTGAGCCTGGCAGGTGCTGAAATTGAGTTTATTCCGGTTCAACACACGATTTCATGCTATGCTGTCAAAATTAAATACGGCGGAAAAACGTTTGTTTATTCAGGCGATACCTCATACTGCGAATCATTGATTGACTTTGCCCAAAATGCGGATATCTTCCTTTGCGAAGCTACGATTTGCGAAGGCAGCAGGCATACAACGGGAGAAGGGCATATGGATGCCGTTCAGGCAGGTACGATCGCGAAGAAGGCCAATGTGAAAAAATTGGTATTAACCCATTTACCGCATGACGGCGATTTTGAATTTATGAAAAAAACGGCCAGTGAAGTGTTTGGAAGGCCTGCATATATTCCAAATGTAGTCAGTACTTTTATGCTATGAAAAGGACGGAGTAGCGCGTATGTATAAACTGTTAGCACTAGATATGGATGGAACGCTGCTGGATCCGCAAAAGATGATTACTTTACCCGTTCAAGAGGCTGTGCAGCAGCTGGTTTATAATCAGATTCATGTGACCTTGGCCTCAGGACGGTTTCCGGCATCGGTATGGCTGCATGGGAAATATTTAGGCTTGAAATTCCCGCTTATTGCGTTAAACGGAGCTGTGATCCTGGACCCCGTCACAGGCGAGAAATTATTTGGCTATCCGATCAGCAGGGAAATCGCTTGTAAAATCGCAACCTTTGTTGAAGCGAAGGGCTCTTATATCCATTATTACGGTTACAATGTTTTGTACGTTAACGAGTTGACCGAAATGAATCGTGCTTGGCCGCTTGCTAATGTGGTCATGGATCCAAGCAAGGAATTGACGGAGGATAATTACCGCGGTCAAGTACATTTAATACAGGTCTCTCCCGTCGGCCCATTATCTCATTTTCTGGCGTCAAGGGAGGAAGAGGTCTATAAGGCTACGGTCATTGATGATGATCCGGCAGTAATCGACCGTCTTTATAAGGAGATGAGCGGCTGGGAGGGAATTACGCTTTCCCGGACAGGAAGAAGAAGATTCGATATTAACCTTGCAGACATTAATAAAAAAACGGCGCTTATGAAGGTATGCTCCGAATACAATATCGCTTCCAAACAGGTTGTAACCATAGGCGATTACGATAATGATATTGAAATGCTGGATTGGGCCGGGTTAGGTATTGCTATGGGAAATGGGAATGACAATGCAAAGGGAGTCGCTAACGTGATCACGGATTCAAATGCAGATCATGGAGTTGCGACAGCGATCCGTCAATATTTTGAATTGAACAGGTAGAGGGGAAATGGAGGGATATCCAAATGGCAGTAGAAATGAAAGCCAAAATCGATCTATCGGCAGAAAGACTGCTGGATCTATATTATCAGATGTGGCTGGTGCGGTATTTCGACGAGAAGGTCGATGAGTTTTTTGCCAAGGGATTGATACACGGGACAACGCATTTGTGTGTAGGGCAGGAGGCAACGGCTGTCGGGGCTTGCGCGGTATTGGAAGATCGGGATAAGATCACAAGCACGCACCGGGGCCATGGTCATTGTATCGCGAAAGGCGCGCAGGCGGACCGGATGATGGCGGAATTGTTCGGCAGGGAAACCGGCTACTGTAAAGGCAAGGGCGGCTCGATGCATATTGCGGACGTAGAGAAAGGCAACCTGGGAGCTAACGGGATCGTAGGCGGCGGCATTCCGATCGCAGCGGGCGCTGCGCTTACGTCGAAGATGAAAAACCTGGGTTATGTCGTGCTCTGCTTCTTCGGTGACGGCGCAAGCAACGAGGGAAGCTTTCATGAAGCGATCAACCTTGCAGCGATCTGGAAGCTGCCGGTTGTCTTCTTTTGCGAGAACAATCAATACGGGATGTCCGGTCCGGCGAAAGAGATGATCGGGGTAGAGAACATTGCGGACCGCTCCAAGGCTTACGGCATCCCGGGCGTTGTGGTGGAAGGGAACGATATCTTTGAAGTCATGCGTGTGACGAACGAAGCGGTCGAGCGGGCCCGGAACGGCAGCGGACCGACGTTAATCGAAGCGAAGACCTACCGCTGGAAGGGACACTCGAAGAGCGACGCCAAGAAGTATCGGACCAAAGAAGAAGAGCAGTACTGGAAAGAAGAAAAAGATCCGATTGCGAAAATGGCGGCCCGCTTACTAGCGGATCAAGCTGCAACCGGGGAACAGCTCGAGGAGCTGCGGGTGAAGGCGCTGAAAGAAATCGAAGCGGCCGTCAAATTTGCGGAAGAGAGCCCGATGCCGTCTCCGGACGCGATTACGGAGGACGTATTCGCTTAAGTTGGCTGAAGTTCTATAGATGAAGGTACAGGGTAAGGGGGAGCCGAACGAAGTGAGGAAAATAACGTATTTGGAAGCGATCAAAGAGTCGATGTCCCAGATGATGCGGGAAAACGAGGACGTGTTTGTACTCGGAGAGGATATCGGCGTGTACGGGGGAGCGTTCGGGGTCACGCGAGGGATGATCGAGGAATTCGGTCCGGAGCGAATCCGGAATACCCCGATTTCGGAGTCGGCGATCGCCGGCGCTGCCGTTGGGGCGGCGCTTACGGGGATGCGGCCGATCCTGGAGCTGCAATTTTCCGATTTTATAACGATTGCGACCGATCAGATTGTCAACCAAGCGGCCAAAATCCGCTATATGTACGGCGGGAAGGGCAAGGTGCCGATGGTACTGCGCACGCCAGCGGGCTCGGGTACGGGAGCAGCCGCGCAGCATTCGCAAAGCTTGGAAGCGTGGATGGCGCACATCCCCGGCCTGAAGGTCATTCAGCCTTCGACCGCGTATGATGCGAAGGGCTTGCTACGCGCAGCGATAGAAGACGATAACCCCGTCATTTTCTATGAACATAAATTGCTCTACCGGACCATGGACGAGGTGCCGGAAGAGGCCTACACGCTCCCGATCGGCAAGGCGGACGTGAAGCGCCAGGGGACGGACGTAACCGTCGTCGCGACGTCGATTATGGTGCACCGCGCGCTGGAGGCGGCGGGGCAGCTGGAGAAAGAGGGCATTCAGATCGAAGTGATCGACCCGCGGACCCTGGTGCCGCTGGACATCGAAACCGTGGTGGAATCCGTGAAAAAAACCGGACGCCTCATCGTCGTTCACGAGGCGGTCAAACGCGGCGGTTTCGGCGGCGAGATTGTCAGCCAGGTCATGGAAAGCGAGGCGTTCGATTACCTGGACGCGCCGATTCAGCGGCTGGGCGGCTTGGACGTTCCTATTCCCTACAATCCAATCATGGAGAAAAAAGCCGTTCCCCAAGTCGACGATATCGTCCAGGCTGTGAAGAAGGCGCTCAAGTAAGTGGCAGGGAGGCCCGAAGGAGATGCTAAATGAAGTGTTCATGCCGAAGCTCGGCATGACGATGGAAACAGGCACGATTATTCGCTGGTTTAAACAAGAAGGGGAAGCCGTGCGCCAAGGCGACACGCTGCTGGAAGTGCTGACGGATAAAATCAATATCGAGGTGGAAGCGTACCATTCCGGTATTTTAGTGAAACGATATTACGAAGAGGATGCGGTTGTACCCGTCAACCACGTCATCGGTTACATCGGAGAGGCCGGGGATCAGGCTCCGGCATGGCCGCCAGACGCTTCGGGAGCGGCTTCGGATGGCGAAGCGGCCGGGCCTGCAGCATCGGGTCAGGGTGCCGTTGAAGCGTCCGAAGAGCCGGCGCAAGCGCCGGCGGAAGGGAAGCCGCGGGCAACCCCGGCGGCGCGAAAAGCTGCGCGCGACCACGGCGTGGCGCTGCAGCAGGTCAAGGGCAGCGGAGAGAAGGGACGGATTCACCGTGCGGACGTTGAAGGGTACGTCTCTGCGGGCGCCAAGGCTAAGGAAGCAGCGTCGACGGTCAGGGCGACCCCGCTGGCGCAGAAGGTTGCGGCGGCGAACGGCCTGGAGCTTGGTCAGGTAGAGGGCAGCGGCGAACGCGGCAAAATCGTGCGCTCCGATGTCGAGCGCGCCCTGCAGCCTGCGAAAGCGCAAGCCGGGGAGAAACGGGTGATCAAGCTGCAGGGCATGCGGAAAATTATTGCGCAGCGGATGTCGCAAAGCGCCTATACGGCTCCGCACGTCACCATCACGACGACGGTGGACATGACGGCGGCGAAAGCGATGCGTACGGAGCTGCTGCCGATCGTCGAGAAGCAGACGGGCCTGCGGCTGTCGTATACGGAGATCCTGCTCAAAGCAATTTCCGCTTGCCTCGTGAAGCATCCGAACTTGAACGCGCGATGGGAGAATGAAGAGGTCGTGCTTCAGGACCATACGAACATCGGGTTGGCCGTGTCGGTGAAAGACGGCTTGCTCGTGCCGGTCATCTTCGAAGCGGAGCGTATGGGTCTGGCGGAGCTGGTGAGGAAATCGAAGGAGGTTGCGGGGAAAGCCCGCGACAACAAGCTGAAGCCGGAAGATTTGAGCGGGGGAACGTTCACGGTCAGCAATCTCGGGATGTATGCGGTCGATTCCTTCACCCCCATCATTAACCAGCCTGAGGTGGCCATTCTGGGAGTCGGACAAATTCAAGACAAGCCGGCTGTCATCGGGGGGCAAGTGCTGGTTCGGCCGATGATGACGCTGAGTCTTTCGTTTGACCATCGGGTGGTCGACGGTGCTCCGGCCGCAGCCTTTTTAACGGAATTAAAGACCGTGCTGGAACAGCCGTACCAATTGCTGGTTTGATTATGAGGGTTGAGGTGACAACGTTGAATTCATACGATTTGGTAGTGCTCGGTGGAGGCCCGGGCGGTTATGTGGCTGCGATCCGTGCGGCGAAGCTAGGGCTATCGGTTGCCCTGATCGAAGCTTCCGAGCTTGGAGGCACATGCCTTAACCGCGGATGCATTCCGTCCAAAACGCTGCTGCATATGGCGGAAGCGGTTGAAACGATCAAGAAGGTTCAAGCCTGGGGAATCAAGACGGGCCCGGTTGAACTATCATGGGATGCGATGCTGGCCCGTCAGGGCCAAGTGATGCAGACGCTGCGCACCGGCATTGCGGGGCTGCTGAAAGCAAACAAGATCAGCCATCTCCGCGGCTGGGGCAAGGTGCTGCCGAACCGTGAGATCGAGGTTGCTTCGGATACGGGAGTGACCCGCGTACGCGCGGACAAGATTATTTTGGCTACAGGCTCCAAGCCTTTCGTTCCCCCGATTCCGGGATTGGACGGGCTGCCTTATCAAACGAGCGATACGATTTTCCAAATGGACCGTATACCGAAAACGACGACGATTATCGGCGGCGGTGTGATCGGTGTTGAATTCGCGGCTATTTTCTCGGCGTTCGGCACGCAGGTGACGGTTGTTGAAGCGACCGACCGCATCGTGCCGACTGAGGACGAAGCGGCTTCCCAAGCGCTGGCCAAGGCGTTGAAGCAGCGGGGCGTTCAGGTGCAGGCTGCGACCAAAGTGGAGCAGGTTCGCTACGACAATGGCCAATTCCATGTGTCGGCGGCGCACGGCGGCCAGACGTCCGAGCATGCGGCTGAGGAATTGCTGGTCGCAGTCGGTCGGACTCCAAGCCTTGGCGGGCTGGAGGAGCTGCCGCTCAAGATGAACGGGCGATTTGTCGAGGTCAATGAACAGATGGAAACGAGCATCCCCCATGTATACGCCATTGGGGATCTTGTCGGGGGATATCAATTGGCGCATGTGGCTAGTGCCGAAGGGCTTATAGCGGCAGCGAATGCGGCCGGAAAACAAGAGAAAATCGATTACCGCGTCGTACCTCGCTGCATTTACACCCATCCCGAAATCGCCAGTGTAGGGATGACGGAGCAGGAAGCGAAGAACAGCGGTCTTGCGGTTAAAGTCCAGACGTATTCCATGAGAGGGAACGGGAAGGCGCTGTCCATGGGAGAAACCGATGGCTTCGTGAAGCTGATCGCCGATGAGAAATACGGCGAGATTGTTGGCGTAACCATGGTCGGGCCGCACGTGACCGACATGATTACGACAGCTTCCTCATTCATGCATTTAGAGGGCACGGTGGCAGAGTGGGCAAACCTGATCCATCCGCATCCGACCGTATCGGAGTCTTTCTATGAGGCGGCTAACGGATGGCTGGGCATGGGAGTCAATCATTAATACAGGATAAGATGCAATCGGAAAGGTTGTCTCGAAAAGGACAGCCTTTTTCGTACACACGCCGATGTTATCTTAGAGCAACTCGTGAAGGGTTACGATCATTGCCGGCTGGTTGAAGTATCTTTATCCTTGTGGAACAGCGGGTATTTATTTGTTGACAGAACCGTAAGCAGTGTTTAGAATTACAAATGAAAGCGATAGATACAAATGTAAAGAAGGCGCTTGATTAAAGCGGCAGCCCTATCAAACTGAGTGATGAATGAAGTTTCAAATATTGAAGAAGATCGGGGAGAAGCCATATGAACATGAATAAAAAGCTGTTGGAGCTGGAGCGTAAGGGCGGTTTGATCCGTGTCGGCTTAATTGGAGCGGGTCAAATGGGACGCGGCATGATCTCGCAAATCGAAAGCATGAAGGGAATGCGTGTGGTAGCCACTGCTGATATAAGGGTTGAGCAGGCCAAAAACGCTTACTTGTTTGCAGGTGTCCGCGCAGAGCACATCGTGCAAACACGCGAGCTGGAGCAGGCGGAGCGGGCGATAGACCAGCGTTCGGTTGTGGTTACGGATGACATGCACATGCTGCTCGCGCTCCCGAATGTGGATGTGATCGTTGATGCGACCGGAGTACCGAGTGTTGGTGCGGAGATTGCCTGGAAGGCGATCCTGAACAAAAAGCATATCGTCATGTTGAACGTCGAAACGGATGTAACCGTTGGCCCGCTGCTTAATAAAATGGCCGCTTCGGCAGGCGTTGTATACACGGGCTCGGCCGGTGACGAGCCAGGGGCGGTCATGGAGCTGTACAACTTTGCGGATGCTATCGGCTTCGAGGTTCTGGCGATCGGTAAAGGCAAGAACAACCCGCTTAATGTGCAGGCAACGCCGGATTCGGCACGTGAATATGCGCAAAGCGTAGGGGCGAATCCGAAGATGATCGCTTCATTCCAAGACGGAACCAAGACGATGATCGAGATGACAGCGGTGGCTAACGCGACAGGGTTTGTACCGGACCAACCAGGGATGAACGGGCCGGTAGCAACCGTGGAGGAGCTGACACAGGTGCTTCGTCTGCGGGAGGATGGAGGCATCCTGACGCGGACAGGAGTCGTTGAATATGTGAACGGTGTAGCACCGGGCGTATTTGTTATCGTCACCTCGGGCAAGGAAGAGGTCCGGCATGAGATGGAGTACCTGAAGATGGGCAAAGGCCCGAACTTTGTGTTATTCCGGCCGTACCATTTAACGAGCCTGGAGACCCCGTTGTCGGTGGCTGGTGCCTACTTCTACAATGAGCAAACCATCGCACCGTGGAAAGGGCTGGTGGCTGAAACCGTGTCCATCGCCAAGAAGGATCTGCAGCCGGGAGATCGTCTGGACGGGATCGGCGGATTCACGGTGTACGGCAAGATCATGACTGCGGCCGAAGCGAAATCGCTAAACGCCTTACCGATCGGTTTAGTTCAAGCACAGACGGTAAAACGCGCGGTAAGGGCCGGTGAAATCATCACGTACGATGACGTGGAGCAAACGGCTTCTTCGGTCATTTGGGAGCTGCGCAAGCTGCAGGATCAAGCACTTCTCGCCGGGAGCCTATAAAGGTAAGGCGCTGTAATCTTAGCAAATGAATCCGCTTTCGATAACATCCACCTTTTTAGTGAAAGCTGACTTGATAATCATGATGAAGTATGGGTGGGGTTGATTGACGATGATGACTGATGAGGAGAAAAAGTTTCTGCTTAAGATTAGCCGCATGTATTATTTTGAAGATTGTACACAAGCGGAAATCGCCAAGAAAGTCGGAGTTTCCAGACCTATCATATCTAAAGGTCTTCAGAAGGCGCTCCACGTAAAGCTGGTTGAAATTATTATACATGACCAAGCGGCGCCTACGATCGATTTGGAGCAGGAAATCGAAAGCGCTTTTTCATTAGAAGAAGTTATCGTCGTACCCACGGCCGATATGTCAACCGAGCTTGCCAATAGTGCGCTTGCCAAGGCTGCTTCCTCCTATGTGCTGAAGCAGCTCAAGCATGTAACGAAGATCGGCATCTCGTGGGGGACGACCTTACACAACCTGGTGAAGGAATTCCCCGAAGAGGCTCACGAGCATTTGAAGATAATCCCGCTCGTAGGGGGCATGGGCTCTAATCGAATTGAGCTTCATTCGAATCAAATTGCCTACGAATTGTCCAAAAAGCTGAACTGCAGCTGTGAATCCTTGTATGCGCCGGCCATTGTGGAGAGTGAAAGCTTCCGCGATCTTCTATTGCAAACCCCGACGGTTGCCGATGTGTTGGAAGAAGCGAAAAAAATTGATCTGGCCATTGTAGGGATCGGTAATCCCTTTATGCAATCCACCCTGGAGGAAATCGGTTATATAGGGGACGATGAGTTGAAGAGTTTGGAAGCCTCCGGCGTTGTCGGGGATATCAACTCCTGTTTTATTTGCAGGGACGGCACGATCGCAAAAAATTCGATCAACGAGCGGGTCATAGGAATTCAGGTGGTTGAATTGAAGAGCGTGAGCAAGGTAATCGCCATTGTTCAAGGAAGCCATAAAGCAGATAGCGTCTTGGCGGCTCTGCGGGGGGGCTATATTCATACGCTGATTACAGATGAACAAACGGCTTCAGAGATGGTTAGACTCATGAAAATACAGAGCCACAAGCAGGATTCGGGCCAGCCAGGCTAGAGCTGGCCCCATGCGGCTCATCGAGCCGCTGTTCGTCCTGCTGTCAAGATCGACCCGATTTGAAGATGGAATGAATGAACCAAACGAGTATGAACACGGCGATCAGGGCGCCTATTTCCAGTACAGGGATGCTCCCCAATAAGCCAGGCTGATTGCTCTGGGAAGAGCCGATCATGATTCCCGTCAGGATGATGCAGAAAGAAAGCCAAACCATACTGAGCGAAATCCTCTTGCTGATCCGATCCAGTTGTCTAAGCAGAAGATCAAATTGAGGGATGCTGACGTCCAGTTGTCCTTTCTTAATTAAAGGGATCAGCTCTTTGACCAGATTTGGGAATTCAAAGAGAATGTCGCTGTATTGCGTCCATTCTTCTTTGACATGTTCCAGTATCGAACCGGGATGAAGACGCTCGAGCAATAATTTTTTGCCGAACGGCTCTGCGATTTGGAGGATGCTGATCTTGGGATCCAGCTGCTTAACCACACCCTCTACCGTAATCAAGCATTTGCCCAATAGAACAAAATCGGCGGGAATCCGGACTTCATGCCGATAGGCTACTTCCAGAAGATCGTTTACCGCTTCTCCAAGACTCATCTCCCCGAAAGGCACGCCAACGTATTTATCACGAAGAAGATCGACATCGCGACGCAGGTCTGTCATGTTCACTTGCGGCGTAACAAGCCCCATCCCAAGCAAAGCTCTAATCACACCCTCCGAGCTCTGCAGCATTAATGCGATGATGAGCTTGGCGAGCTGCCGCTTGATCTTCGGCGTCAACCGGCCTACCAATCCAAAGTCCATAAATGCAATCACCTCACCCCGCAGCACCGTAATATTGCCGGGATGAGGATCCGCATGAAAAAAGCCTTTAATAAAAATTTGATGCAAAATGGCATTCATTAACCGCTCGGCTATTCTTTTGGAATCATAGCCTTTGGCATGCAGCAGTTCGGGAGAATTTAATTTGATCCCATCCATAAACTCCATGGCTAGAATCTTCTTGGAGGAAAATTCCCAATACACCTTCGGAATTCGGATGTGAGCCTGGTTTTTAAATTGACTGGCAATTTTTTCGGCATTTTTCCCTTCAATTGTATAATCAAGCTCATCGAGTAACGATTTTTTAAATTCTTCGAACAACCGCACAAGCTGATGGCGATGGGCCCATTCGAAACGGGCTTCAGCCATGATTGCTAAATTTTGCAGGATTTCCAGATCCGTTCGGATCGTCTCGGCAATCGTTGGGCGCTGGACTTTAACAGCGATCCTCTCTCCTGTGGTTAGAAGGGCAAGATGAACTTGCCCGATCGAAGCGGCAGCCAGCGGCGTTTCCTCAAAGCTGAGAAAGGTTTGGTCCAGATCGATGTTCAATTCGGATTCAATGATATGTTTGACTTCCTGATAGGAGAAGGGGGTAACCTGATCCTGAAGCTTTTCCAATTCCTTAATGATAGACTCCGGTATGAGGTCGGACCGTGTACTGGCAATTTGGCCCAGCTTAATAAAAGTCGGACCCAATTCTTGAACAACGAGACGGATTCGCTCGCCAATAGATGTTTTTTCGTCCTTTTTTGTTCCGTTTCGAATGTTGCCGGGCAAGGACAACAGATGGAAAATGTCCAATTCTTCTACGATAAAACCAAAGCCATGGCGAGTAAGGGCCATTGCAATGCCCCGATAACGGTTAAAATGGCGAATCCGTTTGCCGATCAAGTGAAACCATCCTTTCAGGCAACAAGAGCTTATTCGTTGTTGTTTTCCAATTTTTCAAGACGCTTGCTCAGATTTTCAATGTCTTCCTTGGTCGCCACGTGCAGCTCTGCTAACAGGCTGTTCAATTGCTCTCGAATGAGCTGCTTCAGCTGTGCCTGTTCGGCTTCCCCCTTTTCTATCAATCGGTTGACAAGTTCTTTGGATTCATTGGCTGAAATATTTCCCTTTTTTACTAATTCATCAACTGCACTTTCAAGTTTTTCTTTGCTCAGGATCGTGACGCCGAGTCCTAACGACAAAGCTTTCTTCAGCAATTCATTCATCTAGTGAACCTCCTGTTTAATGATACTATAGAGTACCCCAATTCCCTGAATGCTATTAACTGATTCTGGAAATTTATTGCGTGCATGCCGACATCACTTTTCCTTGTTCATTGGATAAGCACCCCCTCTTACATATGTATTATACAATAACAATTGTAAAAAATGGTGCAGTCAGGAACATATTTTATATGAATATGTCGGTTGATATAAACAAATGAGCCTTGACAAAAACAAGAATACAGAAGTAGTATGATATTACAAATGTAACAAATAAGAACATATGTAAACGGAGGGATATCCAAATGGCAGTAGAAATGAAAGCCAAAATCGATCTATCGGCAGAAAGACTGCTGGATCTATATTATCAGATGTGGCTGGTGCGGTATTTCGACGAGAAGGTCGATGAGTTTTTTGCCAAGGGATTGATACACGGGACAACGCATTTGTGTGTAGGGCAGGAGGCAACGGCTGTCGGGGCTTGCGCGGTATTGGAAGATCGGGATAAGATCACAAGCACGCACCGGGGCCATGGTCATTGTATCGCGAAAGGCGCGCAGGCGGACCGGATGATGGCGGAATTGTTCGGCAGGGAAACCGGCTACTGTAAAGGCAAGGGCGGCTCGATGCATATTGCGGACGTAGAGAAAGGCAACCTGGGAGCTAACGGGATCGTAGGCGGCGGCATTCCGATCGCAGCGGGCGCTGCGCTTACGTCGAAGATGAAAAACCTGGGTTATGTCGTGCTCTGCTTCTTCGGTGACGGCGCAAGCAACGAGGGAAGCTTTCATGAAGCGATCAACCTTGCAGCGATCTGGAAGCTGCCGGTTGTCTTCTTTTGCGAGAACAATCAATACGGGATGTCCGGTCCGGCGAAAGAGATGATCGGGGTAGAGAACATTGCGGACCGCTCCAAGGCTTACGGCATCCCGGGCGTTGTGGTGGAAGGGAACGATATCTTTGAAGTCATGCGTGTGACGAACGAAGCGGTCGAGCGGGCCCGGAACGGCAGCGGACCGACGTTAATCGAAGCGAAGACCTACCGCTGGAAGGGACACTCGAAGAGCGACGCCAAGAAGTATCGGACCAAAGAAGAAGAGCAGTACTGGAAAGAAGAAAAAGATCCGATTGCGAAAATGGCGGCCCGCTTACTAGCGGATCAAGCTGCAACCGGGGAACAGCTCGAGGAGCTGCGGGTGAAGGCGCTGAAAGAAATCGAAGCGGCCGTCAAATTTGCGGAAGAGAGCCCGATGCCGTCTCCGGACGCGATTACGGAGGACGTATTCGCTTAAGTTGGCTGAAGTTCTATAGATGAAGGTACAGGGTAAGGGGGAGCCGAACGAAGTGAGGAAAATAACGTATTTGGAAGCGATCAAAGAGTCGATGTCCCAGATGATGCGGGAAAACGAGGACGTGTTTGTACTCGGAGAGGATATCGGCGTGTACGGGGGAGCGTTCGGGGTCACGCGAGGGATGATCGAGGAATTCGGTCCGGAGCGAATCCGGAATACCCCGATTTCGGAGTCGGCGATCGCCGGCGCTGCCGTTGGGGCGGCGCTTACGGGGATGCGGCCGATCCTGGAGCTGCAATTTTCCGATTTTATAACGATTGCGACCGATCAGATTGTCAACCAAGCGGCCAAAATCCGCTATATGTACGGCGGGAAGGGCAAGGTGCCGATGGTACTGCGCACGCCAGCGGGCTCGGGTACGGGAGCAGCCGCGCAGCATTCGCAAAGCTTGGAAGCGTGGATGGCGCACATCCCCGGCCTGAAGGTCATTCAGCCTTCGACCGCGTATGATGCGAAGGGCTTGCTACGCGCAGCGATAGAAGACGATAACCCCGTCATTTTCTATGAACATAAATTGCTCTACCGGACCATGGACGAGGTGCCGGAAGAGGCCTACACGCTCCCGATCGGCAAGGCGGACGTGAAGCGCCAGGGGACGGACGTAACCGTCGTCGCGACGTCGATTATGGTGCACCGCGCGCTGGAGGCGGCGGGGCAGCTGGAGAAAGAGGGCATTCAGATCGAAGTGATCGACCCGCGGACCCTGGTGCCGCTGGACATCGAAACCGTGGTGGAATCCGTGAAAAAAACCGGACGCCTCATCGTCGTTCACGAGGCGGTCAAACGCGGCGGTTTCGGCGGCGAGATTGTCAGCCAGGTCATGGAAAGCGAGGCGTTCGATTACCTGGACGCGCCGATTCAGCGGCTGGGCGGCTTGGACGTTCCTATTCCCTACAATCCAATCATGGAGAAAAAAGCCGTTCCCCAAGTCGACGATATCGTCCAGGCTGTGAAGAAGGCGCTCAAGTAAGTGGCAGGGAGGCCCGAAGGAGATGCTAAATGAAGTGTTCATGCCGAAGCTCGGCATGACGATGGAAACAGGCACGATTATTCGCTGGTTTAAACAAGAAGGGGAAGCCGTGCGCCAAGGCGACACGCTGCTGGAAGTGCTGACGGATAAAATCAATATCGAGGTGGAAGCGTACCATTCCGGTATTTTAGTGAAACGATATTACGAAGAGGATGCGGTTGTACCCGTCAACCACGTCATCGGTTACATCGGAGAGGCCGGGGATCAGGCTCCGGCATGGCCGCCAGACGCTTCGGGAGCGGCTTCGGATGGCGAAGCGGCCGGGCCTGCAGCATCGGGTCAGGGTGCCGTTGAAGCGTCCGAAGAGCCGGCGCAAGCGCCGGCGGAAGGGAAGCCGCGGGCAACCCCGGCGGCGCGAAAAGCTGCGCGCGACCACGGCGTGGCGCTGCAGCAGGTCAAGGGCAGCGGAGAGAAGGGACGGATTCACCGTGCGGACGTTGAAGGGTACGTCTCTGCGGGCGCCAAGGCTAAGGAAGCAGCGTCGACGGTCAGGGCGACCCCGCTGGCGCAGAAGGTTGCGGCGGCGAACGGCCTGGAGCTTGGTCAGGTAGAGGGCAGCGGCGAACGCGGCAAAATCGTGCGCTCCGATGTCGAGCGCGCCCTGCAGCCTGCGAAAGCGCAAGCCGGGGAGAAACGGGTGATCAAGCTGCAGGGCATGCGGAAAATTATTGCGCAGCGGATGTCGCAAAGCGCCTATACGGCTCCGCACGTCACCATCACGACGACGGTGGACATGACGGCGGCGAAAGCGATGCGTACGGAGCTGCTGCCGATCGTCGAGAAGCAGACGGGCCTGCGGCTGTCGTATACGGAGATCCTGCTCAAAGCAATTTCCGCTTGCCTCGTGAAGCATCCGAACTTGAACGCGCGATGGGAGAATGAAGAGGTCGTGCTTCAGGACCATACGAACATCGGGTTGGCCGTGTCGGTGAAAGACGGCTTGCTCGTGCCGGTCATCTTCGAAGCGGAGCGTATGGGTCTGGCGGAGCTGGTGAGGAAATCGAAGGAGGTTGCGGGGAAAGCCCGCGACAACAAGCTGAAGCCGGAAGATTTGAGCGGGGGAACGTTCACGGTCAGCAATCTCGGGATGTATGCGGTCGATTCCTTCACCCCCATCATTAACCAGCCTGAGGTGGCCATTCTGGGAGTCGGACAAATTCAAGACAAGCCGGCTGTCATCGGGGGGCAAGTGCTGGTTCGGCCGATGATGACGCTGAGTCTTTCGTTTGACCATCGGGTGGTCGACGGTGCTCCGGCCGCAGCCTTTTTAACGGAATTAAAGACCGTGCTGGAACAGCCGTACCAATTGCTGGTTTGATTATGAGGGTTGAGGTGACAACGTTGAATTCATACGATTTGGTAGTGCTCGGTGGAGGCCCGGGCGGTTATGTGGCTGCGATCCGTGCGGCGAAGCTAGGGCTATCGGTTGCCCTGATCGAAGCTTCCGAGCTTGGAGGCACATGCCTTAACCGCGGATGCATTCCGTCCAAAACGCTGCTGCATATGGCGGAAGCGGTTGAAACGATCAAGAAGGTTCAAGCCTGGGGAATCAAGACGGGCCCGGTTGAACTATCATGGGATGCGATGCTGGCCCGTCAGGGCCAAGTGATGCAGACGCTGCGCACCGGCATTGCGGGGCTGCTGAAAGCAAACAAGATCAGCCATCTCCGCGGCTGGGGCAAGGTGCTGCCGAACCGTGAGATCGAGGTTGCTTCGGATACGGGAGTGACCCGCGTACGCGCGGACAAGATTATTTTGGCTACAGGCTCCAAGCCTTTCGTTCCCCCGATTCCGGGATTGGACGGGCTGCCTTATCAAACGAGCGATACGATTTTCCAAATGGACCGTATACCGAAAACGACGACGATTATCGGCGGCGGTGTGATCGGTGTTGAATTCGCGGCTATTTTCTCGGCGTTCGGCACGCAGGTGACGGTTGTTGAAGCGACCGACCGCATCGTGCCGACTGAGGACGAAGCGGCTTCCCAAGCGCTGGCCAAGGCGTTGAAGCAGCGGGGCGTTCAGGTGCAGGCTGCGACCAAAGTGGAGCAGGTTCGCTACGACAATGGCCAATTCCATGTGTCGGCGGCGCACGGCGGCCAGACGTCCGAGCATGCGGCTGAGGAATTGCTGGTCGCAGTCGGTCGGACTCCAAGCCTTGGCGGGCTGGAGGAGCTGCCGCTCAAGATGAACGGGCGATTTGTCGAGGTCAATGAACAGATGGAAACGAGCATCCCCCATGTATACGCCATTGGGGATCTTGTCGGGGGATATCAATTGGCGCATGTGGCTAGTGCCGAAGGGCTTATAGCGGCAGCGAATGCGGCCGGAAAACAAGAGAAAATCGATTACCGCGTCGTACCTCGCTGCATTTACACCCATCCCGAAATCGCCAGTGTAGGGATGACGGAGCAGGAAGCGAAGAACAGCGGTCTTGCGGTTAAAGTCCAGACGTATTCCATGAGAGGGAACGGGAAGGCGCTGTCCATGGGAGAAACCGATGGCTTCGTGAAGCTGATCGCCGATGAGAAATACGGCGAGATTGTTGGCGTAACCATGGTCGGGCCGCACGTGACCGACATGATTACGACAGCTTCCTCATTCATGCATTTAGAGGGCACGGTGGCAGAGTGGGCAAACCTGATCCATCCGCATCCGACCGTATCGGAGTCTTTCTATGAGGCGGCTAACGGATGGCTGGGCATGGGAGTCAATCATTAATACAGGATAAGATGCAATCGGAAAGGTTGTCTCGAAAAGGACAGCCTTTTTCGTACACACGCCGATGTTATCTTAGAGCAACTCGTGAAGGGTTACGATCATTGCCGGCTGGTTGAAGTATCTTTATCCTTGTGGAACAGCGGGTATTTATTTGTTGACAGAACCGTAAGCAGTGTTTAGAATTACAAATGAAAGCGATAGATACAAATGTAAAGAAGGCGCTTGATTAAAGCGGCAGCCCTATCAAACTGAGTGATGAATGAAGTTTCAAATATTGAAGAAGATCGGGGAGAAGCCATATGAACATGAATAAAAAGCTGTTGGAGCTGGAGCGTAAGGGCGGTTTGATCCGTGTCGGCTTAATTGGAGCGGGTCAAATGGGACGCGGCATGATCTCGCAAATCGAAAGCATGAAGGGAATGCGTGTGGTAGCCACTGCTGATATAAGGGTTGAGCAGGCCAAAAACGCTTACTTGTTTGCAGGTGTCCGCGCAGAGCACATCGTGCAAACACGCGAGCTGGAGCAGGCGGAGCGGGCGATAGACCAGCGTTCGGTTGTGGTTACGGATGACATGCACATGCTGCTCGCGCTCCCGAATGTGGATGTGATCGTTGATGCGACCGGAGTACCGAGTGTTGGTGCGGAGATTGCCTGGAAGGCGATCCTGAACAAAAAGCATATCGTCATGTTGAACGTCGAAACGGATGTAACCGTTGGCCCGCTGCTTAATAAAATGGCCGCTTCGGCAGGCGTTGTATACACGGGCTCGGCCGGTGACGAGCCAGGGGCGGTCATGGAGCTGTACAACTTTGCGGATGCTATCGGCTTCGAGGTTCTGGCGATCGGTAAAGGCAAGAACAACCCGCTTAATGTGCAGGCAACGCCGGATTCGGCACGTGAATATGCGCAAAGCGTAGGGGCGAATCCGAAGATGATCGCTTCATTCCAAGACGGAACCAAGACGATGATCGAGATGACAGCGGTGGCTAACGCGACAGGGTTTGTACCGGACCAACCAGGGATGAACGGGCCGGTAGCAACCGTGGAGGAGCTGACACAGGTGCTTCGTCTGCGGGAGGATGGAGGCATCCTGACGCGGACAGGAGTCGTTGAATATGTGAACGGTGTAGCACCGGGCGTATTTGTTATCGTCACCTCGGGCAAGGAAGAGGTCCGGCATGAGATGGAGTACCTGAAGATGGGCAAAGGCCCGAACTTTGTGTTATTCCGGCCGTACCATTTAACGAGCCTGGAGACCCCGTTGTCGGTGGCTGGTGCCTACTTCTACAATGAGCAAACCATCGCACCGTGGAAAGGGCTGGTGGCTGAAACCGTGTCCATCGCCAAGAAGGATCTGCAGCCGGGAGATCGTCTGGACGGGATCGGCGGATTCACGGTGTACGGCAAGATCATGACTGCGGCCGAAGCGAAATCGCTAAACGCCTTACCGATCGGTTTAGTTCAAGCACAGACGGTAAAACGCGCGGTAAGGGCCGGTGAAATCATCACGTACGATGACGTGGAGCAAACGGCTTCTTCGGTCATTTGGGAGCTGCGCAAGCTGCAGGATCAAGCACTTCTCGCCGGGAGCCTATAAAGGTAAGGCGCTGTAATCTTAGCAAATGAATCCGCTTTCGATAACATCCACCTTTTTAGTGAAAGCTGACTTGATAATCATGATGAAGTATGGGTGGGGTTGATTGACGATGATGACTGATGAGGAGAAAAAGTTTCTGCTTAAGATTAGCCGCATGTATTATTTTGAAGATTGTACACAAGCGGAAATCGCCAAGAAAGTCGGAGTTTCCAGACCTATCATATCTAAAGGTCTTCAGAAGGCGCTCCACGTAAAGCTGGTTGAAATTATTATACATGACCAAGCGGCGCCTACGATCGATTTGGAGCAGGAAATCGAAAGCGCTTTTTCATTAGAAGAAGTTATCGTCGTACCCACGGCCGATATGTCAACCGAGCTTGCCAATAGTGCGCTTGCCAAGGCTGCTTCCTCCTATGTGCTGAAGCAGCTCAAGCATGTAACGAAGATCGGCATCTCGTGGGGGACGACCTTACACAACCTGGTGAAGGAATTCCCCGAAGAGGCTCACGAGCATTTGAAGATAATCCCGCTCGTAGGGGGCATGGGCTCTAATCGAATTGAGCTTCATTCGAATCAAATTGCCTACGAATTGTCCAAAAAGCTGAACTGCAGCTGTGAATCCTTGTATGCGCCGGCCATTGTGGAGAGTGAAAGCTTCCGCGATCTTCTATTGCAAACCCCGACGGTTGCCGATGTGTTGGAAGAAGCGAAAAAAATTGATCTGGCCATTGTAGGGATCGGTAATCCCTTTATGCAATCCACCCTGGAGGAAATCGGTTATATAGGGGACGATGAGTTGAAGAGTTTGGAAGCCTCCGGCGTTGTCGGGGATATCAACTCCTGTTTTATTTGCAGGGACGGCACGATCGCAAAAAATTCGATCAACGAGCGGGTCATAGGAATTCAGGTGGTTGAATTGAAGAGCGTGAGCAAGGTAATCGCCATTGTTCAAGGAAGCCATAAAGCAGATAGCGTCTTGGCGGCTCTGCGGGGGGGCTATATTCATACGCTGATTACAGATGAACAAACGGCTTCAGAGATGGTTAGACTCATGAAAATACAGAGCCACAAGCAGGATTCGGGCCAGCCAGGCTAGAGCTGGCCCCATGCGGCTCATCGAGCCGCTGTTCGTCCTGCTGTCAAGATCGACCCGATTTGAAGATGGAATGAATGAACCAAACGAGTATGAACACGGCGATCAGGGCGCCTATTTCCAGTACAGGGATGCTCCCCAATAAGCCAGGCTGATTGCTCTGGGAAGAGCCGATCATGATTCCCGTCAGGATGATGCAGAAAGAAAGCCAAACCATACTGAGCGAAATCCTCTTGCTGATCCGATCCAGTTGTCTAAGCAGAAGATCAAATTGAGGGATGCTGACGTCCAGTTGTCCTTTCTTAATTAAAGGGATCAGCTCTTTGACCAGATTTGGGAATTCAAAGAGAATGTCGCTGTATTGCGTCCATTCTTCTTTGACATGTTCCAGTATCGAACCGGGATGAAGACGCTCGAGCAATAATTTTTTGCCGAACGGCTCTGCGATTTGGAGGATGCTGATCTTGGGATCCAGCTGCTTAACCACACCCTCTACCGTAATCAAGCATTTGCCCAATAGAACAAAATCGGCGGGAATCCGGACTTCATGCCGATAGGCTACTTCCAGAAGATCGTTTACCGCTTCTCCAAGACTCATCTCCCCGAAAGGCACGCCAACGTATTTATCACGAAGAAGATCGACATCGCGACGCAGGTCTGTCATGTTCACTTGCGGCGTAACAAGCCCCATCCCAAGCAAAGCTCTAATCACACCCTCCGAGCTCTGCAGCATTAATGCGATGATGAGCTTGGCGAGCTGCCGCTTGATCTTCGGCGTCAACCGGCCTACCAATCCAAAGTCCATAAATGCAATCACCTCACCCCGCAGCACCGTAATATTGCCGGGATGAGGATCCGCATGAAAAAAGCCTTTAATAAAAATTTGATGCAAAATGGCATTCATTAACCGCTCGGCTATTCTTTTGGAATCATAGCCTTTGGCATGCAGCAGTTCGGGAGAATTTAATTTGATCCCATCCATAAACTCCATGGCTAGAATCTTCTTGGAGGAAAATTCCCAATACACCTTCGGAATTCGGATGTGAGCCTGGTTTTTAAATTGACTGGCAATTTTTTCGGCATTTTTCCCTTCAATTGTATAATCAAGCTCATCGAGTAACGATTTTTTAAATTCTTCGAACAACCGCACAAGCTGATGGCGATGGGCCCATTCGAAACGGGCTTCAGCCATGATTGCTAAATTTTGCAGGATTTCCAGATCCGTTCGGATCGTCTCGGCAATCGTTGGGCGCTGGACTTTAACAGCGATCCTCTCTCCTGTGGTTAGAAGGGCAAGATGAACTTGCCCGATCGAAGCGGCAGCCAGCGGCGTTTCCTCAAAGCTGAGAAAGGTTTGGTCCAGATCGATGTTCAATTCGGATTCAATGATATGTTTGACTTCCTGATAGGAGAAGGGGGTAACCTGATCCTGAAGCTTTTCCAATTCCTTAATGATAGACTCCGGTATGAGGTCGGACCGTGTACTGGCAATTTGGCCCAGCTTAATAAAAGTCGGACCCAATTCTTGAACAACGAGACGGATTCGCTCGCCAATAGATGTTTTTTCGTCCTTTTTTGTTCCGTTTCGAATGTTGCCGGGCAAGGACAACAGATGGAAAATGTCCAATTCTTCTACGATAAAACCAAAGCCATGGCGAGTAAGGGCCATTGCAATGCCCCGATAACGGTTAAAATGGCGAATCCGTTTGCCGATCAAGTGAAACCATCCTTTCAGGCAACAAGAGCTTATTCGTTGTTGTTTTCCAATTTTTCAAGACGCTTGCTCAGATTTTCAATGTCTTCCTTGGTCGCCACGTGCAGCTCTGCTAACAGGCTGTTCAATTGCTCTCGAATGAGCTGCTTCAGCTGTGCCTGTTCGGCTTCCCCCTTTTCTATCAATCGGTTGACAAGTTCTTTGGATTCATTGGCTGAAATATTTCCCTTTTTTACTAATTCATCAACTGCACTTTCAAGTTTTTCTTTGCTCAGGATCGTGACGCCGAGTCCTAACGACAAAGCTTTCTTCAGCAATTCATTCATCTAGTGAACCTCCTGTTTAATGATACTATAGAGTACCCCAATTCCCTGAATGCTATTAACTGATTCTGGAAATTTATTGCGTGCATGCCGACATCACTTTTCCTTGTTCATTGGATAAGCACCCCCTCTTACATATGTATTATACAATAACAATTGTAAAAAATGGTGCAGTCAGGAACATATTTTATATGAATATGTCGGTTGATATAAACAAATGAGCCTTGACAAAAACAAGAATACAGAAGTAGTATGATATTACAAATGTAACAAATAAGAACATATGTAAACGGAGGGATATCCAAATGGCAGTAGAAATGAAAGCCAAAATCGATCTATCGGCAGAAAGACTGCTGGATCTATATTATCAGATGTGGCTGGTGCGGTATTTCGACGAGAAGGTCGATGAGTTTTTTGCCAAGGGATTGATACACGGGACAACGCATTTGTGTGTAGGGCAGGAGGCAACGGCTGTCGGGGCTTGCGCGGTATTGGAAGATCGGGATAAGATCACAAGCACGCACCGGGGCCATGGTCATTGTATCGCGAAAGGCGCGCAGGCGGACCGGATGATGGCGGAATTGTTCGGCAGGGAAACCGGCTACTGTAAAGGCAAGGGCGGCTCGATGCATATTGCGGACGTAGAGAAAGGCAACCTGGGAGCTAACGGGATCGTAGGCGGCGGCATTCCGATCGCAGCGGGCGCTGCGCTTACGTCGAAGATGAAAAACCTGGGTTATGTCGTGCTCTGCTTCTTCGGTGACGGCGCAAGCAACGAGGGAAGCTTTCATGAAGCGATCAACCTTGCAGCGATCTGGAAGCTGCCGGTTGTCTTCTTTTGCGAGAACAATCAATACGGGATGTCCGGTCCGGCGAAAGAGATGATCGGGGTAGAGAACATTGCGGACCGCTCCAAGGCTTACGGCATCCCGGGCGTTGTGGTGGAAGGGAACGATATCTTTGAAGTCATGCGTGTGACGAACGAAGCGGTCGAGCGGGCCCGGAACGGCAGCGGACCGACGTTAATCGAAGCGAAGACCTACCGCTGGAAGGGACACTCGAAGAGCGACGCCAAGAAGTATCGGACCAAAGAAGAAGAGCAGTACTGGAAAGAAGAAAAAGATCCGATTGCGAAAATGGCGGCCCGCTTACTAGCGGATCAAGCTGCAACCGGGGAACAGCTCGAGGAGCTGCGGGTGAAGGCGCTGAAAGAAATCGAAGCGGCCGTCAAATTTGCGGAAGAGAGCCCGATGCCGTCTCCGGACGCGATTACGGAGGACGTATTCGCTTAAGTTGGCTGAAGTTCTATAGATGAAGGTACAGGGTAAGGGGGAGCCGAACGAAGTGAGGAAAATAACGTATTTGGAAGCGATCAAAGAGTCGATGTCCCAGATGATGCGGGAAAACGAGGACGTGTTTGTACTCGGAGAGGATATCGGCGTGTACGGGGGAGCGTTCGGGGTCACGCGAGGGATGATCGAGGAATTCGGTCCGGAGCGAATCCGGAATACCCCGATTTCGGAGTCGGCGATCGCCGGCGCTGCCGTTGGGGCGGCGCTTACGGGGATGCGGCCGATCCTGGAGCTGCAATTTTCCGATTTTATAACGATTGCGACCGATCAGATTGTCAACCAAGCGGCCAAAATCCGCTATATGTACGGCGGGAAGGGCAAGGTGCCGATGGTACTGCGCACGCCAGCGGGCTCGGGTACGGGAGCAGCCGCGCAGCATTCGCAAAGCTTGGAAGCGTGGATGGCGCACATCCCCGGCCTGAAGGTCATTCAGCCTTCGACCGCGTATGATGCGAAGGGCTTGCTACGCGCAGCGATAGAAGACGATAACCCCGTCATTTTCTATGAACATAAATTGCTCTACCGGACCATGGACGAGGTGCCGGAAGAGGCCTACACGCTCCCGATCGGCAAGGCGGACGTGAAGCGCCAGGGGACGGACGTAACCGTCGTCGCGACGTCGATTATGGTGCACCGCGCGCTGGAGGCGGCGGGGCAGCTGGAGAAAGAGGGCATTCAGATCGAAGTGATCGACCCGCGGACCCTGGTGCCGCTGGACATCGAAACCGTGGTGGAATCCGTGAAAAAAACCGGACGCCTCATCGTCGTTCACGAGGCGGTCAAACGCGGCGGTTTCGGCGGCGAGATTGTCAGCCAGGTCATGGAAAGCGAGGCGTT
Organism: Paenibacillus sp. tmac-D7; assembly: GCF_006519665.1. Classification (NCBI taxonomy): domain Bacteria; kingdom Bacillati; phylum Bacillota; class Bacilli; order Caryophanales; family Paenibacillaceae; genus Paenibacillus; species Paenibacillus sp. tmac-D7. The sequence continues at coordinate 50,654 of NZ_VIDW01000019.1, read as the reverse complement.
CGATTACCTGGACGCGCCGATTCAGCGGCTGGGCGGCTTGGACGTTCCTATTCCCTACAATCCAATCATGGAGAAAAAAGCCGTTCCCCAAGTCGACGATATCGTCCAGGCTGTGAAGAAGGCGCTCAAGTAAGTGGCAGGGAGGCCCGAAGGAGATGCTAAATGAAGTGTTCATGCCGAAGCTCGGCATGACGATGGAAACAGGCACGATTATTCGCTGGTTTAAACAAGAAGGGGAAGCCGTGCGCCAAGGCGACACGCTGCTGGAAGTGCTGACGGATAAAATCAATATCGAGGTGGAAGCGTACCATTCCGGTATTTTAGTGAAACGATATTACGAAGAGGATGCGGTTGTACCCGTCAACCACGTCATCGGTTACATCGGAGAGGCCGGGGATCAGGCTCCGGCATGGCCGCCAGACGCTTCGGGAGCGGCTTCGGATGGCGAAGCGGCCGGGCCTGCAGCATCGGGTCAGGGTGCCGTTGAAGCGTCCGAAGAGCCGGCGCAAGCGCCGGCGGAAGGGAAGCCGCGGGCAACCCCGGCGGCGCGAAAAGCTGCGCGCGACCACGGCGTGGCGCTGCAGCAGGTCAAGGGCAGCGGAGAGAAGGGACGGATTCACCGTGCGGACGTTGAAGGGTACGTCTCTGCGGGCGCCAAGGCTAAGGAAGCAGCGTCGACGGTCAGGGCGACCCCGCTGGCGCAGAAGGTTGCGGCGGCGAACGGCCTGGAGCTTGGTCAGGTAGAGGGCAGCGGCGAACGCGGCAAAATCGTGCGCTCCGATGTCGAGCGCGCCCTGCAGCCTGCGAAAGCGCAAGCCGGGGAGAAACGGGTGATCAAGCTGCAGGGCATGCGGAAAATTATTGCGCAGCGGATGTCGCAAAGCGCCTATACGGCTCCGCACGTCACCATCACGACGACGGTGGACATGACGGCGGCGAAAGCGATGCGTACGGAGCTGCTGCCGATCGTCGAGAAGCAGACGGGCCTGCGGCTGTCGTATACGGAGATCCTGCTCAAAGCAATTTCCGCTTGCCTCGTGAAGCATCCGAACTTGAACGCGCGATGGGAGAATGAAGAGGTCGTGCTTCAGGACCATACGAACATCGGGTTGGCCGTGTCGGTGAAAGACGGCTTGCTCGTGCCGGTCATCTTCGAAGCGGAGCGTATGGGTCTGGCGGAGCTGGTGAGGAAATCGAAGGAGGTTGCGGGGAAAGCCCGCGACAACAAGCTGAAGCCGGAAGATTTGAGCGGGGGGACGTTCACGGTCAGCAATCTCGGGATGTATGCGGTCGATTCCTTCACCCCCATCATTAACCAGCCTGAGGTGGCCATTCTGGGAGTCGGACAAATTCAAGACAAGCCGGCTGTCATCGGGGGGCAAGTGCTGGTTCGGCCGATGATGACGCTGAGTCTTTCGTTTGACCATCGGGTGGTCGACGGCGCTCCGGCCGCAGCCTTTTTAACGGAATTAAAGACCGTGCTGGAACAGCCGTACCAATTGCTGGTTTGATTTTGATTATGAGGGTTGAGGTGACAACGGAGTCTCTGCATGAGTCGGTTGCGGAAGCTGCGGATGGCCGGTATGGGAGTTCGTCATGAACACGGGATAAGGTGCAATCGAAGAGGTTGTCTCGATAAGGACAACCTTTTTGAGTTATCCTAAATTGTGATATAATCGTTGATATGTTGAAGTACGGATGGGGTTGAGCGATGATGATGACCGATCAGGAAAAGAAGTTTTTACTCAAGATTAGTCGCATGTACTATTTTGACGAACTCACGCAGGCGGAAATCGCCAAGAAGGTGGGCGTTTCCAGGCCGATTATTTCCAAGGGTCTGCAGAAGGCGCGTAATGAAGGGTTGGTTGAAATCATTATTCATGACCAGGCCTTTCAAACGATAAATCTGGAGCAAGAAATTGAAACCGCCTTTTCACTGGTTGATGTCGTCGTTGTGCCTACAGCCGATATGCCCGCTGAAATTGCGAAGAGTGTCTTATCTAAAGCTGCGGCCTCGTATGTGCTGAAGCATCTAAAGGACGTAACTAAGATCGGCATCTCCTGGGGGACGACCTTGTACAATCTGGTCAAGGAATTTCCGAATGAAGCTCATGACGATTTGAAGGTAATCCCGCTTGTAGGCGGTATGGGATCTAACCGGATCGAGCTTCACTCGAATCAGATTGCCTATGAATTATCCAAGAAGCTAGGCTGCAGCTGTGAATCGTTATATGCTCCTGCTATTGTAGAAAGCGAGAATTTTCGAGACCTGCTGCTGCAAACGCCGACGGTTGCCGATGTACTTGAAGAAGCGAAGAAAATCGACCTTGCCATAGTGGGAATCGGAAATCCGTACATGAATTCGACGATGGAGGAGATCGGATATCTCGGCGCTAAAGAGCTCAGAAGTATCAAAGAGGCAGGTGTGGTAGGGGATATCAACTCATGCTTTATTTGTGCAGACGGCTCCATTGCCAAGGACACGATCAATGAACGGGTCGTTGGGATTCGTGTGGACGATCTAAGGAATGTGGGGAAGGTTATTGCTGTCGTTGAAGGAGCTCATAAGGTAGAGGCGATCCTGGCGACGCTTCGGGGAGGCTATATTCACACGTTGATAACCGATGAGCAAACGGCCGTAGAGTTGACGCTAAAGATGAGAGGCCAAAAGTAATGGGCATGACCTCTGGTTGCAGACGATGCAGCCTTTTTTATTAGTGAAACCGCTTTTTGATATTGATACTTCGAATGAAAGCGGTTTATAATAACAGTGACAATCGCAAAATTCGACAAATTTAGCGTATCGCATAAAAGGACAGCGAAGGCTGCTGCTCAGCAAAGAAGGGAGATGAAAGTATGTCTTCGTACAAAAGGTGCGGAGCAAAACCCGGGATTCCTGTTAGCCACATGGAATAGGATATAATATGGTGAAAATTTGAGAATAATCGGGGGAACGATATGAAAGAGACTCAGATCAATACTTCTCTTTTTTGTATCCGGTGTAAAGAAGAAACCGACCACACGATCACCTATTTAAATAAACATATTTCTCGAATCCATTGTGATTTTTGCGGTAGACAGATGGATATTCATATTGACATTTCTCACGAAATTTACGATGAAGTTGTGAAGAGAATCAGGAGCAAGCCGGTACGCATGACGGAAGAATACCGCCATCACCTGAAGGAGTTTCTGCTCTCGTTGCCGGTAAGGATCGTTAGTAAGCCGTACCGGGTGTATAGGGAAGCCAAAGAGATCGAAGGATACTTTAAGAAGTACAGTGTTAGAAAAAAGTAAGTTCAAGAACCGCCGCGGCGAACTCCAGAATCCCTCACCGAATCGCCTCACCGAATCGCCTCTGCGAGGCCCTGTACCCGATTCCGGGCGTCCAGCTTCCTGATGGCGGACTTCGCATCATCTTGTATGGTAAATTTATCATGAATCCTGAACATCACAAACGGAGCTGCGCGGGATTGCGGGCTCCGTTTTCTATTGCACGCCGGAGCCTGTACGCGCAGTTCCGAATCTGAATAAATGGTTATGCAATCATTCCTTGAAAATAAGAAAGTACAGTCTCGATGGAGACCACATCCGCGTACTTGGCTTGCAAATCGAATAAGCTCTGCTTATGTGCCGCTTCCGACCGGTCTCCGACAGCTTCTTCTACGATAATAGGGCGGAATCCGTAAGAGATAGCGTCTACAGCGGTTGCGCGTATACAGCCGCTTGTTGTGCAGCCGGTTAGGATTACCGTGTCCACTTGCTGGGATACGAGGCGGGATACGAGGTCCGTTCCGAAAAACGATGAGGCATATTTCTTGACAATGATCGTATCGCCAGGTTCCCTATGAAGGGTGGAATCTACAGCTACGACATCTGTGCCTGATCGAAGCGTAACCAACCCGCTCTGCTTCAAGGCCCAAATGCCCGCGTCTTTAAGATTGTCATCATAGCTGACCGTTGTGAAAATAACGGGAATGCGCAATAACCGCGAGGCGTCGATCAGACGGTTCGTCTGCAGCAGCTGCTTATCCACATTGGCGGCCAATACCAGGTCAGGGTTCCGGTAATCTGTAAACGCTTTAATAAAATCTACAACTACAATCGCCGGACGCTGTCCAAAACCGATTCGCTGTCCAAATCCTTTTTCTTTAAAAAAAGTTTCCTCGTCAATATGAGTCATGCTATTCCGCCCCTTCGTTATGGATTAAAACTTATATAAACTTATTCAAAAATTAACATAAAATATAAATGTTAGTCAATATTATATCGGTTTGAAAGGTTTAATATAAAAATAAAAAATAATTGGTGCGTATAGCGGAACATTTGCGTTGAAAGCTTAAGGAAAGGGGAGTAAGCTATCCCTGTTCCATGTTGAAAGCGCTTAGAAACTGAAGGGGGAAGGAGTGCATGTCTATGGCTAAACCATGTGATGCGGCGGGGAGGAGTGCTTATTCGGGTGCCGGATTTTTTTACATGCCATGTGTAACCGGTTTACTACACTTGAAAGAAGGATCCTATGTCAACGATTAGGGACGTTGCCAAGTTGGCCGGGGTTTCGGTTGCCACCGTCTCCAGAGTTATTAATCAAAAAGGCTACATAAGCAAAGACACGGAAAAGAAGATCAAAGCTTGTATGGCCAAGTTGCAATATTCACCCAGTTCAGTTGCCCGGGGCCTGGCAGGCAAGAAAACAGATACCATTGCACTGCTTATTCCCGATATCACCAATCCGTTTTTTCCCGAAATCGCCAGAGCGGTGGAGGATACGGCAAGCAGTTATGGGATAACCACCCTTTTGGGAAATTGTGATGAAAACGGAGTTAAGGAGCTTCGTTATCTCGATATTCTCAAGAAACGCTATGTCGATGGCATCATATTTGCCGAGCATGGTCTTACATGGAATGAAATTCACGGCATACTGGGTTCCGGGATGCCTATTGTATCTCTTGATCGCGCTGCGCTTTCCGAAGAGGTTTCCTCTGTTCGGGTGAACCATTATCAGGGTGCCGTTCTTGCCGTCGAACATTTGCTGTCCATCGGCTGCAGAAGAATAGCGCATATAAGCGGTCCGAATCACCTTATTACTTCCGCCAACCGGAATCGCGGTTATACCGATACCTTGCGAAACGCCGGATGCTTTGATCCTGATCTTGTTTATGAAGGGGATTTCAGTATGGAGTGCGGGATGCGTGTAACTGAACAATTACTGAAGGAAAACGAAGGGGTAGACGGGATTTTTACCTCCAACGATCTCATGGCCGTTGGTGCATTAAAAACATTGATTCGATCGGGTGTTAAAGTCCCTGAGGATGTGGCTCTTATCGGTTTTGACGGGATCAGCATGACACAGATGGTAGAGCCGGAAATCAGCACCATCGCGCAGCCGATATACGAAATCGGAAAACAAGCGGTATTTCAATTAATTCATCAAATCGAAGACCGTCATGAGCTGCCGGAGATGACCCCCCGTGTCTTGGAAACCAAGCTGATCCAAAGAGCTACAACAACAAGATTTTAATAGGGTGTAGCCTGCTTTATTGAAATAACAAAGGATATCATGAGGAGGTTCACATGCAGCGTATTATTCTGGATACGGATATCGGTACAGATGTGGATGATGCCCTGGCTTTAGCATTGGCCTTAAGGTCTCCGGAAATTGTATTGGAGGGAGTAACAACGGTTTATGGGGATGTAGATATTCGTGCGCGTCTGGTAAAAAAACTGATGCATTTAGCTAATCGCCATGATGTGTGCGTCTACAAAGGGATTGAGAAGCCGCTGCTGCAAAATCGGGAAGTGTTTTGGGCGGGACATGAAGAGCTGTTGTTATCGAATCATGAAGCCTTCGACATTGAAGACCGGCATGCCGTTGATTTTATCATTGACAAGATTATGAGCAATCCCGGCGAAATTACCCTTGTACCGATCGGGCCCCTTACCAACATTGCGGTCGCCATAATTCGTGAACCCCGAATTGTTGAGCATGTTAAGGAGATCATCCTGATGGGGGGCGTTACTCGCCTAGGGAATAACGGAATTGAATTGCCTCCGATTGAGCATAACGTGAAATGCGATCCCGAGGCGGCATCCCTTGTTTTTTCCTCCGGGGCTCCAATCGTCATGGTTGGATTGGACGTTACGATGAAGGTTCGAATCACATCAAAGGAAAAAGATGAGCTTTATGCTTCCGGAGATCCGCTAAATATCGCATTGGCCCAGTCCATTGAGAAATGGTTGCGTTTTCGGGGCAAGGATTGGACGGCGATGCATGATCCGCTGGCTGTATCTTTATTGGTTGACCGGTCCATTGTCCAAACGCAAAGAATGAACATAAGAGTAGAATACGATCACCGCCATCCTACAGGACAAACCGTCGCGGTTTTCTCTGAAGACGCCAATGTGGAGATAGGCTTGGAAGTAGATAATGAAAGGTTTATCCGATTGTTAATGGATCGGTTGCTTGCACAAAATTGAAAATAGGGGAGAAAAAGAAATGAAAAAAATCGTATCTGTACTGCTGATCGCTATGTTGGCATTTACTGCAATCGCCGGCTGCTCTTCGGGTAACCAGCCGGTGCCGGAAGCTAAAACGCCAGACAACACAGGTTCGGATAAGCAAGCAAAAACGGAAATCACGATCATGGTTCTCGGCGAATGGCTCAAAGATCTTCAGGTGCTTGTAGGAAAATTCGAAGAAGCAAATCCCGACATCAAAGTGAGTGTGGTTTCGTTGCCGTTCCGGCAACTATTCGAAGGAATCGAGGTACAGATGAATTCGAAGAAACCTACCTTTGATTTATTTACAGTAGATGGTCCTCTGGTTGCGAACTACACGGCCAAGGGCTTCCTGGAACCGTTAGACAGCTATATTACCGCCGAACAAAAAGGAAAGCTGATCGACTCCTCTGTGCAGTTAGGGACGTTTAACGGCAAGTTCATGGCATCCCCGTTAAATACTTCCAGTCAGCTGTTATACTACAACAAAGACATTCTCACGGCCAAAGGAGTTACACCGCCTTCAAGCGACCCGAAAGAACGTTGGACATGGGAAAAATTAGTGGAAGAAGGAAAGAAACTGACCTATGACAGCAACGGAGACGGGCAAACGGATGTATTCGGTTTTAGTTTCCAGCAAATTGGCCGCCCTTATCAGGTATTGCCTTTGGCGCACAGCTTAGGGGCGAAAGTCATCAGCGACAACGGCATCCAAGCAAGCGGGTTTACGAACTCTCCAGAGATGGTTCAGGCAAGCAAATTTTACTTTGACTTATTCAATACGTGGAAGATTAGTCCCAAAATTAGCCCCGATGTGTCCATCGATTACTTTGCAACAGGTAAAGTGGCGATGTTTGTTGGAGGAACGGCGTTATTGAAGCAGCTTCAAGATAAAGGTCTTTCTTTCGGTTATGCGCCTATTCCTTATTTCGACGGGCAAAAACCGGCAACGCCGACCGGAAGCTGGCATTTAGGCATTTCCCAATTCTCCACCAAGAAAGAAGCCGCTGCCAAGTTCATCCAGTATGCGACAGTCGGGGAAGGATCGAAAGTTTGGTTCGAGCAGCGTAATGAAATTCCGGCTAACAAGGAATTGCTGGATGCCATCGACAAGGAAGCTAAATTCAACGAATTCCCGGCAAGCGGATTAAGACTGGCTGCTTATGAAGCAAAAAATACGTCGGTTTCACGACCATCTACGCCAGGCTATCTGGAATGGGAATCTTTGCTGAACAAGGCATATGAGATATAAAAAATGGCTCGGAACCCAAAAGCGCACTCGATAATGCCGCTGATCAGATTGACCGCCAACTCAAGAAATATGAAACCATAGCCAAATAATTTCTTTCATGACCTGTAACGTATAAGGAGGGCGTATCTATATGACAAATGTCCCTCCTTTTATCTTAACTAGCAGACCATAGGGTGGTGAGTCAGAATGAAGGATAGAGCCTATGTACCGTATGCGTTTTTATTTCCGGCGCTTTTGGGGATTTTAATATTTAAACTTCTGCCGATCGCCGAAGGACTGAAGGAGAGTTTGTATGCCTCATCCTTTCTGGCAGGCGAGAAAATATTCACAGGATTAAAAAATTATGGGGATCTTCTAACTGACCCTGTGTTCTGGAATTCGGTGAAAATTACCCTGTTGATGAATGTCGTCATCAATCCTTTGCAGATTGTTCTCGCTTTATTTCTTGCGATACTTTTGAATTATCATTTGCGAGGCATAGGTTTTTTCCGCTCTATTCACTATATTCCGATAGCCGTTTCGCTGCCCATTGCATGTGTGCTCTGGAGCTTGATGATGAATCAGGAACAGGGCATTCTTAACTCGCTGCTTATAGCGGTAGGCTTGGAGCCGCAACCCTTTCTAGGAAGTCAGGATCAAGCGCTGTGGGCGATCATAGCGATTGCTACCTGGAGAGGCGTAGGGTATTGGTCCATCTTTCTCCTGGCCGGATTGCAGGAAGTTCCTCTCTCGCTCTATGAAGCGGCATCGATTGACGGTGCGGGCAAGTGGAAGCGGTTCAAGCATGTCACGATTCCAATGATGAAAAGGCCGCTTATTTTTGTAACGGTTGCTGATACGGTAACAAATTTCTTACTGTTTGCTCCGATGTATATTTTGACCAAGGGCGGTCCTCAGGATAGTACCAACGTGCTGATGAATGAAAGCTTCAATAGTGCATTCATGTATTCCGATCCGGGAAGAGCCTCGGCTATTGTTATGATCCTGCTTTGCATCATATTGATTATTATTACCGCACAGTTCAAGTTATTTAAAGCGGAACATTAATGAGGGGGGGATGGAAATGAAGCTTAGTCTTAAACCTGTTATATATGCCATTCATTTCCTGCTTGTCGGGATTGTCATTTTTCCGCTTTTGTTTGCTTTGGTTTCATCGTTTAGACCTTTAGACGATATCTTCCGCTATGTTTCGCCTATATCGTGGAGAACTTTTATTCCCACTTCAATGACCTTGGAAGCTTATACGAATCTTTTTCAATTAAGAGGATTCGGCCGGGTCGTATTTAATACTTTTTTCATTGCGATCGTTACCGTAATCTTTAGCATTGCGATTAACTCTATGGCCGCGTTTGCTTTCGCAAAATTTAATTTTAAAGGCAAAATCGTGATTTGGGCCTTAGTGATGTTAAGTTTTATGATTCCGTTTGAAGTGATATCGATACCGCTATACAGTTTGGTTAACAGTATGGGATGGGTGGATACGTATAAGGGTCTCATCATACCGGGCATCGCAAACGGTCTGGTTATCTTTTTGTTCCGCCAATTTTTTATGGACTTACCGGATTCTTTATTGGAATCGGCAAGAATTGAGGGGGCATCCTGGTGGATGATCTATACGAAGATCATCATGCCGCTCTGTAAACCGGTGACGATAAGTGCCGGGCTGCTAACGTTTATTCTTCAGTGGGAATCTTTTATGTGGCCTTTAATCGTAACTCGATCAGAGGAATATAGGGTCATTCAGGTGGCCATTAGTTTGGCTACCACCGAACATGCGACTTTCTGGAATGAAATGTTTGCGGCAACCGTCCTGGCCGTGGTCGTGCCAGTCGTATTGATTTTAGTACTGCAGCGTTACTTTGTTCAGGGTGTTGCCAGTTCGGGTTCCAAGGAAAGCTAATGATCCAAGTTGAGCGAAGAGAGGAGTTGCTTTTGCAGCTGCTCCTTTTCTGTTTTTCGAGCTTATTCCAGACGAAGCTTCTTACGATCATTTTATGAATAGATCTTTCAAAATATAGTTAAAGTTATTATACTTATAAAAGATACGCAAGTTTAATTAAGTAATGTTGACGGATTTCCAAAAAAATAATACAATGATTACGGTTAGCATAAGAATAGAGGTCTAAACATGGATAAAGATTATATAACGATCGCCGAGGCTGCCAAAAAGCTGGGAGTATCGCCTGCGACACTTCGCAGATTGGAAAAAGACGGACAAGTTGAAGGCTATGGATTAAAGGTCTATTACACGCCGGGCGGTCAAAGAAGATATCAGTACAATGAAGTCAAACATGCCTATGGAACCTGGGGCCCGTTCGGAAGGATGGGATTTGGCAATAAACCGTGCATTATTGTAAGAGACTTAATTCGTTATTTCACAGACCCCACTTCTAAAGCGGGGTATGACATGGATAAGGTTATCGAACAGACTCATTTATTGTTGGAATCCGCTACCAAACTGAATATTCCGATTGTTTTTGCTGTTACCATCTATGATCCGAATAATAAAATATCGAATCTGTGGGCGAAAAAAATAGAAACCAACCTCATGTTAAAGCAGGAATCGATTTGGACGGATATTGAGCCAAGATTAGGCCATTTTCAATTCAACAAAATTATTCATAGTCCCTACATTTCTCCATTTTTCAAATCCGATTTATCCGATTGGCTGAAAGCCCAGGATATCGATACGGTTATTATCGTAGGCAACAGTACAAGCGGATGTATAAGGGTAACGGCGATTGATTCTCTTCAACATGGGTTCCATACCATTGTGCCGGAAGAAGCGGTAGCTGATCGCTCGATCACAGAGCACCAAACGGCCCTTTTGGAATTAGATGTCAAGTATGCTGATGTGATCCGGGTCGATGAAGTGCTTGAATATTTTCAAAAAGTACAAATCTAGTTTTTATAGGTAACGACAGGAAACAGGGTTGAGGATCTTCTCCTCACCCTGTTTTTTTCGTTTAAACCGTAACAGATTTGCTGGTTATCCTTAATATCCCAGGTTTTCCGATATTTCTTTTGCGGCTTCCATGACTTTAATTTTGTAATCGTTAATTTTATAGTGTTGGAATCCTTCGGTTGTTCCCGCTATGGAGACGGCAGCCACCACTCTTCCGGTGTAGTTTCGAATAGGGGCGGCAACCGAAATCACTCCCGGGGTTAGCTCCTCGATACTAACGGCATATTTTTGTTCGCGTACTTGTTTGATATGCTCAAGAAATTTGATGGGATCGGTGATCGTATGTTCGGTAAATGGAGTTAAACCTTTTGAAATAACCATCTCCAAATATTCTTCTTTTTTATGGGCGAGTAAGACTTTGCCGGTACTCGTACAGAACGCGGGGTTTCTTTTGCCCACATGAGGAAGTCTTAGCGGATGAGGGGATTCCATCTGTTCGATATAAATGACGTCCGCTTCTTCCAGAATGGCAACGTGTGCCGATTCCCCGGTCTGCTTAACTAATTTCATGAGCACCGGCCGGGACTCCTTCGTTAATTGCAACTGACGTTTTACAATCCCTCCTAATGATAACACGGTCAAACCCAGCTGCCATTTTTGAGATTCCGGATCTCTTCGAGCAAAGCCCTCGCTTTCAAGGGTAGCCAGCAAACGACTGACCGTACTTTTTCCTATTCCTAGCTCGACAGCCAGCTTACTGACCCTCTTTTCCGTCTCATCTTCAGAAAAACTGCGTAAAATACGTAAAGCATTTCTGACGGAAGACAGCAAGTACTCTTCGCTCGATCTTTTTCTATTCGCATCCGGTTTCATCTCAGATAACCTCCATATGCCGTTATTTGTCCCTCATAGAAGAACAAAGGCCTTACGTTTATTATACAAAATTTGTTACGGTTTCCTAGTTATTTTAGTTGATATTTATTAAAAAAAATAATTATTTTGGTGCGTATATCAGAACATTTGAGTTGTACGGAAGTGATATCGAAGTTACGATTATGACATAATAAAGCAACGAAATTTAGAGGTCATTACAGGAGGGATTAACATGTTAAGCAAGGAACAAAATGAAACGCTGACGAAAGTAGGTCCGGGAACCCCGACGGGAAGTTTGCTTCGCAGATATTGGCATCCTGTAGCAGCAAGCTCTGAATTTCCGAAGGCCGGGACGAGGAAAATCAAGATTTTAGGAGAGGATCTGGTCTTGTATCGCGACCGGTCCGGGAAGCTGGGGCTTGTTCAGGAACGCTGTCCGCATCGAGGGGTTTCGCTTGAATACGGAATACCGGAAAACGATGGCCTTCGTTGTCAATACCATGGCTGGTGTTTTAATCGTGAAGGCGCTTGCACGGAACAGCCGAATGAACCTGAAGAAAGTACCTTTAAAAACCGGATTAAAATCAAATCTTATCGTGTCGAGGAGCTAGGGGGACTTATTTTCGCTTATTTAGGTCCGGAGCCTGCTCCGCTGTTGCCCCGATATGACTTATTTCTTCGAGATAATGTAATCCGGACTATCGGATATGCCATTGTACCGTGCAATTGGCTGCAAATTATGGAGAACTCGCTTGACCCCATTCATTTGGAGTGGCTGCATGGTCACTACTTTGAGTATGTTTTTGAACAGCAGGACCGTCCGGTGAGCGAGTGGCCTATTACGAAGCACCATATTAAAATCGGTTTTGATGAATTTGAATACGGCATTATTAAGAAGAGAGTGTTGGTAGGACAGACAGAGGAATGCGAAGACTGGCGTGTAGGCCATCCCGTGGTTTTCCCTAATATGCTCCGTGTAGGAGACAGCGGGGCGCATTCGTTCCAAATTCGTGTTCCTATGGACGATAACCATACGTATCATATTTGGTACACCTGTTATGTGCCGAAAGAGGGAGTAAAAATTCCGGAAAATTACCCGATTTCCCTGTATGAATGCCCGATCAAGGATGAATCCGGGAAGTTTATTACGGATTATATCGATGGTCAAGATATGATGGCATGGATCACACAAGGAGAAATTGCCGACCGGACAGCTGAACGACTGGGTACTTCGGACAAAGGGATTATCATGTACCGGCAAATGCTGCTGAAGGAGCTGGCCAAAATCGAAAGAGGTGAAGATCCGCTGTGCACGTTTAGGGACCCGGAGAAAAATCAAATCATTGAACTGCCTCAAGAAGAGGATAAATTTAGTGAGGGCGCCCTGCTGACCAATGTATCGAAAAACTGGAATACCAGATATGCAGCCAATATTGATGAAATCATAGAAATTTGCAGAAACGGGAATATTCCTTCGAAGTATGTCATGGTCTAAAAAAATTTGAAGGATAATCAGGCTCCTAGGCTCCTTCTTCATAATTCATGAATGGGAAGGGGCCTGATTTTTTGTTGCCGCTACCTATTGGGTCGAAAGGGGAAACGACATGAAGATCAAGTGTTGTCCGAGTTGCGGAGAATCTTTGCTGCATCCGCGCAGTTTGCTAAATGAATTTTGGATTTCAACGGATACGGCTTATTTTTGCTGGTGCAGCTTCTGTTCATGGCGTGGTGAGATTATTGAGGTCACCCGAGTAACGGCGCCGGAAGCAGGATGACGGAATGATGGAGAGGAGGTTGGCATGCAATGAGTGATTTGTTGCAAGATATTCGCGAAAAGATTGCCCTGTCCTGCCGAATTTTGGCTATGGAGGGCTTGGTGGATGGGATTCTGGGGCATGTCAGTGTGCGCATACCGGGAACAGATGAGATGTTTATCCGTTGCAGGGGCGAAGAAGAGAACGGTGTGCGTTACACCCGGTCAGATGCTATTCGGCGTGTCGATTTTGACGGAAACGGTGCGGATCTTGAAGGGAAGTACGACGTGCCCAAAGAACTCCCTATTCATGGGGAAATGTATAAATTACGACCGGAGGTCGGTTGTGTTATTCATGCACACCCGCCGGATGCCTTGATTTGCGGGATTACCGATTTGGAGTTTCGGCCTGTTTTCGGTGCGTTTAATATTCCGGCCATGCGCATGGCTCTTGAAGGAATACCCGTATTTCCGCGTTCCTGTCTGATTACCCGCCAGGAGCTCGCCCATTACATGATGCAAGCGATGGGGGATAAGAACATCTGTTTAATGAAAGGACACGGTATTACCGTAACGGGGAAGACGGTAGAGGAAGCTACCGTTCGTGCCTTGAATTTTAATATTCTGGCCAAGGTTACACTTCAGGTGGCTCAAACGGGAAGAGAAGCTGCACCGATATCCCAGGAGGATATGAACGAGCTTCCTGATCTGGGAACTACGTTTAATGACCAGTGGGGATGGCGTTATTACGTGAAAAAACTCCACGAGGAAGAGAAAAGGTGAATATATGGCTCATTTACAAAGAAAGGAATCACCTGTATTAAGAATAGGGATTGCCGGTCTTGGTATTGCCGGCAGCTCCATAATCCCCGCGTTTCTTAAGCATCCGAATGTGCAGCTTTCGGCAGCGGCAACCCGAAGTAAGGAACGGAGAGAGAAATTTGCGAGTGATTATCAAGCGGAAACCTTTCACAGTATAGAGGAGTTGTGTCAAAGTTCGTCGGTAGACGCTATTTATATCGCGACTCCTACCGAGCTTCATACCGAGCACGTCCTGCTGGCGGCCGAAAATAAGAAGCACATTATCGTAGAGAAGCCGATGGCGATCACGCTTGAGGATGCAGACAAAATGATTGAGGCGGCTGAAAAGAACGGAGTCGTCATGATCGTGGGGCACTCTCACAGCTTCGAACCCCCTATCCGCAAAATAAGGGAAATCGTTAGAAGCGGAGAGCTGGGAGAGGTGCGCATGATTCACAATTGGTACTTCAATGACTGGATCTATAGACCTCGGACTCCAGAAGAATTGGATACGCAGTTGGGGGGAGGCGTAACCTTCCGGCAAGGCTCGCATCAATTTGATATTATACGGCTTATTGGAGGCGGATTGATCAGGAGTGTCCGGGCCATGACGGGAGTATGGGACCTGACGCGGCCGACAGAGGGAAGCCATACTGTTTTTCTGGAGTTTGAAAGCGGGGCAGCAGCCACTGCTGTCTATAACGGCTATGATCACTTTCATTCTACGGAGCTTACTTATGGGATTAGTGAGGGAGGGCCAGTCGTTTCCACGGATGTGTATGCCAAGTCTCGCAGAACAATCGATCAAGTGGGCCGCATAGAAGAAAGCCAGATTAAAAGTCTGGCGGGCTACGGGGGATCGAGAGCTAAACAGTACGACCATGCGGAAAATCATCATCCGTTCTTTGGATTGACGGTTGTAAGCTGCGAAAAAGGTGATATTCGTCAATCTCCTAATGGATTATACGTTTATGGGGAAGACAAGCGGTATGAAATAGCGCTTCCTGCTGCGGCTACAGGACGCGATGCGGTGATCGCGGAGCTTTATGATGCGGTTTACACCGATCGTCCTCCGGTGCATGACGGCCGATGGGCTAAAGCGAATTTGGAGGTTTGCTTAGCCGTGCTGGAATCTTCCAAACAGCGCAAGGAAATTTATTTGAACTATCAAACGGCGGTCACGGATTAATTCATTCTAAATATATGAACCGACAATGAGGAGAAGAGAAGATGTTCCTGAACAAAAATAAGCTGCATCAACAAATTCGAGACTGGTTGGAGGAAGATGTTGGACCAGGTGACGTGACCTCCTGGGTAACGGTCCCTGAAGATTTGACCGGAACTGGAATTATTCACGCCAAAGGGGAAGGAATCTTGGCGGGAATCCCCGTTCTTCAAGCTGTTTTTTCAGTCGTTGATCCCAGTGTCGTCATCCAGACAAGGATTAGCGACGGTGAGGTTCTTACGAAGGGAACGATTATAGCGGAATTATCCGGTAATATCCGTTCTATACTAACGGGTGAACGTATTGCCCTTAATTTGCTGCAGCGCTTATCCGGTATTGCTACCAAAACAAACCGTCTCGTTCTGGCAGCGAGGCCCTATAACGCTAATGTCAGGGTTGTTGAAGCGAGAAAAACAACACCCGGACTTCGTATGCTGGAGAAGTATGCGGTGCGTGTGGGGGGAGGAAATTCGCATCGCTATGGATTATTTGATGCGGTTTTGATTAAAGACAATCATATTAAAGCTGCCGGGGGATTAAAGCAGGCCGTGGAATCCGCTCGAGCCGGAATTCCTCATACCATGAAAATTGAAGTGGAAGTTGAATCCATTACGCAAGTGGAGGAGGCCCTGGAGGCGAAAGCCGATATTATTATGTTCGATAACATGCCGCTTGACACGATGAGGCATGCGATCGCGCTGATTGGAGATCAAGCCATTACCGAGGCATCCGGGGGAATCACCATCGATAATATAGCGGAAGTTGCCGGATTGGGAGTTAACGTCATTTCTATGGGAAGCTTGACCTACTCCGTAAATAATGTCGATATTAGTCTTGATTTGTTTAATAAAAAATAAATATTGCTTAGAACAGCCGCTTTCTTCAGAGAGTGGCTGTTTTGTGTTGCGCCGGGATAGGCGTACACGAAAAACAGATATAAGTTACGTAAATTTATTAAAGTTATTTAATAATACAGAAAAATATAAGTTTGAATAAGTTTTTATTGACGTATTTTTTAATAAATATTACAATCATTATATTGAAAGCGTTTTATTGTGGGGAGCGATTGTTTATCAATGGCCTCATATGAACGTATATACCAAAGGAAGAGGTGTCTAAAGATGTCTAGTAAAAAAAGTATTATCAGCTTCATTTCGCTCTTGGCCATGACAAGTCTCATCAGTGCCTGTTCGGGCAATCCAAGCGGTACGGGTTCCACGCCCTCATCGGAAAAATCAGTTGTGCTCAAAGGGGTTACCGCCTGGGAAGAAAATAATATTCATAGTGCAGGATTCGGCATGTTTCAGAAAAAAATCGAGGAGCAAAGCAATGGCCGAATTAAAGTGCAGTATGCAGGAGGTCCCGAATCGATCCCGGCCTTTAATCAGGGAGATGCGGTACGTACGGGGGTCGTAGATTTTTCCGTTCTTTCTACAGCTTATTATCAGAACCAGGTGCCGGAAGCCGTAGTTACCAATTATAGCGAACTGTCTGTCGAAGATGAATGGAAGAACGGCAGCATGGCTTTCCTGAATGAAATACATAATAAAAAATTAAATGCCCAATTCATAGGAAGATCCAGCGGGATGAGCTACAGTCTATATACGAAAAAGCCGATTACCAGTATCGACGATCTTAAAGGCAAACGATTCCGGACATCGCCTGTCTATGTGCCGTTTATTAAAGCATTAGGTGCAGAGGCTGTGATCATGCCGGCAGGAGAAATCTATACGGCAATCGAGCGGGGGGTCATTGACGGCGTAGCTTGGCCCAAGGGTGGAGTCACAGATTTGGGGCTGCAAAAACAAATTAAATATCAAATATCACCCAGCTACTGGAAAGTCGATACTTCTATGATCATGAATCTGGACAGATGGAAGCAGCTGTCTAAAGAAGACCAGGATTTGATTAATAAGGTAGCCCGTGAAGTCGAGAAAGAACTTCCCCTATTCATTGAAAAATTTATTGAAGACGAGCAGAAAAAGTTGAAAGAAGCCGGGATTCAGGAAGTTAAGCTGCCGGAAGAGGAATACTTGAAAATTGCCAATGATTCGGCTTGGAAGTGGGTAGAGACGAATTTGCCGGAGAACGGAAAGAAATTAGAGGAATTGTTCAGAAAGAAATAGGAGGGAGATCCTTGTGAAATTCCGCAAGATGGTTCACCAGTTTGACCGGGCATTGTCACAAATTGAAGTCGTTTTTATGGCGATAGCCGCCATTTTATTGTTTGTGATGATCTTTACGGTCTGTTTTAGCGTGGTCGGCCGTTATTTTTTAGGAATACCGGCTGCATGGACGGTGGAGTTGAGTGAATATATTATGGTTTTTCTAGCTTTTTTATCGGCCTCATGGGTGCTCCGCAAGGATGGGCATGTTCGTTTGGACCTGCTCCTGAATACACTCAGTCCTAGTAAGCAATTGCTTTTTAATCGAATTACGGCCATTATTGCAGCTATTGCCTGCGGCTTATTTTTCTGGTTTAGCTTGAAAGCCACCATTGACAATTATCAAAGGGATGTCATTTCTTATAACATTTTGAACACTCCGAAATATTTGGTTTTGTTGCCTATTCCATTAGGCAGTCTGCTTTTAACTCTCAGATATATTCGAAACATTTTGAGTGATTTTAAAATTTGATTAGAACAGCGAAGAAGGTGATCTAAATGGAGTGGTGGTTGTTTCTTATTTGTTTCTTTGGGTTGCTCATGGTATTCATGTTTATGGGGATGCCGGTGGCATTTTCATTCTTGGCGGTAAACTTTATTTTTATCACCTATGTCATGGGCTTTAAGCCCGGAATGAATCAAATTGTATTAAGCGCTTACGATTCGTTGGCCAAGTTTCCATTAACAACCATACCGCTCTTTGTCATCATGGGGGAATTGCTGCTGCATTCGGGACTGGTCGTGAAAACCTTGGATGTTTTATCCAAATGGTTAGGGCGTATACCTGGACGGTTAAGCGTGCTTTCCATTATCAGCGGATCTTTTTTTGCCGCTCTAAGCGGATCAAGCATCGCTAATACTTCCATGCTGGGAACCGTATTGGCACCAGACATGCGAAACCGGGGTTATCATAACTCCATGGTCCTTGGACCCATCATGGCCTCGGGAAGTCTGGCTGTCATCATGCCGCACAGTAGTCTGGCTGTCCTGCTGGGGAGTATCGGCAAGGTATCGATTGGCGATTTGTTGATAGCCACCGTTGTCCCGGGAGTTTTGATGACCGCGATTTTCGTTGTGTACATCATGATCAGGTGCGCCAAAAACCCTTCCCTGGCCCCGGCTTATCCCATTGAAGAGAGCAGCTGGTCCGATCGGATCCGTTCGCTAACATTCGGGGTCATGCCTACTGCGCTTTTGATTCTTGCAACCGTACTTTTGATTTTCTTTGGTATCGCTACGCCTACCGAATCAGCCGCATTGGGAGCGTTTGGCGCTTTGCTGCTCGTGATCATGTACAGGGCGCTGACGTGGGAAGTGTTATTAAAGTCCATTAAGGGAACATTGGAAATTTCAGGAATGATCCTGATTATTATCGCTGCTTCCTCTGCGTTTACACAGCTGCTGGCTTTTACGGGAGCAAGCCGGGGATTATTGAATATGGCTCTGGGGCTTGAAATTCCGTCTCTATTGATTATTGTCATTATGCTTCTGATCGTCGTTTTCCTGGATAGCTGTATCGATCCGATTTCGATCATGATGATCACCCTTCCGGTTTACATTCCCATGGTCATCGCTTTAGACTACGATCCGATTTGGTTTGGTATTATGATGCTTATTTGTTTGGATCTGGGCAATTTAACCCCGCCTTTCGGTCTGCTGCTGTTTGTTATGAAAGGGGTTTCGCCGCCTGAAGTGACCATGAAGGAAATTACGCTAAGTGCAGTTCCCTTTGTCTCGCTGAAAGTCATGCTGATCATATTGATTATGATGATTCCGGAGATCGCGACGATGCTTCCGAGCTTGGGGAAATAAATGGTTGAAAATGAAAAAAGAGTATGTTAAAAAATTAAATAAATCTTATCAAACTTGTTATAAAAGTTAAATTATTAAAATAAATATATAAGTTTAAGTAAGTTTTGTTGACAATATTTTCATCTGCTACTACAATTGAATCATGAAAACGTTTTTAAACTGGGAGGTTATGTCATTTGAAGCTTAAAGGAAAAGTTGCGATTGTCACGGGTGGAGGGCAAGGCATCGGGAGAGCATTTTCCATGCGCTTGGCACAAGAAGGAGCTAAAGTTATTGTCGCCGACATTAATAAAGTAAATGCAAGTCATGTTGAAGAAGAGATTAAACGCGGCGGTCTGGAAGCCAAAGCGGTTTTTGTGGATGTCTCCAATGAACAAAGCACGCTTGATATGGCCAACGAAACGGTGGAGACCTATGGAAAGATAGATATTTTAGTCAATAATGCGGCGATTTTTTCAACGATAAAAATGAAAAAAATGGAGGAAATTACCGGGGGAGAATGGGATGCCATGATGAATGTAAATTTAAAAGGCGTCTTTTTATGCTCCAAAGCTGTTGTGCCGGTGATGAAAAAACAAAATAGCGGAAGGATCATTAATATTTCCTCAGCTGCGGTCTATCTGGGACGGACGGATTATATCCATTATGTTGCATCGAAGGCAGGCGTATTGGGATTCAGCGGATCTTTGGCCAGAGAAGTTGGCGAGTACAACATTACGGTAAATTCCATTACACCGGGACCTACCTATACGGAAATTCCGCGCGAAACGGTGAATGACGACCAAAAACAGCGCATGTTAAACATGCAATCGTTGAAACGATTGCAAGTACCGGACGATCTGGCGGGAACCGTTGTATTCTTGAGCTCGGACGATTCCTCGTTTATTACGGGTCAAGTTTTCAACATCGATGGCGGTATGAATATTCGTATTTAAATGAGCGTTTTACGAGAGGAGCAGGGACCGTTGATTGAGACAAATAAATCTTTAGAGGATTGGGAGAAGCTCAAGAGATCGATGCTGGATAAAGATTGGAATATGCTGATCGGAGGGCAACTGGTTAAGGCGCAAAACGGCGAAACCTATGAAACGGTTAATCCTGCAAATGGGGAAGCCTTGGCGAAAGTCCCGTTCGCCCAACAAAATGACGTTGAACATGCGGTTAAAGCTGCAAAACAGGCGTTCGAAACCTGGAAGCATGTACCGCCGATCGAACGCGGCAGGCTGATCCGTAAACTTGCCGATGAATTCCAGAAGAGAGCCGATGAGTTTGCAGTGCTTGACTCGGTAGATAGCGGAAATCCGGTGACGGCTATGCGCGGTGATGTATTTGCTTCCGCCTCCATGATGGAATACATGAGCGGATTGGCAAGCGAAATGAAAGGGGACACGTTCCCCTCCAGCCAAAATTGGCATTTGACACGCAGGGAGCCGTATGGCGTGATTGGAAGGATCATTCCATACAACCATCCGATTATGTTCACGGCCACTAAAATCGTAGGTCCTTTAATTGCAGGAAATACGGTCGTGCTTAAAGCTCCGGATCAATGCCCGCTTTCATCCTTGCTTTTTGGGCAATTATGTCAGCAAATTTTGCCTCCGGGTACCGTAAATATTGTTAGTGGCGATGGCCGGACGACGGGCGACGCCATTGTACGTCACCCGGATATTAAAAGAATCGGGTTGATCGGCAGCGTTGAAACTGGAAAAAACATTCTCAAATCATCTGCAGAAGTTGGAATCAAGCATATATCGCTCGAGTTGGGCGGTAAAAATGCAATGATTGTATTCCCGGACGTTGATTTGGAAAGTGCGGCTAAAGCGGCGGTAAAGGGCATGAATTTTACATGGTGTCAAGGGCAATCCTGCGGATCGACATCAAGGCTATTCGTGCATGAGGATATATACGACCAATTTTTACCGAAATTGAAGCATTATGTAGAGCAAATTAAAATCGGAAATCCGCTGGATCCTGAAACCGAAATGGGATGTTTGGTTTCCCGGAATCAGTACGATAAGGTTGTTTCTTATATCGATGCTGGACATCAACAAGGAGCCCGTCTTCTCATCGGGGGGAAAAGAGCCGAGGGAGATACCTTTGATAAAGGCCTGTTTATTTTGCCTACCGTATTTGAAGATGTAAATGAAAAGATGAGCATCTTCAATGAAGAAATATTCGGCCCCGTCCTCTCGGTGATCAAGTGGAATAATGTCGAAGATGCAGTTCGACAAATCAACAGTGTCCCTTATGGATTAACCGGTTCGATATGGACCCACGATATTCAAACCGCGCTCCGCATGGCGGAGAACATAGAATCCGGTTTCCTCTGGATAAACGGTAGTTCCTCCCATTACCTGGGGGTTCCGTATCAAGGTTACAAAAACAGCAGTATCGGTTCCGAGGAAGGCCTGGATGAAATATTGAGCTATACTCAGGTGAAAACGGTTAATATTGTGATGGAATAATGTGCTTCATGCTGCATGCTTAATCATATTCATTCAAATTTAGAAAGGAGAATGAAAATGGAAGTGGAAGAGTATATTGTTGCAGTGGATACGGGGGGGACGTTTACCGACTGTGTCATCGTGAATAGTAAGGGGCAGGTTACCGTCGGTAAAAGTCATTCGACCCCGCCGGATTTTTCGGAGGGGGTTCTCGAATCCGTTCGGGTCACGGCAGAAAAAATCGGATTGACGCTGGAGCAATTGCTGCCTCGTACGATACAGTTCATCCATGGTACAACGGTAACGACGAACGCTATGGTGGAAAGAAGAGGGGTCAAGGTCGGATTTCTAACCACAGTCGGGCATAAAGACGTTTTACATATGATGAGAATTATGGGCAGAACGGCAGGCATGCCGGTTCATCAGCTTCAATTATCCAAAACAAGCAAGCCTGAGGCCATTGTTCCCAAGCAGTTAATAGAAGAAGTTTACGAGCGCGTTGATTACAAGGGAAACGTGATAGCGCCGCTTGATCTCGAACATTCCCGTAAAGCTATACAGCGTCTTTTAGATCAAGATGTGAAAGCGATTGCAATATCCCTTCTCTGGTCCTTTAAAAACCCCGAGCATGAACAAATATTAAAGAAGCTTGTTAAAGAACTGGCTCCGGAAATGACGGTTTCCTTATCCAGTGAAATTGTACCTAAAATTGGCGAATATGAACGGAGCGCAACGACCGTTATTAACAGTTATACGTCACCCTTGTTGTCCGGATACGTGAATAAGCTTTATGAAGGGTTAAGCTCCAAAGGTTTAAAAACCCAGCTTCTAATTATGCAGTCCATCGGCGGTTTAATGCCGGCAAACGAAGCTGAGCGGTTGTCCGTTACGACTTTGATGTCCGGCCCCGCTGGCGGTGTAATGGGCGCCAAGTTTCTCGGCAATAAATATGGCCATGCCAACGTGATTTGTACGGATGTAGGCGGCACGACCTTTGACGTAGGGCTGGTCGTGAACGGGGAGCCGGTCATTTCGTCAACGACCGAGATGAATCAATATACGCTTTCTTTGCCTATGATCGACATTGTTTCCATTGGTGCGGGCGGAGGCAGTATTGCTAAGGTAGATGTCGGGTCAACATTGCTTGTTGGTCCGGATAGCGCGGGGGCTAGACCAGGTCCGGTTTGCTATGGCAAAGGCGGAACGGAGCCTACCGTTACGGATGCGGATGTTGTCCTGGGATTCATTGATCCTGACTATTTCCTGGATGGAAAAGTAAAGCTGTACAAAGATAAAGCCGTTGAGGCCATAAGGGAAAAAATTGCGATACCGCTTGGCCTGTCCGTAGAGGACGCAGCTGCCGGTATTGTAGAAATCGCGAATTCCCATATGGCGGATCTCATTCGAAAAATGTCAATTGAACGCGGATACGACCCAAGGGATTTCATCATTTATCTCTATGGCGGAGCGGGACCTACGCATGGCACGGCATACGGCCGGGATCTTGGCGTAAAAGAAATGATCGTGCCTTTGGGTGAAACCGCCGCCGTATATTCCGCTTTCGGTATATCCAGCTCCGACATTTCACACGTCTATGAAATATCCGACCCGGCCGTAGCACCTTGGAACGTTAAACAAGTCCAAGATAATTTCCTCTATTTGGAGGATAAGGCGATAACCCAATTGTTGGAAGAGAATGTTAAGAACGAACATATCCGTTTAGACCGCTGGGTGGAAATGCGTTATAAGGGGCAAGTTCATCAAGTGGATGTGCCGTTTCCAAGCGGCGCCATTCATGAGCAAGCATTGTCGCAAGTGGTTGTAGAATTTGAATCCCGTTACGAGACCTTGTATGGAAAAGGCTCTGCCTTTAAAGAGGGCGGCATTGAACTCGTGAGTTACCGGGTTAATGCCTATGGAAAACTTCCGAAGCCGTCGCTTGAAGCTAAAACAGCGAATGAGGCTGAGCAGCAGCTCGTAATAACCAACCGTTCTGTTTACTGGAAGGAATTAGGCGGATACAGGGATACAACCATATATCGCGGTAACCTTGCAAGTTATAAGGATTTGATTGCAGGTCCGTCTGTAATCGAACTTCCTACTACGACCATTCCCGTCTATCCAGGCCAAACTGTTCAAGTCGATTCGTTAGGCAGCCTCATTATTCATAATTCGGTTGAATGAAGTTGTTCAAATAACAGAACGGCAAGGAGGGTATGCAATGTCAAAATTCACCATGGATTTCAAAAAAGCATCTGACTTGAAAATTTCTGCGAAAACCCCGATTTATGAAAAACAAAGCGCCCATGAGGTTGATCCGATTACCTACCAGGTTGTTTTTCATAAACTGTGGCAAATCGCCGATGAACAGGAAAAAACGATCCAGAAAATTTCCGGCTCGCCGATTGCCACCGATGCACACGATTTTAACGTGATGATTTCCGACAGCTACGGTGAAATTGTTGTACTTGGCACAGGTGTCGTCATGCTAGGCAGTGTTATGGATTCCGTTGTCAAATGGATTTTAGAGAACCGCTCGGAAAATCCGGGAATTGAAGACGGAGACATTTTCCTTTGCAACGATCCTTGGGTCGGGGCGCTCCATCAAAATGACATGGCTATGATCGCTCCCATTTTCGTGGATGGCAAATTATTCGCTTGGACTGGTTCGACGATCCACCAAGTCGATGTAGGCGGGGTTAATCCGGGAAGTTTCTGTATCGACGCCAATGATTTATATGCGGAAGGTCAACCTTGGCCACCGATCAAAATCGTTAAAAAAGGGGAGATTCAGTCCGATATCGAAGATTTATGGATGCGGCAAACACGCGCCCCTGCGCTGTTGGCCATTGACTTGCGGGCCCATATCGCTTCCATTAACATTGTAAAATCCCGTTTGCTGAAGCTGGTTGAACGCTACGGCGCAGATACGGTGAAGAGCGTTATGGAGAAGTCGTTGGATTATGCGGAACTTCGTCTTCGCAATCGGTTAAAGGAATTACCGGATGGCACATTCAGGCATGTGGATTTTCACGATGTAGCGCAGAAGGGCGATCGCGGTGTGTATAAGATTGCTCTAACGATGACGAAAGATAATGACCGATTGATATTCGATTTTTCGGAAACCGATCCTCAAATAGGAGTCATTAACGCTACACTGATTTCTGGCACGGCCGGAGCGGTCCTGCAGGCGGTTCTGCAGCTTTTGTGCAATGATATCCCTTGGTCTGTGGGCGGAATTAAGCGCGTGTTTACGGTGGAAGCCAAACCGGGCACCATCCTGAGTGCGCAGCATCCTGCCGGGGTTAGCATGGGGGCGACAGGCTCAGCTTGGCTGGCCGGAAACTGTGCGAATATTACGATTTCCAAGCTGCTGATGGGGCATCCGGAGCATAAAGAAAGACTGGTAGCCGGAACAGCGGGATCTTGGGTCACGGTTATACCGATGGGCCTTGATCAATACGGCAACCCGTTCTTGACCATGATTATGGATGCCATGGCAGGCGGATTTGGAGCACGCAGTTTCGGCGACGGTGTAGATACGGGAGGTTTACTCTGCACACCAAGCGGACAGTGTCCAAACGTGGAGAGCAATGAGCTGTTCTTCCCCATTCTTTATTTGTACCGGCGGGAAAAAACGGACTCCGGCGGCCCGGGGAAATATCGGGGCGGCCTGGGTGCGGAGCTTTGCTGGATTCCGCATGACACGGAACAAATGTTACTGACCGTCAGTTCATTCGGTGCAGCCATTCCGAATTCCGCCGGAATTTCGGGCGGGTATCCTTCGAATACCGTACAAGTTAAAATGATGCGTGATACGAATATTCACCAGCTGCTAAGTCAAAGTTTGATTCCGCAAGATTTTGCGGAGATGGAAGGGAAACTGGAAATCTGGCAGCCTAAAACAGATGCGGTTCAGCAAAAAAACGATGTGTTCTACTTTTGCTTCCAGGGCGGCGGGGGCTACGGCGATCCTTTGGACCGGGAACCGGACAAAGTTCGCGAGGATGTTCTGGAAAACAGAGTCAGTCAGCAGGTTGCCTATGATGTGTATGGTGTGCTGCTTGATGGAAACGGAAAACTGGATGAACCGGCAACGGAAGAGCGCCGTCAACAAATTCGCCAAGCAAGACTGGCTTGATAGGGAAAGGGGACGATCAAACATGGCCTTGATTTTAAGCGAATATTTGCAAGTAACGAATGAGGGTAA
Source organism: Paenibacillus sp. tmac-D7 (assembly GCF_006519665.1). Taxonomy (NCBI): domain Bacteria; kingdom Bacillati; phylum Bacillota; class Bacilli; order Caryophanales; family Paenibacillaceae; genus Paenibacillus; species Paenibacillus sp. tmac-D7. Next base: position 24,716 of record NZ_VIDW01000019.1, on the reverse strand, counting down.
CCGGCATATCCAATGTCGCAAATGCGCCCACAATATCAGTTCTGTTGATAAAAATTATAAGCTTTACACGGTGATGAAAGAAGAATCGGTTCAAACGGCAAATCCCCAAAATGTCGATTCCCGTCAATATGTGGATAAGGATATGGTTTTTCGCCGGTTTTTTTGCCCCAATTGCGCGACCCAATTAGAAACGGAAGTGAATGTGAAGGGAGAACCCCCCGTCTGGGATATCCACATTAAAATCTGAAAACCGAAGAGACGCATCGCTTGCTGGCATCAGAAGGGCTGTCCCAAAGTAAGCGTCAACAAAGAGTCATAGAGCTCGCATGCTATGTCTGTAGCAATATATTCAACTTTTGGCGGGATCGTTGGATAGACTTTTCGAACAATCAATCCATCGCGCTCCAAGTTGAATGTTCCAACAACTTCCGCGAAAAGCTGGGTTACCGGACCGAAGAAAAGCTGCGGAAATTTTGTACAACTATGCGATATGCGAGAACGGCAAGTTTGCCTATGTGCACAAATTCAAGGCTGCGCTGCTTTATTGATCGCCGGAGAAGCGCTTGTTTCCAAAGCAGGGAGAGACGCAATGAACGAACCCGGAGTATGGGAATATAAAGAAAATATTCTAATATATCGCTTTTGCACTTTATCAAGTGAAGTTCCTATGCTACAATTTTAACATTCCGATGGGAACAGTCGAAAATGAAGCGAAGAGGTGTTTAACCTATGACGCAAAGGGATGAATCGATCGTTCATGAACGTTTTACGCTGCCGGCCGGTCAGCTCGATACCGGAGAGCCGCTGTATATTCGCGGGGACGTCAGGCTGGCGGCAGGGGGACAGACGGCACCGAAGCCGGTCCTGCTGATATGCCACGGCTTCAAAGGATTTAAGGACTGGGGATTCTTCCCTTACGCCGCCTCGCGGTTCGCGGAACGCAATTACTATGTCGTTACGTTTAATTTCTCGTGCAATGGCGTGAACGAGACCGATTTCGATGAGCTGGATAAATTCGCAGTCAACACGTACTCCAGGGAGCAAGCCGATCTGGAGACGCTGCTTCAGGCGCTGCGGGAGAGGAAGCTGCCGCTGGCCGATCATGCCGACTTGCAGCGCCTGATACTGCTCGGCCATAGCAAGGGTGGAGGGACAAGCATTATTTTTGCAGCCGAGCACCCGGAGGTCCAAGCGGTGGTCACCTGGAACGGCATCGGGAAAACCGATTTGTTCGACGACGCGTTCAAAGCACAAATTGCCGAGCAAGGCGTAGCGTACGTCGCCAATGTCAGAACGAAGCAGGAAATGCCGATACGTGCGTCCTTCTATGAGGACCTGCGGGCGAACGGCGATCGCTTCGACATTGCCCAAAGATTGGCAGGCCTCCACATTCCGGTGCTTCAAGTGCAGGGTGATCAGGACTCCCCCCGTCTCAAGGCCGGGTTCGAGCTGCTGCGTTCGGCGGCGCCGCAGCACCGCGACCGGATCGTCACGATCGAAGGCGGCACGCATACGTTCGGTGCCGTGCATCCCTTTCGGACGACGACGCCGGAGCTGGAAGGCGCGATCCATGCGACGATTCAGTTTATGGATGATGTAACGAACCTGAACCGTCCTTAAATACCGAAGCGGCCTTGGTCCTAAATTCAATTGGACTGAGGCCGTTTAGTTTTGCCTGTAATCGCTATAGTTTGAAAAATTTGAATTGACAAAAAAACGGATAAATTCTATAATTTGATTAATCCAATTGAATTAATAGGATTTGACCGGGACACCGGATTATCCATTCTCTCAGAGAGAATGGATTTTTTTATTTCTAAATAATAAAGGATTAAATTTATCAACTATCATTTAACATTTTAAATCAAGGAGGATGTAAACATGAGTCGAATTGCAGGTCCTAGGTTTGGAATTTGGACACCGGTTTATGGAACATGGGGGGCTACGACACATCCGGAGGACCCCTTTGACGCTTCTTGGGAAAGAGCTAAGCAGCTGGTGCTGTCCGCCGAAAAGCTCGGCTACGATTCAACTCTTATAGCCCAGCATATCGTCAATCCGTACGGACATGAAATTGATATTTTGGAGACCTGGACCGCAGCCGCTGGTCTTGCCTCATTAACCTCAAACATTGAAATTATCGCCGCGATAAAGCCAACGCTCTTCCACCCGGTGGTGCTCGCCAAGCAAGCTCTCGGTATCGAAGAGATCAGCAGCGGCCGGTTCTCGATCAATGTGGTCAATGCTTGGTATAAACCGGAGCTGCTCCAATCGGGCATTCCATTTGCCGAACATGACGAGCGTTATATTTACGGAACCGAATGGCTCACGATCGTCCTTTCGCTGCTGACCGGGAAGAAAACCAGCTTTGAAGGCAAGTACTTCCACGTTGATGGAATTGAATTGAACCCGGGACCGAAAACAAGGCATCGTCCTACCATCTATGTGGGAGGAGAGTCGGAGCCGGCGAGAGATTTGGCTGCGGGACTGGGAGACGTCTGGTTTATTAATGGGCAGCCGCTTGAGAATGTCGAGGGGCTCATCCGTTCCGTTGCCAGGCGGAAACGGGAAGGCGTCCCCGTCCGCTTTGGGCTGTCCGCTTTTGTCATTGCGCGTGAGACGGAGGAGGAAGCACAGGCCGAGCTGGCTAAAGCTTGGGAATATGCAAAGGCCGACGAGCATCTGAATGAACAGCTCTTCGGACATGCGGACCAGAAAGCAGTTATGTTTCAAACGATTGCCAAGTATCCGGCTATAGGTACGAACGGGGGCACGGCAGCGGGGCTAGTCGGTTCTTATGACCAGGTAGCCGAGCGGATCGCAGCGTTTCATGAGATTGGCATCGAACTGTTTATGCTGCAGTTCCAACCGTTTGAAGCCGAGATGGAGCGCTTTGCAAGGGAGATTTTCCCGCGTGTTCGCAGCTTGAACCCGGTCGCACTTTAACGGGAACTGGAAAAACGATTTTTTGTAACCTACGGCACTTAATTTCAATTAGAAAATATGAGCTCGAAGAATTGACAGGTTGACGGAGACGGTGTTAGCATCATTATAACGCAGTTAGTTTATCGGAATTATTTTAATTCGTTCTGATAAGCTTGCTTGTCGATACAAAATGACATCATAGTAGGAGTGTGGGATTCGTGTCCAATGTCGTTATTATTTCTGGAAGTACTTCAAGCACATCCCGCTTGAATGGAGTTTTGCAGCAAGTTGAAGCATTGCTGCACGATCACAAGGTTGAACGAATTGATGTAAGAAGCCTGCCGCCCGAGGATTTGATCTACACCAAATTCGACAGTCCGGCTATTATTGAAGCCAATAGACTCATCGAGCAGGCGGATGCGGTTGTGGTAGCGACTCCCATCTATAAGGCGTCTTATACCGGCGTGCTAAAAACGTTCCTTGACCTGATTCCGCAAAAGGGGCTTCAGGGAAAGGTGATTTTGCCTATTGCGATAGGAGGAACAATTGCTCATTTATTGGCTATTGATTATGCTTTAAAGCCGGTGCTTTCCTCATTGGGCGCTAACAATCAGCTTCAAGGCGTTTATGCCCAGGACGTGCAGGTGAATCGGGCTGAGGATGGAAGCTTTGAACTGACGGAAGAATTGCATCAACGGCTTCAGGAATCCGTTCAACAATTCGAAAAGGAAATACAGGCGCTCCTGCAGAAATCCCCGGTTTGAATGCCGACAGTGCGTGCCACAACGATAAGCGTGCAATCCACAGATGTGGTTGCGCGCTTTTGTTTGGTTATCGACCTGTTAGATTTTCAATATTTTCTAACGGTTTAGGCTAAGCTGTAAGAAAATACGAAGATCCTGTAAGAAACCAGTTAGATAGATGTTTTATTTTAATAAAAGGTCACACATAAAAATTAAATGTAAGCGGTATCATCTTGAGGCCTGGAAGCGCAGTTTGTAAATTCAGACTTGGGAGGGAAAACCAGTGAAGTTTATTTATGTGAATATCATGCCTTACCGGGATTTACCCGAGGACTTTGTGCAAAATCATGAAAGTGTTTGGGTGACCATACCGAGCGAATTGTATGACGCCGAAAAAGGTCATTTGATGTTTAACGAATATGTGGACCAATATGAGATTGCTGTCGACGCAGGCTTTGATGCGGTTGGTTTCAATGAACACCACGGCAATGCCTACGGACTGGATAACTCTCCGAACATTATGGCGGCTATGCTGGCGAGAAAAGTTCGCCAAACGGAAAAAACATGTATTGTGCTCATTGGCGATAGTATTGCTCTGTACAATCCCCCCATCCGCGTGGCTGAAGAACTGGCTATGCTGGATAACATTACGGGAGGGCGTGTCGTGGCAGGTTTTCCGGCCGGAACCTCCATGGACACCAACTACGTATACGGCATTCCCCCTGCTGAATTAAGACCCCGGTTCTATGAAGCGCTCGACCTCATTAAACAGGCGTGGACGCGAAGTGAAGTTTTCCCTTTCAACGGCAAATATACGCAGCTCAAGCACGTCAACCTGTGGCCTCGCCCTTATCAAAAGCCGCATCCGCCGATCTGGCTTCCCGGGAGCGGGAGTGTAGAAACATGGGATTACTGTGCCAAGAACGATCTTCCTTACTATTATCTCAGTTATAGCGGATATGCGACGGCGAAGAAATTTATGGATGGTTTCTGGGAGCATCGTCAGAAGCTTGGGAAAGATTTGAATCCTTATTGGGCCGGATTTAATCAGGTGATTCTAGTTTCCGAAACCGATGAACGGGCTCAGCAGGACTATGAAGAGCATCTTCGCTACATGCTGAGAACACTCATGCACATTCCGGCTAAATATGCGGAAGCTCCAGGATACCGTACCGCTAGAAGTGTAGCCGAAAGCTTGGTGAGTCAGTTCGCTTTACATGGTAAGAGCAGATACTCGACAAAAACTGATTTTGACTGGAAGCAGATTGTTGAAGCGGGCAACGTCATAGCCGGTTCCCCTGCGACCGTTCGCGACAGGCTTAGAGAAATGATTAAATCGCTTCGCGTGGGTAATATTACGGCGCATCTGAATATCGGCTCCATGCCGCATCATTTAGCCGTTAAAAATATTGAGCTGTTTTCGAAAGAAGTCATGCCGTATTTGCATGATATTTGGGATGATCAATGGCCTGTTGTCGGATGGCCGGAAGTTGCGAACAACCGTTTAAATCATGCGGGCCTGGCCCAAAATTCCGTTTAAGGGGGAGTCATATCATGTCGTCACCTGAACTGCTGACCATCCAGCTGCGCAAAGGCGCGCAAGCGAAAGTTCTCGTTGCCGGGGAAGGCAAGCCCGTCATCTTCCTGCATGGAGCGGGGGGGTTGAAATGGGATGTTTATTTAGAGGAATTAGCGAAAGAATATAAAGTTTACGCTCCTTACTTCCCGGGAACAGGGGGGGCTACAAGCTGTAATGAACTTGATCTTCGGAATTTGTGGGATGTCGTGCTTTATTACTTTGATTTGATTGATTTGTTAGGGATCGAGAATGTGGATATCATCGGTCATTCCTTCGGGGGCATGCTGGCTGCAGAATTGGCGGCAACCGACTCGAGACGAGTCCAGAATCTGCTGCTGCTTTGCGCAGCGGGATTGTGGGACGAAGAGATTGAGAAGAGATCTGCCTCCATGGAAGGCGATTTAAATTCCAAATTATTTTACGATAATGAATCTCCGCTCGCCCAAGCCCATTTTGCTTTACCGGAGGATGCGGATAAACGTTTGGAGGTACTGATTGATCAGCAAGTCGTTATGGCGGAAGCTTCCCGGTTCCTGTGGCCGCTGCCGGACAAAGGTCTTCGCCGTCGTCTGCATCGGATACGAGCCCAGACTTGTATTGTTTGGGGGAAGCAGGATGCCATTCTTCCAGTCGATTATGCGTATGTGTTTCAGAAGGAAATTTTGGGCGCAACCGTTGAAGTTTTAGATCAAACCTCGCATTTTCCGCAATTAGAGCAACTGGACGATGTATTGGAAACGACCTTCTCCTTGCTCACTCCGGATCCGGTGGCGAAGCAATAGCCGGCCAGGGCGGTTGGTGCGCGCCGTAAACCGATGAGGGAGGGAAGTCATGCAAGATTTCAAGGGAAAAGTTGCATTCATTACCGGAGGAGGCAGCGGAGTCGCTTTAGGGCAAGCTAAAGTCTTCGCCAAAGCCGGTATGAAGGTGGTCATCGCCGATATCCGTCAGGATCATCTGGATCAGGCGATGGCCTATTTCGAACAAACGGATGCACAGGTGCATCCCATTCGATTGGATATTACGGACCGTAAGGCGATGGCCGAGGCGGCCGACGAGACGGAACGCGTATTCGGTCCGGTGCAGCTGTTGTGCAATACGGCAGGAGTCAGTATTTTCGGTCCGATGCAGCAGGCGACCTACGAAGATTGGGACTGGATTATGAATGTCAATGTCGGCGGCGTCATCAACGGTATCCAGACCTTCGTCCCGAGAATGATCGAATACGGCAAGGGCGGACATATTGTGAATACGGCATCGATGTCAGGCTTTACCCCCATGACCGGTACCGGTGTATATTGCACGTCAAAGTTTGCCGTGCGGGGATTGACCGAGTCTCTCCGTATAGATCTTGAGCCGCATCATATCGGGGTATCGGTGCTGTGCCCGGGGGCGGTGAATTCGAATATTCACGAGGCGGTGCGCACGCGTCCGCAGCATCTCGCCAATACCGGCTACTACCATGAGGATGAAGAGATCATGAAGGGGCTGAAGGCGGTCATCGAGCCCGGTCTGGACCCTGTCATCCTGGCGGAGAAGGTGCTGGAGGCAATCCGGAACAATGAGCTTTATATTATTCCCTATGCGGAATTCAGAGAGCCGTTGATTGAACTGCATAACCGTGTACTTTCGGTTCTGCCCGATCCGAAGGATGACCCGGATATGATGAAGCGCGTCGAGGCCATTCAAAAGAGCAGAAGCCCACAACGTCAGGACGCCGGATGACCCGGAGCTTGCAGCGGGTACGTATTCATTTGTTCACCATTCAAGAGCGGCGAATAAAGGATACGGACCTAAAGTCCTTGTAACAGAATGATTCCGGCCACCGTCCAGCATTCGCCATGAGGAAAGATGTGAATGGGTCGTGTGGCCGGATGCCTATACGGCATTGATGTAAGCGCTGCCAACTAGCGCGGCATTCCCGCAAGCAACGCGCCTGTCGGTCACGGTTCTTGACTTACCGATATGAATGAATGAAAGGAGCCTGAATATCATGGCTGCAGCCCCGCGGTTGATTGATACCGATTTACACAATGATTTAGCCGGTCCCCGAGAACTTCTTCCTTTTTTACCCAAAGAGTGGCATCAGCAATGGCTGGAACAAGGAATAGGCGTCGGAGGAAAATCCTGGAGTGCCGTCGGCTATATACGGAAAGACGTTAAGCCGGAAAAAGGCGGCTACCCCGGAAGCGACCCGGAGTTTGTTCTCAAGGACCATATGGACAGATACGGCTTTGATTATGCGATCTTAACCGGAAACGCCTCCATGATCGGCATTTCCTTAAATTATGATCCGGACTATGCCAATGCGGTCGCGTCTGCTCATAACGATTGGCAGAACGAAGTCTGGTTGAAAGCGAGTCCCCGGTACAAAGGGTCGATTCTGATCAACCATGCCGATCCGGATGCAGCAGTCCGGGAAATTGAACGGCTGGCCGGCCATCCGGATATCGTACAAGTCATGATGTGCAGCGCGTCGCGGACTTTGTTCGGACAAAGATTTTATCATCCGATTTATGAAGCCGCCGAAAGGCACGGGCTGCCTGTGGCCATTCATCCGGGGAATGAAGGACTTGGCCCCACCTACCCTCCCACGCCTTCCGGATACCCGACTCGTTATATGGAATGGCAAAATATTATTCCGATCAACTATATGTCGCAAGTGAACAGCCTGGTCTGCGAAGGCGTATTTGAAAAGTTTCCAAAGCTGAAATTCGTCGCCATTGAAGGGGGCATTTCCTGGCTTCCGCATCTGATGTGGCGGATGGATAAAAACTACAAAGCACTGCGGGATACGGTGCCCTGGTTGAAGAAGCTCCCGTCCGAATACATCAAAGAACATGTGTTATTAACGACGCAGCCGATCGAGGAGCCGACCCAACCCCAGCATCTGGTGGATATTATTAACATGTGCGGCGCTGAAGACATGGTCATGTTCTCTTCCGACTATCCGCATTGGGATTTCGATAATCCGAAAATGGCACTTGCCTCGTTCCCAAGAGAGTTAAGAGAAAAAATCGCCGCCAAAACCGCAATGGATGTGTACGGTCTGAAGGAAGTCGTGGAAGGTGCCGGCATTGGGGGAGTCGCCGGATGACCAGACACGCGGTTGCCAAAGTCGCCGACCTGCGGGAGAAGGGGCGACACCTTGTAGAGGTCAAAGGCATGGAGCTTGGAATTTTCATGGTGGACGGTCAATATTATGCATGGCGCAATGTATGTCCGCATGCGGCAGCGCCGGTTTGCGTAGGCAAGGTTTGCGGGACGCGTCTTCCATCGATGGTGTATGATTACGAGTTCGGGCGCGATCAGGAAATATTGCGCTGTCCGTGGCACGGATGGGAATTTGATCTCAAAACCGGACGACATCTTGTCGATACGGACGCCAAGCTGAGAGGGTTTGCCGTGGAAGTGGAGGATGAGGATATTTACGTGGTTATGCCGTAAAGGTCGGTTGGAACAAGGAACGTTATCTATGGATAAGGAGCGTGTTCGATATGATAGAGGGAGCAAAAGCAAGCACCGCCACGCGCGTGGTGCAAAAGAACAATGAGAGTCCCGTGCGTGAGGTGGAAACGGATATTTGCGTTGTAGGCAGTGGAATCGCGGGCATCTCGGCCGCACTGGAAGCTGCGCGGCTCGGGCGTAAAGTGACGCTGGTCGACGGGCTTCCGGCCCTTGGCGGCCAGGCTGTAAACTCGATCATCGGCACCTTCTGCGGTCTTTTCTCGAGCGGCAAGAAGGGCTATCAGTTCACCCATGGAATCGCCGACGATATACTGCGTGAGCTCGGCGCTGTCGGCGGGGTCCGCTTTCACTGGGAATCGACGAATGCGGTCATGTATGACGAGATCGCCTTATCCCGCTGGATCGAGGAGGCGGTGAGCGCTGCCGGCATCACTGTCGTTCTCGGCGCCATACTTAGGGGAGCGAACCGTGAAGGAAGACGCATTACCTCGATTGAGCTGACTACGCGATACGGAGACGTGCGCGTTACTGCAAACGGCTTTGTCGATGCGACGGGAGACGCAGCGCTGGCGTGGCATGCCGGGCTTCCTTGCCGGGAAGCGGCCGAGGTTGCGGTTTACGGTTCCCAGATGATGGTGGTCGAGGGGATCGACGAAAAGAACTATCCGGGATTTGGCGTCATTGGCGCAAGACTGAAAGAAAGAGCCGACGATTACGGAATCGTCCGTAAGGACGGCTTTGCTATACCGTTCCCGGGGAAGGGAACCGCGTTGGTCAATATGAACCATGTGGAAACGCCGCTTGAACCGGTGGCCGCTTCCATGAAAGCTATCGAGGGGAAAACAGAGGCGGACAAAGCGTTGAACTTCTTGAAAGGTGAGTTTCCGCTTTGCTTCGGCAAAGCACGCGTCCGCAGCTACGGGTTTGCCGGAATTCGCCAGACGCGTTGGATTGTCGGCAGCAAGCAGTTGACGGTTGAAGAGGTGCGCGCCGGCACGCGTTTTCCGGACGCAATTGCGCGTACGGCATGGCCGGTTGAACTGCATAGTCATGCGGAAGGCTATATTTGGGAGCCTTACCCCGATGACCACGTTCACTACGTGCCCCTGGGGAGCTTGACGCCTCCGGATGTCGATAACCTGGTTGCGGCTGGACGCTGCATCGATGGAGACGTTGCCGCCCTCTCGAGCGTACGCGTAATGGGACCCTGCATTGCGATGGGAGCGGCTGCGGCTAACGCATTGGATCTTGCAGGAACTGGCAGCGTCCATCAAATCGACATCGCCGCCCTGCAAGAGCGGCTGAAGGATAATCTGGAACGCACCGACAACCCGTGGATGGAACCGATCGCACTATAAGAACGGAGGATGAGATTATGAGATTAACGGACGAAGAAAAGTTTATGCTGGATGGCCGGGAGGGGCCGGCCGTGCAGAAGTCGATGGATTTATTGGTTCGCTACGGCGAGGCTTTGGGAGCCGAGAAGCTGATCCATACCAACAATGTGAGCACTGCGGTAACCATTGCGGGTCCGCTGATGTCGAATTATGCACGCCAGCACGGATTCGACGCCGCCTTTTCCGAATTCAACCTGGACAGTCAGGAGCCCGTCGAGATTCCCATGGTCAAGACCCATTCCTGCCAGCTTATTTCCGGGATGGATACGGAATACTGGGAAGCGCTGGGCGCTCCCTCCGAGCAAGTGAAGCTGACGAAGGAGAACGAAGCGTACAACGCAGGACTCGGCATCCAGCTGATGAGTACATGTACGCCCTACCAGATCGGCAATGTGCCGGTGAAGGGAGAGCATTGCGCCTGGATGGAGTCCTCGGCGGTGGTGTACATCAACTCCATTCTCGGAGCGCGCACCAATTGCGAAGGCAGGGAAAGCACGGCGGCTGCGATGTTCACGGGACGGATTCCGTACTGGGGATATCATATCGACGAAAACAGGCTGGGCACGGATCTGGTGGAAGTCGAATGGGAAGTCGAGAGCATGACCGATTGGGGGCTGCTCGGCTACTATGTCGGCGAAGTCATCGGTGATCGGGTGCCCGTCCTGAAAGGGATCCGGCATGTGCCGAATTCCTACCGCGTCAAGCATTTTGGAGCTGCGGCCGCTTCATCGGGCGGCGTAGAAATGTATCATATCCCGGGCATTACGGCGGAAGCCCGCACCATAGAAGAAGCGTTCGGAACGAATAAGCCGCAGTTCAGCTTCAAGTTCGGCAAGGCGGAACGGCAGCAAATGTACGACAACCTGAACGTTTCCGCCAAAGATACGAACGTGGACTTCATCATGCTCGGCTGTCCGCACGCATCCATCGAGCAAATTTGGGAAATCTGCAAGCTGCTGAAAGGGAAGCGGATCAACAGCGGAACGAAATTGTGGATCTTCACGCCGAGGGCGCTCCGGCAGTTGGCGGACAAGAATGGATACACCCAAATTATTACCGATGCCGGCGGTCTCTTGATGAGCGATACGTGTCCGGCAATCAGCCAAATGCTGCCGCCGGGAACGAAGGTTGTGGCGACGGATTCGGCGAAGCAGGCGCACTACCTGCCGGCAATCACCGGCGTACAGACGTGGTTTGGATCGCTTGAGGACTGTATCCATGCGGCTGTCACCGGCAAGTGGAGCGGGGGGCTGCGATGAAGAAAATTGTACTGCACGGGAGGAAAATCGTCGGCGGCTGCGCGGAAGGGGAGGCTCTGGTCACCCACGATTCGATCTCGGGATGGGGCGGAGTCAATCCGATGACCGGTAAGATTGTGGAAGTGCGCCACGAACTAAGCGGCCAAAGCTTTGCTGATAAGGTGCTTGTCTTTCCGGGTGCCAAAGGTTCATCCGGATGGTCCGGCATTTTCCATAGCACGCGGCTGGTCGGAACCGCTCCCAAGGCGATGCTCTTCAATACGATGACGACGAAGGTCGCCCTGGGAGCCGTGGTGACGCATGCACCGGCTATGACCGACCTGGATGAGGATCCGCTCAAGATCATTGAAACCGGCGATTGGGTCAAGGTGGACGCCGATAACGGCATTGTGGAAATAACCAAGAAGAGCTAGGACTTCTTGTCTTGTTTCGTAGAGATAAGCACCGCAGCTTCACTGTGCTTCTATTCCAACTACATATTTGAACAAATATTCATGCAGGTTCGACGGAGCTGATCAACCAACGCTTACGAAGAAAGAGGGACTGTTCAAATGAGAAAGAAGTCAGGTATGGCCAAGTTATTGTATCTCAGCGTCGCCCTTTGTTTACTATTCTCTGTCATCATTTCCGGTTGCGATGCATCGGACAATTCAGATAAGGATGCGAAAGCGACGAATGCTCCGGCGAATTCTGCGAATCCGGCGGCTACGGGGCCGACACCGGGCGGCACCGTGAAGTTTATTATGTCGAGCACCGCGACAAATATCGGTTTTCCAGCCACAGATGCAGCCTCGTTTACGCTATACTACAACAGGCCTGCGCTTGAATCGCTGGGCCGTTATGATGGAACAGGCAAGATGACGCCGTTTCTTGCGGAAAGCTGGCAAAGCGATTCGAAGGCGAAGACGATTACGTTTAAAATCAAGCAGGGCATCAAATTCCAGGACGGTACGGATTTTAACGCGGAAGCGGTAAAGTGGAACATCGAGCAGTACGTGGCCGCCAAGCGTCCTGAAGTAAAAGGCATACAATCGATTCAAGTGATCGACGCGAGCACGGTGCAGCTGAACCTGGCTTCCTGGGATATCGGCTTGCTGGACTCTATTGCCTATTTCGTATTGATGGTATCGCCGGCAGCCGTGGAAAAGAACGGCAAAGACTGGGCGGTCAGTCATCCGGTCGGCACGGGTCCTTTCAACTTTGTCAGCTGGGAGAAAGATGTTTCGATCAAGTTTAAGAAAAATGAAAATTATTGGCAAAAGGGTAAGCCTTATCTTGATGCTATCGAATACTCCTTCATTTATGACCTTAACACGGCGGGCAATGTGTTTAAATCCGGGGGCGCCGATGTGATCACCCAAATGACCGCGGAGACGACGCTTGAGCTTGAGAAATTAGGGAAATCGACCATGCAAAACAATGCGAAGATCTATGGCCGGATTGGCTTGGGATTAATGTTCGACAGCGGCAACCCGAATTCCCCGTTAAAAGAGCTGAAGGTCAGGCAGGCTGTCATGCATGCGGTGGATACCAAGGCCATTATCAAATCAGTGTTAAGAGGATTAGCCGAAGAGACCAACCAATATTATGATTCAACCGCCCAGTTTTACAATCCGGATGTGAAGGGCTACCCCTACGATCCGGAGAAAGCGAAGCAATTGCTGGCGGAGGCGGGGTATGCGAACGGCTTCAAGACGAAGATCACGACGATACCTTCCTATGAAAATTTAGTGACAGCCGTTCAAAGCTACCTGGCCAAGGTAGGCATCGATGTGCAAGTGGTTACGATGGACGTATCGAAGCTTATCGCTTTGACAGCTGGTACGTGGGACGGGATGACGGTTTATATCAGAACGCTGCAGCCTAACGCTCCGACCTTAATCTACCGCAATTTCGGCCAGGACGCCGCCTATTTCTCCAAAAACATCATCCATCCGGAAAGCTTAAACAAGCTGCTGAAGGACGCCATAGACGCGCCGGATGCCGAAGCATCCAGAAAAGCAGTGTTGGACATGCAAAAAGTCCTCCATGATGACCATGCGATGTATTTCCCGATGGCAAGTCCGATAAGTTCGATCTTCATGAATCCGAAGGTCCAAAACCTGGGGATGTTCAAAACGAACGGGTACGATTGGGCTCCTGAGGAAGTGTGGGTACAAAAATAAATCGTATGTTGAAAAAGGGAGTGTTGGAATGAGAAAGAGGTCAGAAATGACCAGGTTTATATACTTCAGCTTTGCCGCTTGTCTGTTTATTACTGTAATACTGAGCGGATGCAGCAAAGAGCCTGCGATTCAAGAAGCTTCGAAGGAACCGACGAATACAGGGCCGACGCCAGGCGGCACGTTGAAAGTTATTGTGCTCGATAATGTCACCAATCTGGGGTATCCGGCTGAACAACGGGTATCGTCGAGTCTGTACTTTGTTCAGCCGGTATTGGAAACGCTTGGCCGCTATAATGATAAAGCGATCATGACACCATGGCTTGCGGATAGCTGGCAAGCCGATCCGCAAGCGAAGACCCTTACGTTCAAATTAAAGAGCGGCATCAAATTCCAGGACGATACCGACTTTAACGCAGAAGCGGTGAAGTGGAATATCGAAGAGTACCAGAAAGCCAAACGTCCCGAGGTCAACGGCATCCAATCGATGGATGTGATCGATGCCCACACGTTGAGGCTGAATCTTGCGCAATGGGATAACAATCTGCTTGAATCGATTGCCTATTACGTCAAGATGGCATCCCCGACGGCGATTACGAAAAACGGAAAAGACTGGGCCATTAAAAACCCGGTCGGCACGGGTCCCTTCAAGTTAGTCAGCTGGGAACGCGATATTTCGGTCAAGTTTAAAAAGAACGAAAATTACTGGCAGAAGGGCAAGCCTTATTTGGACGGCATTGAGTATTCCCTCATCTATGACCGGAATACGGCGGCCAATGCTTTTAAGACGGGGGGCGGCGACGTCCTGACGCAAATGAGCGCCGAAACTTATTTGGAGCTGGAGAAGACGGGGAAATACGTGATCCGTACGAATGAGAACATTACTGGCCCCTTGGGTGTAGGACTGATGTTCGACAGCGCCAATCCGAATTCCCCGTTCGCGGATGTCAAGGTCAGGCAGGCGGTCATGCATGCCGTGGACTCCAAGGCCATTATCGGTTCGGTGCTTCGCGGGATGGCCTTGGCTACCAACCAGTGGAATAATGCCTCTTCCCAGTTCTACAACCCGGATGTGAAAGGATTCGCATACGATCCGGAGAAAGCGAAACAATTGCTGGCGGAGGCCGGTTATCCGAACGGCTTCAAGACGAAGATCACCACAGACGCATCCAGAGCCGAGGTCATGACGGCCGTTCAAAGCTATCTGGCCAAGGTGGGCATTGAAGTTGAACTGGTTACGGTGGACGCCGCGAAGTGGAGCGCGATGATTGCGGATAAGTGGGACGGGATGATTCTGTTCTATAGAGCGCTCGCGCCGAATATCTCGATCCATATGAACCGGATCATCAGCAAAGACGGCTCGCTGTACGCCAAGCACATCATCCATCCGGATAAGGTAGAGCAGCTGCTTGCCGAAGCAAGGACAGCGACGGATGCCGGAGCCTCGAAAAAAGCAGTGCTGGAGCTGCAAAAAGTGATTTTCGATGAATATGCCATCGGGTTTCCGCTTCTCAGTCTCGTAAGCGGTATGGCCATTTCCCCCCACGTGCAAAACATCGATTTCGATAAAACGAATGCGTTCGACTGGAACCCGGAGGGCGTGTGGTTGAAGAAGTAGCCGGTACAATGAGGGTAAGCCATGCTTCCGACTTACCCTCGTTATCGTTAATCTTGAGCGAGGGAGGCGTCCATTAATGGCAACATTTATCCTAAGAAGGCTTCTGCAGACCGTCATTGTTCTGCTCATTGTAACGATGCTTGTTTTCCTGATCATGCAGCTGCTTCCCGGTGACCCGGCCCGCATCATGCTGGGCAGCGAGGCTACCCAGGAGCAGATCGATCTGCTGCGGGAGGAAATGGGACTGGATCAGCCGCTGCCGGTTCAATATCTTCACTGGCTCGGCAATGTGCTCCAAGGGGACTTGGGCAAATCTTTATACTACAAAGACGCGGTGACCGGTACGATCGCCACCCGTCTGCCGATCACGCTGCAGCTCGGGATTTATTCGCTGCTGCTGGCGTTGCTCATCGGTATTCCCGCAGGGGTGATCGCCGCCGTCAAGCGCGGGTCGGCATGGGATTCCGCCGTTCTCCTGATTTCCAATTCCGGGATTTCGATTCCCAGCTTCTGGCTCGCGATCCTGGGCGTGTATTTGTTCAGCATGCAGCTTGGATGGCTGCCGGTTCAAGGCTATGTATCGCCATGGGAAGACTTTGGCGAAAGCGTCAAGCATATGCTGATGCCTATTTTTGTTCTAGCGCTGGCGTCTTTGGCATCGATTGCCCGCCAGACCCGTTCGGCGATGCTGGAGGTCATCCGGCAGGATTATATTCGAACTGCCCGTTCCAAGGGTTCGAAGGAACGGCTGGTCATCGTGAAGCATGCCTTGCGCAATGCGCTGATCCCGATCATTACCCTGCTTGGCTTGCAGCTCGGACATATCGTCGGGGGGATGGTATTTATTGAATCGGTATTTAACATCCCCGGGATGGGAAGGCTTATCGTTCAATCCATTCTTAATCAAGATTTCATCGTCGTTCAAGGCTGCGTACTGGTTATTGCCGCGATCGTCGCTCTGGTGAATCTGATTGTGGATATTACCTACAGCTACGTGGATCCGCGGATTCATTACGAATAAAGGGGGAAGAGCTTGATGGAAACCGCACTTGCCAAACCGGCAGCGAAGCTTTCGCCGCGAACAAGCAACCTACGGAAATTTCTCCGCGTCTTTCTGGCGCGCAAGGCTGTCGTAGCGGCCTTGATTATTCTGCTGTTAATCGTGCTTTGCGCCATATTCGCCCCTGTTCTTTCACCCTACGACCCGTACGAGCAGGACTTGAGCAATACGCTTCAGCTATCGTCCTCGGCGCATCTGCTGGGCACGGACTTGTTCGGCCGGGATATCTTAAGCCGGATTATTTACGGAACGCGTGCATCCCTTGCCGTCGGGATTGTGTCTGTCGCGATTGCCGGAGGCATCGGCATGTCGCTCGGTCTGATCGCCGGGTACTTTCGCGGCATTGTGGACGGCTTCATTATGCGGGTGATGGACGCGCTCATGGCGATTCCTCCGATTATTTTGGCGCTTTCGGTAGGGGCTGCGCTGGGCGGCGGTTTGGCTAACGTCATGATCTCGCTCGGGGTTGCCTTGATACCCAATTATGCGAGGCTGATGCGGGGACAAGTATTGTCGGTAAGGCAGGCGGACTATGTCGTGGCGGCCGAAATCAGCGGCGCAAGCAACCTTCGTAACATGCTGGTTCACGTCCTCCCCAACTGCCTGTCTCCCTTGATCGTGCTGATTACGTTGAATTTAGGGGTGGCCATTCTCGCTGAAGCCGGTCTGAGCTTCCTTGGACTCGGTATCGCTCCGCCCGGAGCCGCCTGGGGCTCCATGATCAATGACGGATATAAATATTTATCCACCAATCCGCTGCTTTCTTTTGCTCCGGGCATCGCGGTCATGATTACGGTCCTGGCCTTTAATCTGGTTGGCGATGCGCTAAGAGACGCGCTGGATCCGAGGTTGAGAGGAACGACGTAATAATCGGATTGGAAGAAAGTCGCCGCATGATGAGGAGGGTATCCGCGAATGAATCATCTGTTGGAAGTGAAAAATCTAAAAACCGAGTTTAGGGTAGACGGCCTTACGTATAAAGCGGTGGATGGCGTTTCGTATTATGTTGACGAGGGAGAGATCGTGGCGGTCGTCGGCGAAAGCGGTTCCGGCAAGTCCGTCACCCAATATTCCGGGCTGCAGCTCATTCCTTCGCCCCCCGGCAAAATTGTCGGCGGAGAAGTGTTGTTTAAAGGTGCCGACCTGCTCCGGTACCACCCGAAGAGCGAGGAACTGCGCGATATTCGGGGCGGCCAGATCGGCGTTATCTTTCAGGAACCGATGACCTCACTTAACCCGGTGTTGACCGTGGGGGAACAGATCGGCGAATCGGTCATGCTGCATATGAAGCTGAATAAAGCCCAAGCGCGCAGCCGGGCCATCGAATTAATCCAGCAGGTGGGCATACCGGATGCCGAGCATCGGGTCGATTACTACCCGCATCAGTTTAGCGGCGGCATGAGACAGCGGATTATGATTGCCATGGCGCTGTCTTGCAATCCGAAAATTTTGATCGCGGATGAAGCTACGACAGCCTTGGATGTGACGACACAAGCGCAGCTGCTCGAATTGCTGCGGGATATCGTCAAGCGCACGAATACGGCTTTAGTGCTCGTAACGCACAATTTGGGCATTGTGGCCCGTTATGCGGATCGCATCTATGTCATGTATGCCGGAGGGATTGTGGAGTCCGGCTCGGCCAAGGACATATTCGCCAGTCCGCAGCACCCGTATACCATTGGTCTGCTTAAGGCCGTGCCGAGATTGGATGATCCGAAGGACCGCAAGCTGATTCCGATCGAAGGGCTGCCGCCCAACCTTGCCGACAAGCAGGCAACTTGTCCGTTTCTTCCCCGGTGCTCTTACCGCACGGCCCTATGCTCGGAGGCGCCTGCCCCCGAACTGGTTGAAGTGAAGGACGGACATCATGCCGCATGCTATGTGAACATAGGTGAAACGGAAGCGGCAGCGGCAGCCGACGGGGGAGTCATGCTCCAGGAGGTGCAGGAAAAGGCGGAAGTTCATGCGGGCCCATCCAAACCGAAAACGGAAATCTTGTTGGAAGTGAAAAACCTGAAAACGTACTTTCCTGTCACGAAGGGGCTGCTGAAGCGGAAAGTCGCCGATATTAAAGCGGTGGACGACATCAGCTTTGACCTGAAAAAGGGGGAGACGCTGGGGCTTGTAGGGGAGAGCGGATGCGGCAAAACGACCGTGGCCCGCAGCATCCTGCGCATGTACGATCCTGCCGGGGGCCAAATTTTGTTTGAAGGGCAGGACATCGCTGCCATGTCCAAAAGTCAGCTGCGTCCGCTCCGCAAACATATGTCGCTCATCTTTCAAGATCCTTACGGCTCTCTCGACCCCCGGCAAACGGCGGGTCATATTGTCGGGGAACCGCTGAAAATCAACAAATTGGTAAGCAGCCGGAGCGAGTATAACAACAGGGTCGATGAGCTGTTCCGGTTAGTAGGCCTCGATCCGGATTTGAAAAACCGCGTTCCGCACGAATTCAGCGGCGGACAGCGGCAGCGTCTGGGCATCGCCCGGGCGTTAGCGAGCAATCCTTCCTTTATCGTATGCGACGAAGCCATCTCGGCGCTCGACGTATCGATTCAGGCGCAGATCATCAATCTGCTTGAGGATTTACAGGTGAAGCTGGGGCTGTCCTATTTATTCATTGCCCATGATTTATCCGTCGTACGGCACATCAGCGACCGCGTAGCCGTGATGTATTTGGGGCGTATTGTGGAAATTGCGGATTGGAAGTCGCTGTATGAAAACCCTAAGCACCCGTACACGCAGGCTTTGCTTGCGGCGGTCCCGATTCCCGATCCCTTTGTGGAGGAGACGCGGGAGCGAATCGTGATCAAGGGCGATGTGCCGAGTCTGATGAACAAACCGCCGGGGTGCAGCTTCTCTAACCGTTGTCCGCATGCAACGAAAGAGTGCAGCGAATCCGCGCCGCCGCTGCTGAACGTCGGCGGAGGACACGGCGTGGCTTGTTTCAGAGCGTAGCGGTTTGCCAGGAAGCATCAACCGGCTAAATAAAGCCATTAGGAGCGTGATTGATGATGGTATTAAAAGACAAGGTAGCCATTATTACGGGCGGCGCCAGCGGACAAGGCAAAGCATCGGCCAAATTGTTTGCGGAAGAAGGGGCCACGGTGATTTTCGCAGATTTAAACGAAGAAGGGGGGAAAGCGGTAC
This sequence comes from Paenibacillus sp. tmac-D7, assembly GCF_006519665.1. Classification (NCBI taxonomy): domain Bacteria; kingdom Bacillati; phylum Bacillota; class Bacilli; order Caryophanales; family Paenibacillaceae; genus Paenibacillus; species Paenibacillus sp. tmac-D7. The sequence continues at coordinate 5,355 of NZ_VIDW01000019.1, read as the reverse complement.
AGCAGGAAATTAACGATGCCGGCTTCAAAGCTCATTTCTATAAACTGGATGTATCCGACGAAGAGGCCGTGATCTCTTTAGTAAATGAAGTCAAAAATAAATACGGGCGAATCGACGTGCTCTTCAACAATGCCGGAATCGGATTTGGCGCCAAGTATAAAATGGCGTCAGTCGTAGAGGCCGACACGAACGATTGGAAGGCGATTCTCGATATTAATCTGAACAGTGTCTTTTATTTTACGAAGCATGTGCTGCCGGTCATGATTGAACAAAAATCTGGAAGCGTTATCAACAACTCGTCGGCAGCCGGGCTGGTAGGCCAACCGGGAGCGGATGCCTATACGGCGTCAAAAGGCGCGATTATCTCGTTGACTCGTGTATGGGCTGTCACGTACGGCGTGCACAATATCCGCGTCAACTGTATTTGTCCCGGTTCTATCGATACGCCGATGATGACGACTGTACTGGATATGAAGCCTGAAGCCAAAGAATATTTGCCCAAGATCACCCCTCTGGGGAGGCTTGGAAAGCCGGAAGAAATCGCGAATACGGCTCTGTTCCTGGCTTCGGAGAAAGCGGGTTACATTACCGGCGCCATCATCTCGGTCGATGGGGGCTGGACCGCCAAGTAAGTAAGCATTTACGAATCACAAAAATCATAAATGGAAAAAGGTGCGTCTAATGAGGAAGAAATCAGGAATGTCCAATTTCATCTCTCTTTCCCTTGCCCTATGTCTGTTGATTTCTGTGGTCATCTCCGGCTGCACCCCAGAACCGGCCAAGCAAGAACCGGCGAAGCAAGAACCGCAAAATGATTCGAAAACGGCATCGTCGAAGTATGGCGGTACAATGAAGATCATTATGTCCGATACGCTGACGAACCTGGGTTATCCGGCCGAGCTGCGTTCGAACGTCACGTTCTACTATAACCAGCCTGTGCTTGAATCGCTCGGGCGTTACGATAAGGAAGGGAACGTCCTCCCGTTCCTTGCGGAAAGCTGGCAATCCGATCCTCAAAATAAGACGATTACCATTAAAATCAAGCCGGGGATCAAATTTCATGATGATACCGACTTGAACGCAGAGGCTGTGAAATGGAACATTGAGCAGTACTTAACGGCCAAGCGTCCCGAGGTGAACGGCATACAGTCGGTCGATGTGATCGATGCGAGCACCGTACGGTTGAATCTTGCGGCATGGGACAGCGGGCTGCTGGAAGCCGTCGCCTACTACGTGAAGATGATATCGCCTGCTGCTGTCGCCAAGAACGGAAAGGATTGGGCTATTCTGAATCCGGTCGGTACGGGTCCGTTCAAGTTTGTCAGCTGGGAGAAGGATGTGTCGGCCAAGTTCAAGAAAAACGAAACCTATTGGCAAAAAGGCAAGCCGTATTTGGATGCCATCGAATATACCTTTATTAGAGAAATCAATACGGCAGCCAATGTGTTTAAAACCGGGGGCGCCGACGTGTTGACACAGATGGATCCCGATATGTTTCTAGAGCTTCAGAAGTCGGGCAAATATACGACCTGGACGGACGATAAAGTATTCGGAACCGTAGGCATCGGGCTTATGTTCGATACCATCAACCCGAACTCGCCATTCGCCAATGTGAAGGTTAGACAGGCGGTTATTCATGCCATCGACAATGAAGCCATTGTGAAGTCGGTCCGCAGAGGGCTTGGTTTTTCCACGAATCAGTGGTATAAACCGGGTCTGTGGGCGCACAATCCCGATGTGAAAGGATTTCCCTACGATCCGGACAAAGCGAAGCAGCTGCTGGCGGAGGCCGGGTTTCCGAACGGCTTCAAAACAAAGATCACGACAGATCCGGCCAGGGAGAACCTCATGACGGCCGTTCAGTCTTATTTGGCCAAGGTAGGCATCGACGCTCAAGTGGTCACTGTCGATTCGGCGAAGTGGACCGCTCTCACTAACGATAAGTGGGACGGGATGATTATGTTTTTCAGAGCCATGGCGCCGAGTACATTAACTACGTTGAACCGGGTAATAAGCAAAAACGCAACCCTGTACGGTAAAAATATTTTGCATCCGGATAAGGTCGAGCAGCTGCTGGCTGATTCCAGGAATGCGCCCGATTTCGAATCCTCGAAAAAACCGCTTGTGGAGCTGCAAAAAGTGCTCTTTGAAGAATATGCCCTTGCCGTCCCCTTGATCGGCCTGACAACGGGAGTTGCCACGCAGCAAAAGATTCAGGATTTAGGCAACTTGACGACAAACGGGAACGATTGGACCCCGGAAGAGGCGTGGATCAAGAAGTAGCCGGCTTCTTCTCTTAAAATCCGCTCCATGAGCGGATTTTTTGTTACAACGATCCGATAAGGGTCGCGCGAGATCAATAACCGTACAGGAGTGAAATAGGATGAGTGTAAACGATGCCGTACCTTCTCATGTTTCACCTGACTTAGTGGTCGATTTCGATTTTTTGCATCCGGCCGACTCCGACGAAGATCCCTTCCTGGCCTTGAAACGTCTGCATAACGGGCCTGATATTTTTTGGACGCCGCACAATAAGGGCCATTGGGTTGCGACCCGCGGCGAGGACATCTGCCATATCCTGTCCGATCATGATCATTTCTCCTCGCAGTCGGCATTTATCCCGAAGTCTGCACGTCCGCCCGCCATTCCGCTCGAGATAGATCCGCCCGATCATATGGCTTACCGCAGACTTCTCGCACCTGCTTTTCTGCCTAAAGCGATTTCGACTTGGTCGAGTGAAGCCCGCGAGCTGGCGATCTCCTTGATCGAGGGCTTCCGGCCAAAGGGCGAGTGCGAATTCATGGCTGATTTCGCCCTGCAGGTTCCGATTATCGTCTTCCTGAAGATGTGCGGTCTGCCGCTTGAACATCGCGAGATGCTGCTCGAGTGGACTGCGGCTTTCGTTCGTCCGGGAAACGCTGAAATCAAAGAGGAAACCGAACGTCAAAGAGCCCTGTACATCCATAATTTGATCGTGGAACGACGCGCCAATCCGGGGGAGGATCTGATCAGCCGTGCCGTTAACGCCGATATCGGCGGACGCAAACTCAACGATCAAGAGGCCTATGGCCTGATCCGCGGCTTGCTCGGCGGCGGTTTGGATACGGTTGCCTCCACGATGGGCTGGATTGCGCGCTTTCTGGCCGAGAATCCGGAACACCGGAGACAGCTGATCGACGATCCGGAGCTTATTCCCAATGCGGTGGAAGAGCTGCTGAGACGCTTTAGCGTACCGAATATCGCCAGGGTCGTCGTTAAGGATATGGTATACAAGGGCGTCGCGATGAAGGAAGGGGAACAAATTTTTCTATCCGCCTGCTTGCATGGACTGGATACCGAAAGCTTCGAGAATCCGCTTGAAGTGAATTTCCGCCGCAGCGATGCCCGGACGCATTCCACCTTTGGGCAAGGCATCCACCGTTGTCCGGGCGCCACGCTCGCATCGTCCGAGCTGCGCATCTTCCTGGAGGAATGGCTGAAGCGCATCCCGGATTTCCGGATTAAACCCGGTGCAGCGGTTCGAACGGGTACGGGTATTGTACACGGCGTGCTGTCCCTTCCGCTGGCATGGGACGTTTAGACAGGCGGCGGCCCTGCAATTGTAAGAAATTAGCACGAACGTGTAAGAAACCAGTTAGATGCTCGTTTTATGCTAAAAAGGCGGTTATCCATTACACGATTAAATGAAAGCGATAACATTCTATCATTAAGGAGGAAAAGAAATATGGCTCAATTGATCAGCGGTATTCATCATGTCACTTCCGGTGTAGGAGGAGCGCAGGAAGATATCGACTTCTTCACCCAAATCGTAGGTCAGCGGATGGTCAAGCAGACGGTTCTGTTTGACGGTGCGGAAAGCATCTATCACCTCTATTACGCAAACCGCAACGCTGAAATCGGTACCGTCATGACGACCTTTCCTTACAGGAAGGCAGGCATTAAGGCACGCAAAGGGTCGGGTCAGGTGAAGATCACCTCTTATACCGTCCCCGAGTCGTCACTGGAATTTTGGCTCAAGCATCTTGACAAGCACGGTGTCGGGCACGGCTCCATTGAATCGCGGTTCGGCCAGAAGCGGATCGGCTTCTTCCACCCGTGCGGTCTGGAATTCGAATTTGTCGCCGACGACAGCGACAAACGCGCCGGTTGGATTACGGATGAAGTTTCCGACGCGGAAGCGGTACGGGGCTTTCACAGTGTGACGATGTCGGTGCGGGAAGTTCCCGAGCAGGAACGTTTTCTCGTGGACGGGTTAGGCTTCCGGAAAACGGGAGAGGAAGGACCGTACCATCGTTTTGAAATCGGCGACGGCGGCGCGCAAAAGACGATATTCCTCATTCACGAGCCGGATGTGCCTCAAGGCAGCTGGACGTTCGGTGAAGGGACGGTTCACCACGTGGCTTTTGCGGTTGCAAACGACGACGAAGCGACGAAGCTTAAACTGCACCTGGAAGGAATCGGGTATACGGATGCTTCCGAAGTGAAGGACCGCGATTACTTCCATTCCGTTTACGTCCGCTCCCCCGGAGGCATTCTGTGCGAGATTGCGACCAGCGACATCGGCTTTGAAATTAACGAGCCTATGGATAAGCTCGGGCATAAGTTACTGCTGCCGTCCTGGTTCGAGCATCGCCGCGAAGAAATCGTGGCTGCTCTGGAGCCGATTACAAATCCACAAATCAAGTAACAGGTATTCGCGGAGGATGGCAAATGAAAAATTTTCAATTTGAAAGCCTGCCCGGCAGAGTCCTGTTCGGTGCGGGTACGCTAACCGAGGTTAGCGCAGAGCTTCAAGCTCTCGGCGCCCGCAAGGCGCTCGTTATTGCTACGGCTGACTTAGCGGAATTGGCCCGTGAAGTCGGCGCCTTGCTCGGCGACTTATGCGCCGGCATTCATGCCCAAGCCGTGCAGCACATCCCGTATGAAACGGTGACGGAAGCGCTCAGCCGTGTGCAATCACTCGATGTCGACAGCCTCGTTGCTGTCGGCGGCGGTTCTTCCATCGGTCTTGCCAAAGCCATTGCGTTGGAAACTTCCCTGCCTATTTTAGCCATTCCTACGACTTATGCCGGATCGGAAATGACGCCGATCTGGGGAATAACGCAGAATGGGGTGAAAAAGACGGGGAAAAATCTGATCGTTAAACCGAAAAGCGTGATCTACGATTCCAAGCTTACCGTCACGCTGCCTGTACGCTTGTCCGTAACCAGCGGAATGAACGCCATTGCCCATTGCGCAGAGGGCTTGTACGCCGAGAACGCCAACCCGATTATTTCCCTCTTGGCCGAAGACGGCATACGGGCGCCTTTTATTTTCGAACGCTTCTACAAGGCGGACAAAGCCCGTACACGCGGC